>JABUSW010000101.1 GCA_021443885.1 Blautia sp.
CAGCAGTCTATGTTTTGCATGGTACGGAATGTTCAGACATGTCCTGATTGCGGAGGAACCGGTCAGATCATTAAGGAAAAGTGTACAAGCTGTAAGGGTACGGGGTACACCTCGTCCCGACAGAGAGTAAAGATTCAGGTTCCGGCCGGTATTGAGAACGGACAGAGCATTCCGATCCGCGGAAAAGGGGAACCCGGAAAACGAGGCGGTGCAAGGGGAGATCTGTTGATCGAGGTGAACGTTGCGCGCCATCCGATCTTCCAGAGACAGGATCTTCATATCTTCTCTACAGCTCCCATCACATATGCACAGGCTGCCTTGGGCGGACCGGTTCGTATTAAGACCGTAGACGGAGAAGTGGAATATGATGTAAAACCCGGTACGCAGACGGATACCAGAATCCGCCTGAAAGGAAAGGGTGTTCCGTCTCTTCGCAACAAGAGTGTACGGGGAGATCATTATGTGACTTTGGTTGTGCAGGTTCCTACGAATTTAAGTGCCGAAGCGAAAGAGGCACTGCGTGCTTTTGATGAAGCCTGCGGCAATTCCGCTTCCAAGGAGAAGAAGTCTGCGGATAAGGGGAAGAAGAAAAGCTTTATGGATAAACTGAAGGAGACATTCGATGAGTGAGATCGTCGTTTTTCAGCAAATGTGCATGATCGCAATTCTGATCATGACAGGCTATATTTCTTACCGGAAGGGCCTTATCAATCTGGAGGTTTCCAGAGGAATCTCAGCTTTGGTGGTGAATGTGTGCAATCCTATGCTTTTGATCAAAAGCGGGTTGGAACGGGATACAGGGATTACTGCGGATAAACTGCTGCTGGCAGCAGCCGGTGGCGTGATTCTGTATCTGATCCTGCTGGCTTCTGCTCTGGTGCTGCCGCGGCTGCTTCGCGTGGAGGTAAAATGGAGAAAGCATTATGCATTGATGTGCCTGTTTGGAAATACCGGTTTTATCGGCATTCCGCTGACCTCCGCAGTGCTGGGATCCGGCTCGGTAATCTATGTGGCAGTTATCAATTTATTTTACAATCTTCTGTTCTATACCCTGGGAATCAAGCTGGCAGACCCGGAGGACGGTCAGTTTTCCTTTCGGAGTTTTGTGAACGTGGGAAATATTGGCGCAATTGCTGCGATCCTGCTTTTTGTATTCCAGCTGAAGGTGCCAATGGTAATCAGCAGTACCGTTACCCATCTTGCAAATGCCACAACGTTTCTGGCGATGGTTGTTGTAGGCGTATCCCTGGCAAGAGCGGATGTGAAAGCCATGCTGAAGAATCTCCGTATGTATCTATTCATTGCGATACGATTTGTCGTGGTCCCGATCATTATCAGTTTTGTGTTAAGGCTATTTATCAAGGATGATCTGATATTTGGCGTTATGGTGTTGATGGCATGTGTTCCGGTAGGAAATCTGCCTTTGATGCGTGTGGAAGAAAAAGGCGGCGACGGACGGGTCTTGTCCAACGGAATCATTCTGAGTACGATTTTATCCATCATTACAATTCCCATCGTAGTCGCATTTGTATAACAGATGATCAGATGTGCAGGCGTGTGGAGCGAAAGCTCATGCGCCTGTTTTGGCATTTATGAAATATGAATACTTTCTGTTGTTTTCATAAGGATTCTGCTATATAATACGTGCAGACCTTTAAGAGGATGCGTATGCTGACAGAAATAACGATGTTTTAACGGGAGTGATGATGAATGAAGTGGAATCGTTTTACCATAAAGACAACGACAGAGGCAGAGGATATCGTGATTGCAGCTCTGTCCGAGGCTGGTGTTGAAGGCGTGGAAATCGAGGATAAACAGCCATTGACAGAAGAAGACAAAGCACAGATGTTTGTAGATATTATGCCGGAGACCCAGGAAGATGATGGAATTGCGTATCTGAACTTTTACCTGGAGGAAGATGCGGATAAGGAGCGGATATTACAGGATGTCCGGGAAGCCTTGGATGAACTGAAATGCTTTATGGATATCGGGGAAGCTTCGATTACAGAGTCTCAGACGGAAGACAAGGACTGGATCAATAATTGGAAACAGTATTTCCACCAGTTTTATATCGATGATATTCTGATCGTTCCGTCCTGGGAAGAGATCAAAGAGGAGGATCAGGAAAAAATGATCCTTCACATTGATCCGGGTACTGCCTTTGGCACGGGTATGCACGAAACCACCCAGCTGGTGATCCGCCAGCTGAAGAAGTATGTTGCAAAGGATACGGAGCTTCTGGATGTCGGTACCGGCAGCGGGATTTTGGGAATCGTTGCGTTGAAGCTGGGTGCAAAGCATGTTGTCGGAACGGATCTGGATCCTTGTGCTCTTTCGGCAGTGGCAGAGAACAAGGCATCGAATGACATAAAAGACGACGATTTTGATATGATGATCGGTAATATCATTGACGATAAGGAAGTGCAGGATCGGGTGGGGTATGAGAAATACGATATCGTAGCTGCTAATATTCTGGCAGATGTGCTGGTTCCTTTGACCCCTGTCATTGTTGGTCAGATGAAACAGGGAGCCTACTATATTACCTCTGGAATTCTGGATGTGAAGGAGCGTGTGGTAACAGAGGCTGTGAAAGCAGCAGGACTTACGCTGGTGGAAGTGACGCATCAGGGAGAATGGGTATCGGTAACCGCGAGAAAGGATTGAATCCATGCAGCGTTTTTTTGTAGAGAAACATCAGATCGATGAAACCGGAAAAACCATTCGTCTGACAGGCGGGGATTATAATCACATGAAAAATGTCCTTCGTATGAAGCCGGGAGAAGAAGTGTGGATCAGTGACGGGGATTCGTTGGAGTATTATTGCTCCGTTGCGTCCTATGGGGAAAATGAGGCGGTTCTTCACATTTATTATGCCCAGGAAACGCAATATGAACTTCCGGGACAGATTTTTCTGTTTCAAGGCCTTCCCAAAGGTGATAAGATGGAGCTGATCATTCAGAAAGCGGTGGAATTAGGAGCCTATGCGATTATTCCGGTAGAAATGAAACGCTGTGTTGTGAAGCTGGATGATAAAAAAGCAGATAAGAAGATTGCCCGGTGGCAACAGATTGCAGAAAGCGCTGCAAAGCAGTCAAAACGCATGATCATTCCGGAGGTCAGACCGGTAATGAAGCTGCCGCAGGCCCTGGAAGCGGCCGGTAAGCTGGATGTTTGCTTCCTCCCGTACGAATGTGCAGAGGGAATGCAAAAGACCAGGGAACTGATCACATCGGTAAAACCCGGTCAGAGGGTAGGAATCTTTATCGGGCCGGAGGGAGGATTTGAAGAGGCGGAGGTGGCTCTGGCGCAGGAGCTTGCCAACGCGCAGATCCTTTCCCTTGGAAAAAGGATTCTTCGGACAGAGACAGCCGGCATGACGATGCTGTCTGTGCTGATGATGCATCTTGAGTTCTGCGGATGTAAATAGGACATTGGTTCGGCTGTCCGGGAACGATTCATCATATGGCGAATGTGTTATGTATGAACAAAAAGTGGAGATTGTAACAACCATGGAAGCTTATTTTGATAATTCTGCAACCACTCGTTGCTACGACGAGGTAAAAGACATTGTCATTCAGACGATGACGGAGGATTTCGGGAATCCCTCTGCGATGCATCAAAAGGGTGTGGAGGCGGAGAGATACGTAAAAGAAAGTGCTGCGATTCTGGCAAAACTTCTGAAGGTAAATGAAAAGGAAATCTTTTTTACGTCCGGAGGGACAGAATCGGATAATCTGGCCCTGATCGGTGCGGCCATGGCAAACCAGAGAAGCGGCAATCACATTGTCACCACTGCTGTGGAGCATGCAGCCGTTTTACAGCCCATGGAATTCCTTCGCAGACAGGGGTTTGAGCTGACGATACTTCCGGTGGATAAAAGAGGGGTCCTTGAGCCTGGTGCATTAAAGGAAGCTCTGCGCCCGGATACGATTCTGGTATCTGTCATGTACGTCAATAATGAAGTGGGCTCCGTCATGCCGGTAGATGAGATCGCAAAAACAGTTCATGAGATGAGCCCGAAAGCTCTTTTTCATGTGGACGCGATCCAGGGATTCGGAAAATATGTGATTCATCCGAAGAAAGCAGGAATCGATCTTTTGTCTGTCAGCGGACATAAGATCCATGGTCCCAAGGGGGTAGGATTTTTATACGTGAACAGTAAGGTCAAGGTTCAGCCGCAGATGCTGGGAGGAGGCCAGCAGAACGGAATGCGTTCCGGCACAGACAATGTTCCCGGGATCGCAGGGCTTGGAAAGGCTGCTTACATCAGTTACCTGGACCGCAGTCAGAAGAATGAACATCTCTATCGACTCAAGGAACAGCTGGTCAATGGGCTTGTGGAAATGGAACAGGTTGTGATCCATGGAATGCCGGTTCGGGAAGGCGCACCGCATATTGTGAGTGCCTGCTTTTCCGGCATTCGAAGTGAAGTGCTTCTTCATACGTTGGAAGAAAGAGGCATTTACATATCTGCTGGCAGTGCCTGCTCCTCGCATAAACGCAAGCCAAGTGCAGTATTGACGGCCATGGGGTTGGAACCGGCTGACATTGCATGTACGGTTCGCTTCAGCTTTGCGGAAGAAAATACACCGGAAGAAGTGGATTATACGCTGGGAGTGCTGCGGGAAGTGCTTCCCATGCTCAGACGTTATTCCAGAAGATAGAAATTACAGGAGTGAACAGAATGGTTTTTCACGCATTTTTAATTAAGTATGCAGAAATCGCAATCAAGGGAAAAAACCGGTATCTTTTTGAAGATGCCCTCGTGAAACAGATGAAGATCGCACTCTCCACGGTTGAAGGAGAGTTTGCGGTCAGGAAGGAATCCGGACGGGTGTATGTGTTCTGTCCGGAGGAGTATGATTTTGATGAAGCCGTAGAAGCATTGCAAAGAGTCTTTGGGATCGTTGGAATCTGTCCGGTGGTGATCTATGAAGATCAGGGATATGAACAATTAGGGCAGGATGTAATGTCCTATATGAAGAACCGGTATCCGGAATTCCGGCAGTCCTTCAAGGTGTATACAAGAAGAGCGAAGAAAACGTATCCCATTGAATCGATGGAGGTCAGTGCCCATCTTGGATCACTGATCCTGGATGCGTATCCGGAAGCTTCCGTAGATGTGCATAATCCGGAGATTACACTCAGTGTTGAGATCCGTGATAAGATATATGTCTATTCCGAAACCATTAAGGGACCGGGTGGAATGCCCATCGGTACAAACGGCAGAGCAATGCTGCTTCTCTCGGGCGGGATCGATAGTCCGGTGGCCGGTTACATGATCGCAAAACGAGGCGTCAAGATCGATGCAGTGTACTTTCATGCCCCGCCTTACACCAGTGAACGCGCAAAGCAGAAAGTCGTAGATCTTGCAAAACTGGTTGCCAGATACAGTGGACCGATCCGGCTTTATGTGGTTAATTTTACGGATATTCAGCTGTATATCTATGATCAATGCCCACACGATGAGTTGACGATCATAATGCGGCGTTACATGATGCGCATTGCGGAGCAGCTGGCAAATGAGCGGGACTGCCTTGGCTTGATCACCGGGGAAAGCATCGGACAGGTGGCAAGCCAGACGTTACAAAGCCTTGCTGCGACAAATGACGTCTGCAGTCTTCCGGTATATCGTCCGGTGATCGGCTTTGATAAACAGGAGATCGTAGAGATCGCAAAGAAGATCGATACCTTTGAGACTTCGATTCAGCCTTTTGAAGACTGCTGTACAATTTTTGTGGCAAAGCACCCGGTTACGAAGCCAAACCGGAAAGCGATTCGTCGTTCGGAGGAGAAGCTGTCCGGAAAAATTAATGAACTGGTGGCGGAGGCAATCAATACTGTTGAAGTATTGGAGATACGCTGAACAGATATTTCCTCATGAAAAAAGAAAAACAGAGGAGCGCGAAAGTTCCTCTGTTTTTTATAACACTATTCTGAATTTATACTTCGTATTTTGAAATCTGTTTCATGACTTCCTCTAATGCAGCACCGTCTGCATGCACATTTAAGTCGATGGGTTTGGACAGATCCAGACTGAATATTCCCATGATCGATTTTGCATCAATTACGTATCTTCCGGATACGAGATCAAAATCACAGTCATATTTGCTTATTTCATTTACGAAAGCTTTCACTTTATCAATAGAGTTAAGGGAAATTTTCAGGGTTTTCATGACAGTGAAACCTCCTTTTTATTATTTACTATGTACGTTATCATATTACTAACATGATAATAAAAAGTCAAGAATTCTCATCTGAAAAGGTGAAAAAGATCCGGCAGAAGCGTCTGCCTGAAAGAAAAACGGGACGGCAAAAAGGAGCAATATGAAGAAAAAAGCTGCATTACATAATTTGGGGTGTAAAGTAAATGCATATGAGATCGAAGCAATGCAGGAGATTTTAGAGGAGGCAGGCTATGAGATCGTACCCTTTGAACCGGGGGCCGATGTATATGTGATCAATACCTGTTCAGTTACGAATATTGCAGACAGAAAATCAAGACAGATGCTGCATAAAGCGAAAAAAATGAATCCGGATGCTATCGTTGCTGCTGCAGGGTGTTATGTCCAGACAGGTACGGAAAAACTGGAAAAGGATGAAGCAGTTGACATTATCCTTGGAAATAATCAAAAGAAAAATATTGCGGAGGCCATCGAAGAATTTGAAAAATCCCGCGGGAATCAAAAGTACATTATTGATATCAATAAAACAAACGAATATGAAGACCTGTCAATTCATAGAACTGCAGAACATGTTCGTGCTTATATCAAGGTACAGGATGGCTGCAACCAGTTTTGCACATACTGCATCATTCCATATGCCAGAGGAAGGGTGCGAAGCCGTGAATTGCAGGATATTTTACAGGAGGTAACAGAGCTTGCGTCGAAGGGATACAAAGAAGTCGTGTTGACCGGAATCCACTTAAGCTCTTACGGGGTGGATTTCAAAGAGGAAAATGAGACGCTGCTGACGCTGATTCGTAAGGTGCACGAGGTGCCGGGGATCCAACGGATCCGCCTCGGATCTTTGGAACCGGGAATCGTGACAGAAGAATTTGCCGCTTCGATCTCCGTATTGCCGAAAGTATGTCCGCATTTTCATCTTTCACTGCAAAGCGGATGTGATGAGACCCTTGCACGGATGAATCGTCGTTATCGCAGTGCACAGTTTAAAGAACGCTGCGATATTCTCAGAAAGTATTATGAGAACCCGGCAATTACTACGGATGTGATCGTGGGTTTTCCGCAGGAAACAGAAGAGGAGTTTGCGAACTCCAGAGATTTTATACGGGAGATCCAGTTCTACGAGACACATATTTTCAAGTATTCGAAACGGCAGGGAACGAAAGCTGCCGCAATGAGCGGACAGCTGACAGAGACTGTAAAAAGCGAGAGAAGTGATAACCTTCTGGAGATGAATGAACGACATTCCCTGGCATATGAAACCGCTATGCTGGGAAAGGAACTGCAGGTGCTGCTGGAGGAAGAAATCGAGGTCGGCGGTGTGAAATACCTGATCGGGCACAGCCGGGAGTATATCAAAACCGCTGTAAGAAAGAAGGATTCCTATGGAGAAAACGATGTTGTGACGGTTATTGCAAAGGGATTTCTGGAGCCGCATATCCTTTTGGGGGAATAAGTTTTCGTTGTAATTCAGACTGTTTTATATTAGAATATAGAAGAAATACAGGTAAGGACGTGGTAAAATGGCAGAGAATAGTTTTGGCAATACACAGTTTTTCAGGAAGATTCCGGAGCAGGAACTTCAGGTAAAGGAAGTGCTTGATCTTGTATATATGGCGATGGATGAGAAGGGGTATAACCCTGTGAATCAGATCGTTGGTTATATCATGTCCGGCGATCCGACCTATATTACCAGTCACAAAGGTGCCAGGAGCATGATTATGAAGGTTGAGCGTGACGAACTGGTTGAGGAGCTTCTGGTTGAATATATCAAGAACAGATCCTGGGAGAAATAGTATGAGAATCCTTGGATTGGACTATGGATCGAAAACGGTTGGTGTAGCCGTGAGTGATCCCTTTGGACTGACTGCACAGAATCTGGAAACGATCTGGAGAAAACAGGAAGATAAGCTGCGGCAGACATTTGCCCGAATCGAAGAACTGATCGCAGAGTATCAGGTTGAAACCATTGTAGTAGGGCTTCCGAAAAACATGAACAATACTATGGGAGAACGTGCACAGAAAGCCATGGAGTTTCAGGAAAAGCTTCAGAAGAGAACCGGTCTGCATGTGATCATGTGGGACGAAAGACTGACGACTCTGGAAGCGAATCGTACATTAATGGAAGCAGGGGTGCGCAGGGAGAACCGGAAACAGTATCTGGATGGACTGGCTGCAGTGTTTATCCTTCAAGGGTATCTGGATTCACTTCAGATGAAAAAAGAAATGGAAGAATCAGAAACCTGACGAAAGGGATGTAAGAGAAGAGGGTTTTTGAAAAAGGAATTTCTATGGAAAAGATTAAATTCGAAGCAGATGACGGAAGTATCGTTGAATTTTATGTAGAGGAACAGACAAAGATCAGAGGAATCAGCTATCTGCTGGTTTCAGACGCTGCGGACGGCGAAGCAAATGCCTATATTTTAAAGGATACTTCGGAAGATGACAGTCCGGATGCGTGTTACGTATTGGTAGATGACGATGATGAGATCGAAGCAGTTTTCCATGTGTTTGAACAGATGATGGAAGATGTTGCTTTTCGGAATGAGTAATTCATTTTGTTGCTATTTATAGGACTTGATTGAACGCAGGAAAGATACCGGGTATCCTGCGTTATTGTGGTGTTCGAATGTAACCGGAGTAATTATAGATGGTTGGGTGTCAAAAGTGCTTACAGATTGTTTCGACACTGTAATCATAGATTGCGCATAAATACGGAGGTGCAATATTTGAAGAATGAGAATAAGAATAAAACCGGTGCCGGCAGGCAGCATGGTTTCGATAATGCAAAAGATAAGATGAAGACAAAACAGAAAGAAAAAGCAAAAGAGAACAAGATCAAAGAAAAGATAAATAAAGAAACGAAAGCAAAGGATACAAAGGAAAAGAAGAAAAACAAGATTGCAAAAGCGGAATTCAAAACGCCATTTAAAAGTAATAAGAATACAAAACCAAAGTCAAAGCTGAAGATCATACCCCTTGGCGGGTTGGAACAGATCGGGATGAATATCACGGCATTTGAATACGAAGACAGTATCGTTGTTGTAGACTGCGGACTGTCCTTTCCGGAAGACGATATGCTGGGAGTGGATCTGGTAATTCCGGATGTTGCTTATCTGAAGGATAATATCGATAAAGTAAAGGGCTTTCTGATCACGCACGGTCACGAGGATCATATTGGGGCACTGCCTTACGTTTTGAAGGACATCAATGTGCCGATCTATTCGACCAAGCTGACGCTGGCTCTGATAACCAATAAATTGAAAGAGCATAATCTGGTTGGCGTCACAAAGATGAAAGAGGTCCGCCATGGGCAGGTAATCAGCCTGGGCGCTTTTTCCATAGAATTTATTAAGACCAATCACAGTATTCAGGATGCTTCCGCACTGGCAATTTATTCCCCGGTAGGAATCGTGGTGCATACGGGTGACTTTAAAGTAGATTATACGCCGGTATATGGAGATGCCATCGATCTGCTGCGATTTGCTGAGATCGGACGAAAAGGCGTACTGGCGCTGATGTGTGACAGCACCAATGCGGAACGGGCAGGCTTTACCATGTCTGAGCGGACCGTAGGTCTCCGGTTCGACAATCTGTTTAATGAGTATCGCAACAACCGGATCATCATTGCCACCTTTGCTTCCAACGTGGATCGCGTTCAGCAGATCATCAACACGGCACATCGCTTCGGAAGAAAAGTAGCGGTAGAAGGAAGAAGCATGGTGAATGTCATCGGTACGGCAGCAGAGCTCGGTTATCTGAAGATACCGGAACAGACATTGATCGACATTGACCAGGTGAAGAATTATCCGGATGAACAGATCGTACTGGTAACCACCGGCAGTCAGGGAGAATCCATGGCGGCTTTGTCCCGGATGGCAGCCAATATCCATAAGAAAATTACGATCAAGCCCAACGATGCGATCATCTTCAGTTCCCATCCGATTCCGGGAAATGAAAAGGCGGTCTCAAAGGTGATCAATGAACTATACGAAAAAGGAGCCCAGGTGACCTTCCAGGATACCCATGTTTCCGGCCATGCGTGTCAGGAGGAGATCAAACTGATTTATGCACTGGTGCATCCGAAGTACGCAATACCGGTACATGGAGAGTATCGCCATCTGATTGCCCAGAGAAAGATTGCCATCGATCTGGGTGTACCAAAGGAGAATACGTTTATCCTGTCTTCCGGCAACGTTCTGGAGCTGGATGAATATTCAGCCCAGGTGACGCAGAACGTGCAGACAGGGGCAATTCTGGTGGATGGACTTGGTGTTGGAGATGTCGGGAATATCGTTTTGCGGGATCGGCAGCATCTGGCCGAGGATGGCATCATCATCGTTGTCATGACGTTGGAACGGTACAGCAATGTCCTTTTGTCCGGGCCGGATATCGTATCCAGAGGATTTGTATATGTAAGAGAATCGGAAGACCTGATGGAACATGCAAGGGAAGCTGTTCAGGAGGCACTGGATGATTGTTTTAGCCGGAATGTGACGGATTGGGGAAAAATCAAAAATTCCGTACGTGACGCACTCAGTGATTATGTTTGGAAAACAACGAAGAGGAGCCCTATGATACTTCCCATCATTATGGAAGCATAGGAATAGAGGAGTTCATGGATAATATACAGGAAAGCGTAGATTTATTAATACAACAGATCAGAGAATCAGAGATCGGACAACGGTATCTTGAACAGGAAGAAAAGTTATCGATAGATCCGGAGCTGAAAGAGAGGGTCGATCAGTTTCGGCGTTTGAATTTTAACCTACAGAGAAGTTCCGAACAGGATTCGCTTCTGGAAGCCTCCGAGCAGCTGGTGATGGAATCCAGAGAGCTTCGGATGAACCCACAGGTGAATGCTTATCTGGATGCAGAGCTTGCGCTTTGCAAGCTGATTCAGAAGATATGTATGAGACTGACCAATGAGACGGGGATACGGACACCGGATTTATAGACCGACAGAAAGGAACCGATTATGGGAAATGCAAGAGACAAAATTGCAAAGGTGGGTGTATTCCTTGCCGGCACTTTTTTCAAGATCGTATTATATGTATGTGTGATCTTGCTGTTATACTGGGTTGGAAGCACTACGTACAAGTTTGGACATGATGTGTTTAATCAGCAGCCTGTGAGTCCCGGGGAAGGACAGGAAATCACTGTTGTGATCCCGGAGGGGGCATCGACCTATGAGATCGGGAAGATTCTGAAAAATAAAGGACTGATCAAAGATGAGAAGGTTTTTCTGGTGCAGGAGTTTTTCTCCAATTATCATAAACAGATGGTTCCAGGGACCTATCTTCTCAGTACCGCCTACACACCGAATCGAATAATGGGAATTCTTGCAGGAGATACCGAACTGGAAGGAACGGAAACACCATGATCGTAGATGAGCGAATGCGGGTTTATCTGAATGCACTGGATACCGGACATACTCCTTTTCTGGAGGATATTCTGAAGGAGGCTGTAGAGCAGCGGATTCCGGTGATTCGAAGGGAGATGCAGACTTTTCTGAAGACGATATTGGCACTTAAGAAACCGAAGAGGATTCTGGAGGTGGGAACCGCAGTGGGTTTTTCTGCACTGCTGATGTGCCAGTATGGTCCGGAAGATCTTGAAATTGTGACGATTGAGAATTATGAGAAGCGTATACCCGTTGCAAAAGAGAATTTTCGAAAGGCGGGAAGAAGTCAGCAGATCCGTCTGCTAGAGGGGGACGCCGGTGTGATCTTAAAGGAACTGGAGGAACCCTTTGATTTGATTTTCATGGATGCGGCCAAGGGACAATATATAAACTGGCTTCCGGATATTCTCCGCCTGATGAAACCGGGAGCGGTTCTGTTATCCGATAACGTTCTTCAGGAGGGGGACATCATTGAATCCCACTACCTTGTGGAGCGAAGAAACCGTACGATCTATAAAAGAATGAGAGAATACTTATATGAACTGACCCATAATCCGATGCTGGTGACTTCCGTGCTGCCATTGGGAGATGGTGTGACGATGAGTGTTAAGCAGGAGTGATGTTTATGAGAAAACCGGAGTTACTGGTTCCGGCCAGCAGTCTGGAAGTATTAAAAATTGCAGTGCGGTTTGGAGCGGATGCCGTATATATTGGCGGTGAAGCTTTCGGACTGCGCGCAAAAGCAAAAAATTTCAGCCTTGCGGAAATGGCAGAAGGAATCGCTTTTGCCCATGAAAACCGGGTGAAGGTATATGTGACGGTCAACATACTGGCACATAACTATGATCTTGCAGGGGTCCGGGAATACCTGCAGGAACTGAAAGCGATCCGGCCGGATGCGCTGATTATTGCAGATCCCGGTATTTTCACCCTTGCCGGTGAGATCTGTCCGGAGATCGAACGCCATATCAGTACACAGGCAAATAATACCAATTACGAGACTTTTTTATTCTGGCATCGTCTGGGAGCAAAACGTGTTGTGACAGCCAGAGAATTGTCTTTGGAGGAGATCCGGGAAATCAGAGAGCATATTCCGGATGATCTGGAAATTGAAACGTTTATCCATGGGGCAATGTGTATATCCTATTCCGGAAGATGTCTGTTAAGTAATTTCCTGGCAGGACGTGACGCAAATCAGGGTGCCTGTACACATCCCTGCAGATGGAAATATTCCATCGTTGAGGAGACAAGACCGGGTGAGGTCATGCCGGTATTTGAAAATGAGAGGGGAACCTTTATTTTTAATTCCAAAGATCTGTGTATGATCGAACACATAGGGGATATTCTGGAGAGCGGGATCGACAGCCTGAAGATAGAAGGCAGGATGAAGACAGCATTGTATGTAGCAACCGTAGCCCGTACCTACCGTAAAGCCATCGATGATTATGCAGAGGATCCTGAGAAATACCGGGAGAATATGTCCTGGTATCAGGAGCAGATCTCGAATTGCACCTACCGTCAGTTTACCACAGGATTCTTTTATGGAAAGCCGGATCAGAACACACAGATTTATGATAATAATACTTATGTAAAAGAGTACACTTATCTTGGCTATGCAGAAGAAATTACGAAAGAGGGGTATGCCCGGATCACACAAAGAAACAAGTTCTCTGTGGGGGAAGTGATCGAGATCATGAAACCGGATGGACAGAATATTCCGGTGTCGGTCAAAGCCATTTTGGATGCCGGGGGGACACCTGTTGAAAGTGCACCACACCCGCAGCAGACATTGTATGTGGACCTGGGGGAATCTATTGCAAAATACGATATATTACGAAGAGGAGAAAACTGCTGATAGATCTCTATTGGCAGTTTTTCCTTTCACATAATATGGACCTTGCGATTGTCTTTTTTTCTGAAATGTGGCAAAATAGAGACAGGATTATAGTGATTTAGGAGAAGGGCCTTGAAGAAAAAAATAGAAAATCTGTTAAGAGGAAAATTCAAATATAATTATCCGAAGCTTCTTTTCTCAAAAGAGAAGATCATAATGGAAGATAAGGATGAGAAGCTTCTGGAAGATGAGATCTTTGTCGGGACAGAGGATGACTGGAGGATCCGGGGCTATGTCATGTCTTCGGACAGACGCCTTATGCCGGATGTCAGGGAATTCTCCGGCACAACCGTCTGTATAAAACTCAGTGGAGATACCAGAGGTATGCAGCCCGGTGACGTGAAAAAAGGCTGGCTGTGCTTTACAACGGATATCGGAGAATATAAGCTGGGGTTTGAAGTCAGACGAAGCAAGGAAGAGATGCGCAGTGCATCCGGAAAAGCGCTGGATCTGCAAGCATTTACCGAAATTGCAAAAGAAAACTTCAAAGAAGCTTATCAGCTGTTCCGGGGGGACCGGTTTGTAAATGTATTGGATCCTTCTGATCAGAAGGCGATGGCTCTATACACCGGCCTGTCGCATCAGCCGGTGACATATCAGCATGTGGAAGAATACCTGATTGCTTTGAAATGCAAAGACCCGGTCATGCTTTCTCTTCCGAAGACAAATGCAGAATTCTATGAGGTATCGCAGACTGCGAAAGAATCTTTTGTATTGCGTCGGTCCGGATGGGGGCATATCCGGATTGAGGTGGATGTTACCGGGGATTTTCTGGAAGTGACCCGGCATGTTCTGACGGATGAAGATTTTATCGGAAGCCAATATCCGATTGAGTACATCATCCGTAAGGACCGCATCGGCAAAGGAAACTGTTTTGGAGAGATCCATATTCGCACTCCATATCAGGAACTGATATATTCCGTTACTGCTTCCCGGGGCAGTAAGCTGCAGGGAAATCTTGTGATGCGTGAAAAGAATCATCAGATCAGTCTGGTGAAGGACTATCTTGATTATATCTGGGGAAAACTGAAACGGGATGAATGGCTTGGCAGAAGCGGCTATGAATTGCGTATGCTGAAGGAAGAGGGCTGTGATTTTCCAGAATATGACATGTATTATGCGTATATTCTGAACGAACAGGAGAATAAAGATGAGGCGGTCACCATACTGCAGAAATATCTTGGCAGAAAACCGCTGAATGAGGATTGCGAAAGTGCCGGACTTTTTACATACCTGTGTGTTCTCACCGGTTTGATCCGAAATACGGAGCAGGCGTATGAGAAGATTCAGGATCTGTATAATCAGCAAAGCGACAGTTATGTGCTGTTTCGTGTTCTGCAGAAGCTGGATCCGGTGAAACAGACCTCCGGCCTGACTGCGGCATACAAGATGGAGGAGCTTTTTGAAAAAGGTTGTCGAAGTCCATTGCTGTATCATGATGCATGGGAAGCATTGCAGAAGGATTACACGCCGCTGCACAGACTGAGCCGCTTCTGGGTACAGGTGTTCCTGGCGGCAGTTCGAAATGAGGCCTTGACAGAGGATGCGGCTTTCCGGTTTGCATATCTTACAAGCTATGAAAAAGGTTTCAGTGACAGCACGTATCGCGTTTTGTCGTATATCTGTGATCAATATCCCACCGAGGATAATGTGACTGCGATCTGCAAATATGTTATGAAAGGGAATCCCCGCAAACCCGAGTACTTTAAGTGGTTTTCCCTGGCGGTTGATATGGGGCTTCGCCTGACAAGGCAGTATGAGTATTATATTGAAACCATGGACGTATCGTACCGCAGAGAGCTTCCGAAATCTCTGCTATTGTATTTTTCCTATAACAGCGATACGCTGAGTGATGCAAAACGGGCTTATATATATGCCAGCGTTATTGCGGACAAAGGGCATTCTTTGCAGAATTATGAAAAATATCGCGAGAATATGCTGGCATTTGCAAGAAGGACCCTTCGCGATGGAAGAATGAATGAGGATTATGCGATTCTTTATCAGGAATTCTGGAGAGAACTGCAAGACGAAGAGGAACAGAAGAGCCTGGCCTCCTGCATTTTTGCAAATCGTCTGTTTTGCGATGATCGGAAAATCCGCTATGTGGTGGTCAGACATGCGCAGCTTCGTAAGGAAGAGATCTATCAATGTGTTCATGGAACGGCTTATCCGCGAATCTATACGGATGATGCGGTGATCATGTTCCAGGACGAGAAACAGAGACGTTATGTGCAGACGGTTGACTATAATCTTGCGAAACTGATGGACGAACAGCCTGTCGCTGAAGAGCTGATCCGGCAAGGACAGGAGGAGGCAGGTTTGCTGCTGCATTATGCAGAGCACCATGAGATCTCTGCAGAGAACCTCCCTGTTTTTCTGAAGACGGCAGATTCCGAGACATTTACGGAAGCGTACCGTAACAGCATCCGAAAACGGATTCTGGATTATTATGTTCAGAATGAAACAGGGGAAAGCCTGGAGAAGACGCTGAAAGGGATGAACCACAGGGCTTATGCAGAAGTGGATCGTACCGAAATGCTGACGGTGCTGATAGCAGCCGGAATGTATCCGGAGGCCTTAGAGGTTATGAAGAGCCAGGGCGTTGAAGGCATGGACGATACCCGGCTTCTGAAGACAGTAAGCAGGCTGATACAGGATACAGAAGGGGAGAGGGATGATGATCTGATTTCTCTGGCTTCCGAGATCCACCGCCGTGGCGTATATAACGAGACATTGCTGAATTACCTGATGTTATGGCGTTATGCACCGATGGATGAGATGCTTCAGATCTGGAAAAACGCCGGGGGCTTTGAACTGGATACCTATGCATTTGAAGAAAGAATACTTGGCCTGCTGATGCTGTGCTCCGACTATCGAAAAGATGGTGAGATGATACTGGCGTCTTATATCGGTCATTCCGGGAAAAGGCAGACCATCGGCGCATACCTTACCCAGGCAGCTTATGGGATCTTTGTAAAAGAGTATGCCATCAGTGGTTTTCTAACCGAAATGCTCCTGCGGGTATACGAAGAAGAATGGCCTGTGGACCGGGTATGCCATCTGGCATTGTTTAAGGCGATTTCCAAAGAGAAGGATTCCAAGGGGAAATATACACAGTTGAAGGAAGACTTGCTGAAGGAGTGTATGGAGGATGAAATGCTATTTGCATTTTATCGAAAACTGCCGCAAAGCATATTAAGTCCTTATCAGCTGGATGACAAAACCTTTGTGGAATGCCATGCATCTCCCGCTGCGAAAGTGACTATTCGTTATGCCCTGGATAATGGCTTTAACAAAGATGTGAAATATCACACAGAGCCGATGCAAGCCACATACGAAGGGATTTTTGTGAAAACGTTTACACTGTTTTACGGGGAGAGTCTGCGATACAGCTTTGTGATCGAAGAGAAAGACAAAACAAGGAAGACTTCCGAGCGTGTGATTACTATGAATAAAGTAGACGGAGAAGCAAACAGCAAATATCATATGCTGAATCAGATGCTTATGGCAAGACATCTGGACAAAAACAACGAAGTGGCCTCCCGCCTGCAGAAATATATACATCAGGAAAACTTTGTAAAAGAAGTGTTCACCATAGAAGGTGAGGAATAGATGACAGATTTAAGGGGAATGCGATATGAATGAAATCCGCGATCTGATAGTGGGAATTGATTTTGAAAAAGAAAAAACACAAATGAGTTTCTATGACAGAAAAGCGCAGGAACCACGTTCTGTATCCATGAAAGTTGGGGCAGATCTTTTTGAGATCCCCACAATGCTGTGCAAAAGGACAACGCAGGGTGACTATTGTGTGGGGATAGAGGCAGAGTACTTTGCAAAGGAACAATCCGGTATTTTGCTGGACAATCTTTATGAGATCAGTAAAAGCCGACAGACGGTACAGGTTGGAAGCGAGATTTTGGAACCATGGGAGCTTCTGGCTGCATACATCAAAGGAATGCTCAAATATCTGGGGATCATGGATACTGTTAAGAATACAAAATGTCTGGCGATATGTACGCCGGAGCTGACGGGGATTCAGGTTGAGAATCTGCAGCAGGCATGTGCTGCAGCAGGTTTTGACAGGGATAAGTTTCTGCTTATGGATTATGGGGAAAGCTTTTTCCATTATGTAATGGGACAGAAAGGGGAGACCTGGAACCGCAGCGTTGCATGGTATGCTTTTGAAACAAAGAAAGTGCTTTATCGAAAGATGTCTATGAACAGCGGATCGTCTCAGACTCTGGTGCACCTGGAGCCGGCTGTGGAAATTGAATTGCCGGAGGAAGCAGGAGAACGTGATGACAGATTCAGCCGTTTTGTTGCTGAGACCATGGGAACCGGACTGTTCTCCAGTGTCCAGATCACAGGCGAAGGATTTTCCCAGGATTGGGCGAAGAATTCTGTCAGGATTTTGTGTTTCCAGAAAAGAAAGGTGTATTACGGGAATAATCTGTTTTCCCGCGGGGCCTGTTACGGTGCCAGGGATAAGGCGGAAGGCAGAAAGACAAAGGGATATCGTTACATCAGTGAATCCATGGTGCGAACGAATATCGGAATGGAGATGCGTGTAATGGGGGCCCCCGCCTACCATTCGCTGATCACTGCCGGAAAAAACTGGTATGACAGCAAAGCATCCTGCGAGTTCCTGCTGGATGATGTACAGGATCTTGTTTTTGTGGTATCCGACATGGAAAAGAATGATAAAAGGCATATGGTCATGCCGCTTCCGGGATTGCCGAAGCGCCCGAATAAAACAACAAGACTTCGTCTGGAAATGGAATACGTTTCGGCTGCAGAATGCAAGATTATGGTTCAGGATCTGGGATTTGGAGACCTGTTTCCATCCAGCAGGAAGGTCTGGAAAGAGACCGTAAATTGGCAGGAGGTGAAGCAGTGAGCGGGTATATTCTTTGTGAAGTCAAGAAAGCGGATAAACCATACTATATTAAAAATATCTGCACTAATATCTACAGTATCGAAGAGCTTTGCTATTATTTTTATCACAATCTCTATCTGATCGACCGGAGCATTATGAACGAAGAATTATGCGACTGGATCGAGGAAGAGCTTCATTGCCGGGAGCTGGCGGAAAAACTGCGCCACAGAGTAGGGAAATTTGCTGTTGTGGAAGATGTGCTTTATCCTGTTTTCAAGGAGATCAATTATCTGACTTATGATGAATTAAAGAAGCTTAGCAGCCGTGTGGCAAGATACGATGCAGAAAGCCCTCTTGTCCGGGAAAAAAAGAAAGCAGATGCGCTGGCGGCCAACGGCATGTACGTACATGCCATCAAGGTCTACCAGGAACTTCTGAAGAAGCCCCGGCTGGAAGAAGCAAAGAATGGTCTGACTGTGCAGATATGGCATAATCTCGGGTGCGTGTATTCTTATCTGTTTCAGATGGAAAAGACCTTGGATTGTTTTGAACAGGCCATAAAAGCCGGAGGCGGTGAGAAAGAGCAGAAGGCCTATTTGATGGCATATAAAACCATCCGGACACCCATCGAGTACGAGAGCAAGCTGACAGAGCTGGGGTTCGTTGAATCGATTCCGAAGGAAATTGAGGAAGATCTGGAGCGGTTTGCCCGAAAACCGGAAAGAAAAGTGTATGTACAGCACGTAGATGAGCTGCTGACTGCTTTTATGAAGGATTATCATCGCAGTACAGGATCTTAAACGGGAGGAGATATGAAAAATTACAAGAGGTATCTGGCAATATTGGGAATTATTCTTTTGCTGCTGCTGTTTTTCCTGCCGATGGTATTTGCAGCCGGCAAAACAGAGGGATCAAGAGGCAGATTCATGGCTTCCGTTGTTGTGATGATGCTTTTGCCCATCGTTGCTTTTGCAATTATGATCGTGTACAAAACACTGCAGGGGAAGAACGGGCATCCTGTATCCAGCCGCAAAGTGGATAATATTGTCTTTGATCTGGGAAAGGTTTTGCTGGATTATGACTGGGAGACATATCTCAGGTCTTATCATTACCCGCGGAAAAAGTATGATGACATTGCAGATGCCACCTTCCGGAGCCCGGTATGGGAAGAGAGAGACCGGGGATTGCTTTCGGAAGAGGAGTACCTTCAGAAAATGATCGCGCTGGCACCGGAATACGAACGGGACATCCGTAAGGTGATGGAGAACAGCGGACAGACGATCCACATCAGGGATTATGCGGCAACCTGGGTGAAGTATCTGAAAAACCAGGGATACCGGGTCTATGTGCTTTCCAATTACAGCGCCCGTATGCGGGAACAGACATTAGAGGAAATGCAGTTTCTTAAGGAGCTGGACGGCGCGATTTTCTCGTGCGATGTTAATCTGCTGAAGCCGGAGAAAGCAATATACGACACATTACTGGAGCAGTTCGGACTGAATCCGAAGAAAACGGTGTTCATAGACGACAGGCAGGAGAACTGTGACGGTGCAGAACAGGCAGGGATACACGCCATCTGTTTCCGCGATTTTGCGCAGGCAGCAGGGGAGTTAGAGAAGTTGGGCGTTGTGTGATCCGCAAAGGAGATGCCGATGGAGAGATCTTTTGTTGTGAAAGGAGACTTCTGTTATAGTCTCGGCAAAGAGGAACTGATTACACGGGAGAATGCATATCTGGTATGCATCAACGGAAGCGTCGAAGGAATCTATGAGACAATACCGGATAGGTACCGGGGGCTTCCTTTGGAGGACCATTCTCATAAGCTGATCATTCCGGGACTGGTGGACATGCATGTGCATGCACCACAGTTTCCCTTTCGAGGGCTGGGGATGGACAAGGAGCTGATGGACTGGCTATGGAGCTATGCATTTCCGGAAGAGGGAAAATACATGGATCCTGATTATGCCCGGGATGCGTATCGGGAATTTGTCCGGGAATTGCGAAAGAGCGCAACCACGAGAGCATGCATTTTCGGCAGCAGGCACGTTGAAGCAACAGAGATCCTGATGGATCTGCTGGAGGAATCCGGTCTGATAACCTTTGTGGGAAAGGTAAATATGGATCGCAACGCACCGGATTATCTGAAGGAAACAAGTGCACAGGCTTCTGTGGACGATACAAGATACTGGCTGGAAAAAGTCCGGAACCGGTATCGGCGTGTGAAGCCTATCCTGACGCCCCGGTTTGTACCAAGCTGCACGGAGAGACTTCTGGAAGGACTGAAGGAGATCCAGGCGGATTACAGGATACCGGTTCAGTCACATCTGTCCGAGAGTCCCGGTGAAATATCCTTTGTGAAAGAATTGTGCCCCTGGGCTTCCTTCTATGGTGAAATCTATCAGAGGTACGGTCTGTTTGGAGGACCGGGATGCCCCACGATCATGGCGCACTGTGTATTCAGCAACGAAGAAGAGATTGCATTGCTGAAGAATAACGGGGTCTGGGTCGCACATTGTCCGGATTCGAATATGAATATATCTTCCGGCATTGCACCGATTCGAAAGTATCTGGATGGCGGACTTCACCTGGGTCTTGGTACGGATATAGCCGGTGGAAGCACATTGTCTCTGTTTCGCACTATGGCACAGACGATCCAGCTGTCGAAAATGTATTGGCGCCATATTGATCCGCAGTATAAAGCGCTTAATATGAAAGAAGTATTCTATATGGCGACGTTGGGAGGCGGCGAATTCTGGGGAAATACCGGCAGTTTTCAGAAAGATTTTGCATTTGATGCCATTGTGATCCAGGACGACCGTATTGCCGGAAGCAGAGACCGTAATCTGGAGGAACGTCTGGAAAGAGTCATTTATCTGGCAGATGACAGGAATATTTGTGCAAAATACGTGGCAGGTGAAAAACTGTTTTGACCTGTGGAAAGAAAACGACAACCGGGAGAAGAAGCATGACTGATCAGAATCACGAACGACAGGAAAAACCTTTTTATGCCGAGGTGGAAGAAGGAATCCGCAAGACCTTTCATAAGCGTCTGTTTTCAAAATTCGCCAAAGCGATCAAGACTTATGAACTGATACAACCAAATGACAGGATCGCGGTTTGTATCTCCGGGGGAAAAGATTCCATGCTGATGGCAAAGCTTTTTCAGGAGATCCAAAGACACAGAAAGGTTCCTTTCGAACTGGAATTTATCGTTATGGATCCGGGGTATACGTCGGCGAACCGCAGACAGATTGAGGAAAATGCAGCGAAACTGAATGTGCCGGTTACCATTTTTGAGTCGGACATATTTAACATTGTGTTTGAAGAGGATCATTCCCCCTGCTATTTGTGTGCCCGTATGCGGCGGGGGCATCTGTACAGTAAGGCAAAGGAGCTGGGATGCAACAAAATTGCCCTGGGACATCATTACGATGACGTGATTGAAACAATACTTATGGGGATGCTATATGGTGCGCAGATTCAGACAATGATGCCAAAGCTTCACAGCACGAATTTTGAGGGGATGGAGCTGATTCGCCCCATGTATCTGATTCGTGAGGAAGATATCATTGCCTGGAGAGATGCCAATCAGCTTCGTTTCCTGCAATGTGCCTGTCGATTTACCGAGCAATGCCATCTGGGCCAGAGTGAGATCTACGATTCGAAACGGCTGGAGACCAAGATGCTGATCAAAGAATTGAAAAAGACAAATCCCTTTGTGGAAGGGAATATTTTCAAGAGTGTTGAAAATGTAAATCTTGATACGGTAATCGGATACAAACAGAAGCAGATACGCCATTCTTTTCTGGAGGAGTATTGATAAAATACAAGTTTTTTTGTTTACCCCCTTTTATTTTTGGTGAAATTGTATTAAAATGATTCCTGATAGTATCCGTTTTTTATGAAAACAAGTTAAAATGAACAGAGGGGATGAGGGCATGATTTCGAATCAGGTTTTACAGAATACATTAGAAGGTTTGAAAGAGATTTCCAGAACAGAATTTTGCGTGATCGATACCGATGGGAAAGCATTGGCTTCAACCTATGCAGATTTTTCGATTCAGCCGGCAGATATTCAGGCGTTTGTTGGCTCTCAGGCAGACAGTCAGCTGATCAAAGGCTTCCAGTATTTTAAAGTGTTCGATGATTATCAGCTGGAGTATGTTCTGGTCGCTCATGGAGAAGATGAGGACACATACATGGTAGGAAAGCTTGCCGCATTCCAGATCCAGAATCTCATCGTTGCATACAAAGAACGTTTTGATAAAGACAGTTTTATTAAGAACCTTCTGCTAGACAATCTCCTTCTGGTGGATATTTATAATCGTGCTAAGAAGCTTCATATAGAGGCGGATAAACGCCGTGTTGTTATGATTCTTGAGATGCAGCAGGAAAAGGATCATAATTCCATGGAAAGCGTTCGCAGCCTGTTCAATGGAAAGAGCAAGGATTTCATCACAGCAGTGGATGAGCACAGTATTATTATTGTGAAAGAGCTGGAAGACGGTGAGAATTATGACAATATGGAGAAGCTTTCCAACACGATTCTGGACACACTGGGTCTGGGAAGGGAAGAGGGTGCGCATATTGCGTATGGTACCATCGTGAATGAACTCAAGGAGGTATCCCGTTCCTACAAAGAAGCAAGGATGGCTCTGGATGTAGGCAAGATCTTCTTTGGGGATAAGGATGTGATCGCTTATAGTTCCCTGGGGATCGGCCGATTGATCTATCAGCTTCCGATTCCTTTGTGCAAGATGTTTATTAAGGAAATCTTTGAGAATAAATCACCGGATGATTTTGATGAAGAGACATTGATCACCATTGATAAGTTCTTTGAAAACAGCCTGAATGTATCAGAAACATCCAGACAGCTCTACATTCACCGGAATACGCTGGTATACCGGCTTGATAAACTGCAGAAGAGTACGGGGCTGGATCTTCGGGTGTTTGAAGATGCGATCACCTTCAAGATCGCATTGATGGTGGTACGTTATATGAAGTATATGGAGACGCTGGAGTATTGATCATTGTGTCAGGATCCGCATCCGGCGGTGCGTCTGCACATGCTTGAGAGAAGTATACAGTAAAGAAGTTCTGCATGGGGATGAAAGAGATTCCTTCCATCAGGACTTCTTTTCTTTTTTGTGAAACCCCTTGACCGAAGGTCTGTTATGGCATAGAATGTGTGAGAAACTGTAGATTGTGTAAGAAATGAGGGGAAAAATGATCGATCTGGTTAATGTGACCAAATCCTATGGAAAAGGACTTCCGGCGGTAAATCAGGTGAATCTTCATATAAAACAGGGAGAGTTTGTATTTATTGTCGGAAGCAGCGGGTCGGGAAAATCGACATTGATCAAGCTGTTATTAAAAGAACTGGATTCCACTTCAGGGGAGATCATAGTGGGTGGAGAACGGCTTGAAGGAATGAAACACAGACGTGTTGCGAAGTACCGTCGAAGACTCGGCGTGGTATTTCAGGATTTCCGGCTTTTAAAGGACAGGAACGTATATGAGAATGTTGCATTTGCGCAGCGGGTTATCGGAAGACCTACCCGTGTGATCCGCAGACGCGTTCCGGAAGTACTGCAGCAGGTTGGACTTGCAGGAAAGTATAAATCGCGAACGGATGAACTGTCCGGAGGCGAACAGCAAAGAGTTGCCCTCGCAAGAGCAATTGTGAATCGACCGGATATTCTTCTTGCAGATGAACCAACCGGTAACCTGGATCCGAATACGTCGGAAGAGATCATGAAGCTGTTGGAGCAGATCAATGAGCTTGGTACCACGATTCTGGTCGTAACCCATAATCGTGAAATTGTGAACAGTATGCACAAACGCGTTGTTACCATGCACGATGGCGTGATCGTCAGCGACGAAGAGAAAGGAGAGTATCATGAGGCCTAGTACACTTGTGTATACTCTGAAGCAGGGTATCATCAATATTAAGAGAAACTGGATGTTTTCTCTGGCATCGATTCTGACAATGGCAGCCTGCATCTTTCTGTTTGGTGTTTTCTATTCCATTGTAAACAATATCAACAGTATTGCAAAACGCATGGAAACAGAGGTGCCCATCACCGTATTCTTTGATGAAGGAACCACTTTGGAACAAATGCAGGCGGTTGGTGCAGCCATTGAAGTGCAGCCCATCGTTGATCATATTGAATTTGAATCTGCAGAAGAAGCCTGGGAGAAATTTAAGGAAGAATACTTTGGAGAGTCCGAAGCTGCGGAAGGGTTTAAGGATGAGAATCCGCTTGTAAATTCCTCTAATTACCGGGTCTATCTGAAATCGGTAGATGCACAGGCAGAGGTGGTTGAATACATCAAAGGGATGGAGAATGTCCGGGAAGTCAACCAGTCCGAAGAAGCTGCAAATACTTTGGGCTCTATTAACAAACTGGTTTCCTACATCTCTATCGCGGTTATTGCGATTCTGTTGTTTATTTCCATATTCCTGATCAGTAATACGATTTCCGTGGGTATTTCTGTGCGTAAAGAAGAGATTGGGATTATGAAATATATCGGTGCCACGGATGCTTTTGTCAGGAGTCCCTTTGTTCTGGAAGGGATCGTGCTTGGTGTGATCGGTGCGGCAATTCCTCTGGTGGGATTGTATTTTGGGTATAATAGTGCAGTTCAGTATATACTGAACAGGTTTAATGTGTTATCCGGAGTGATCGAACTGATTCCGGTTCTGAAGATATTTGAAACCCTGGTGCCGATTGCCCTGGCACTTGGTATCGGAATCGGATTCCTTGGAAGCTTCTGGACTACCCGTAAACACTTGAAAGTATAGATTATATGAACAGAAAGATATTTCGAAGGGGAATGCTTTGCGGTATTCTTCTTTCCATATTGCTGGCAGGAGCTTTTATATTTGGAAGATGGATCGGAAGCAGAGCGCAGCCGAATGTTTTGACAGACAGCCGCCACGTTGAAAAGATCAAGGATCTGGAATACCTGATCGATAAGTACTATCTGGAAGAGAAGGATGAGGATTCTCTGGCAGAAGGAGTATATGCAGGTCTGCTGTATGGGCTGGGAGATCCTTATTCCCGCTATTATACCGCAGAAGAATACGAAGAAGAGACGGTGGAGTCCGAAGGCAATTATATGGGGATCGGTGTGCTGATTCAAAAAGACGAAAATGAAGCGGCAAATATCGAAGAATGCTATAAGGGAGGACCGGCAGATCTTGCGGGGATTCTTGCAGGGGATGAGATCGTCGCCATCGATGGTGTTGATATTTTTGAGAAAAACATAACGGAAACTGTGGAGCTGATCAAATCAGAACTGGAGAAAACGGTGGTTTTATCCATCCGCAGAGAAGGAGAGGTGGAGCTTCTGGAGTTTTCTGTTACTGTCGATCATGTAAAGATTCCATCGGTGGAATACGAGATGCTGGAGAACCAGGTTGGTTACATCAGAATCACGGAATTCAAAGGCGTGACGCCGGAACAGTACGAAAATGCGCTCCGGGAACTGGACAGGCAGGGAATGGAAAAACTGATCGTTGACCTTCGCAATAATCCGGGAGGTCTGCTTAGCTCCGTATGTGATGTGCTTCAGCAGATGCTGCCGGAAGGACTGATCGTATACACGGAAGATAAGTATGGAGAGCGGGAAGAGTATACCTGTGAAAACGACCATGCTTTTGACAGGCCCTTGGTGGTGCTCGTAAATGAAAACAGTGCCAGTGCTTCTGAAATATTCGCAGGTGCAATTCAGGACTACGGGTTGGGAACCATTGTTGGCAAGACAACTTACGGAAAAGGTATTGTGCAGGCAATTAAGGAGTTCTGGGATGGAAGTGCCATTAAACTTACCGTCTCAAAGTATTTTACGCCGAAGGGACAGGATATCCATGAGGTTGGAATCAAACCGGATGTGGAAGTGGACCAGGATCTGGAAGTGGGAGGCCTCGATGATGTGCCCCATGAGAAAGATACACAGCTTCTGCGGGCATTGGAAATACTTGCAGATATAAATTGAGAATGTTATAATCCAAGAAAAATCAGGTTTTCCCAAAGTGGAGCACCTGCTGCTTATCGCGCCTGTGAATTATCTTCAGGATTTGCGATTTAGCAGAGCGATTGGATATAAAGGAACATTTAAAGGGGAATACAACAATGGCAAATTTTATTATTACAACCGATGACAATTCCGACCTTCCGGAGTCCTTTTTTCAGGAGCATGGAGTGGGTTGTGCCTATTTCAGTTATTACATCGATGGTGCACATTATACAGTTGGAAACTTTCTTCCGGTAAAGGAATTTTATGACCGGGTGAGAAATGGGGCTCTTCCAACAACGGCACAGGTGAACCCTGAAGACGTCAAAGAATTAATGGAACCGATCTTAAAAGAGGGGAAGGATGTTCTTCACATTGCGTTTTCCTCCGGACTCAGCGGCGGCTATAACAGTTCGCGTATCGCGGCGGAAGAACTGAGAGAGAAATATCCGGATCGCAAGATCTACGTGATCGATTCTCTTTGTGCATCGTTGGGGCAGGGACTTCTTGTCTATTATGCGCAGATGAAAAAGGAAGCCGGTGAGGATATCGACTCCGTTGCAGAGTGGGTGGAAGAACACAAGCTGAACATGATTCATGTATTTACCGTGGACGATCTGAATCATCTTTACAGGGGTGGTCGTGTGTCGAAAGCTACGGCTGTTTTTGGAGGAATGCTCAGCATTAAACCGCTGCTTCATGTGGATGGAGAAGGCCATCTGATCGCCATAGGAAAGAGCCGTGGCCGCAGGAAATCACTGCAGGATCTTGTGCATCTCATGGATGAAAAGGTGGGAAGCTATCCCTCTTCCTGTGATACGATCTTCATCAGCCATGGGGATAGTGAAGAAGATGCACGGTACGTGGCAGGCCTGATAAAAGAAAAATATGATATAAAGGTGGAGCTGATCAATACGATCGGTGCGACCATCGGGTCTCATGCGGGTCCGGGAACCATTGCTCTGTTTTTCATGGGAGAGACCAGATAGGCAGGCTTTTGACAACGTAGGAGTGAATGCTATTATGACAATGGATCTGTCCGTTGGGAAATGGAGTTAGGCGTATGATGAACAAGAGACAATGCGGCGTATTGCTTTCGATCAGCAGTTTGCCATCAAAGTATGGTATCGGGTGTTTTTCAAAAGAAGCTTATGATTTTGTGGATTCCCTGAGCAGCGCCGGACAAAGCTGCTGGCAGATTTTGCCTTTGGGGCCTACCAGCTACGGGGATTCTCCGTACCAGTCATTTTCCACATTTGCCGGAAATCCATATTTTATCAGTCTGGAAGACCTGGTATCGGAAGGTGTTCTGACAAAGAAGGAATGCGACAGCGTTGATTTTGGATGTGATGAAAGTCATGTGGATTATGAGAAAATCTATAAAGGACGCTTCGGGTTATTAAGAAAAGCATATGAACGCAGCAATATCAGCGAGAATCCGGATTTTGTGAGATTCCAACAGGAGGAAGGATACTGGTTAAAGGACTATGCACTGTTCATGGCTGTGAAAGAACGCTTTGGAGGTGTTGCCTGGGGTGAATGGGCAGAGGATATCCGGAATCGTTGGCAGAACGCTTTGGATTATTACCGAAGAGAGCTGTATTTTGATATTGAGTTTCAGGAATATATGCAGTTTAAATTCCGTCAGCAATGGGACAGTCTGAAGGCATATGCGAACAGCAAAGGCATCCGCATCATCGGGGATATTCCGATTTATGTTGCAATGGACAGCGCGGATACCTGGGCAAGCCCGTGGTTATTTAAACTGGACGAGGCGAATCAGCCAACTCTGGTGGCAGGATGCCCGCCGGATGGTTTTTCAGCAACAGGCCAGCTTTGGGGAAATCCCATCTATAACTGGGAAGTACACAGACAGTCCGGTTTTGAGTGGTGGGTAAAACGGATCGCGCATTGCTTCAAGCTGTACGATGTACTGCGCATTGACCATTTCAGAGGCTTTGATGAGTATTATGCGATTCCTTTTGGAGATACCACTGCGGAAAACGGATGGTGGGAGAAAGGCCCTGGAATGGATCTGTTTCACACGATTTCCTGGCGTCTGGGACAAAGAGACATCATCGCGGAAGATCTGGGCTATGTAACAGATTCGGTACGTCAGCTGGTGGCGGAAAGCGGATATCCGAATATGCGGGTGCTGGAGTTTGCTTTTGACGAAAGAGACACCGGAACAGCCAGTGATTACCTTCCGCATAATTATCCCACGAATTGTGTCGTTTATACCGGGACTCACGATAACGAGACCCTGGTGGGCTGGTTTGAAGCACTTCCGGAACATGAGAAGAAAATGGTACGGGATTATCTGAATAATCATTACGATAAGGACCCGGATCTGTATAAGGACATCATCTGCATGGCTATGCGAAGCGTTGCCGATACCTGTATTATTCCGATGCAGGATTATCTTGGACTGGATAATACGGCGCG
This sequence comes from Blautia sp., assembly GCA_021443885.1. GTDB lineage: Bacteria > Bacillota > Clostridia > Lachnospirales > Lachnospiraceae > Blautia_A. The sequence goes on from JABUSW010000101.1 coordinate 28,827, forward strand.
TATGAATCAGCCATCCACGTTAGGGAAAAACTGGAAATGGAGATTGACGAAAAAACAGTTCTCAAAAAATCTCCAGAAAGATATGAAAGCCATCGCACTGCGCTATGGAAGGGTTGAAAAATAAGAAACAGGTATTGTATAATAAGCAGGATATGTGATTGTGCATATCCTGCTTTTTTATCAGGGAAAGAATTTAAAAGGATGTGATCGTGTGAAGATCGGGTTTATCGGCTGCGGTAATATGGCAGCAGCTATGATCAGAGGAATACTGAATAAAGGAATCTGCCGGAAAGAGGAGATCATTGTTTCCAATAAGACAAAAAACGGGAGTGAAAGAAGCAAAGAAAGCCTTGGAGTCTGCGTGACGCTGGATAACCGTCAGGTGGTGAAAAATGCGAAAATCGTCGTGCTTGCAGTAAAACCGCAGTTTTACGAAGAGGTTCTGGAAGAGGTAAGAGACGACCTGACGCCGGAACATATCGTGATAGGCATAGCACCGGGGAAGACGTTGCAATGGATCGAAGAAAAATGCGAAAAACCTTTGAAAATCGTGCGCCTGATGCCGAATACACCGGCAATGGTTGGAGAGGGAATGACGGGTGTGTGCGTCAGTGAGCGGATCAATGAAGAGGAGTTAACAATGATCTGCGAAATAACGGATAGCTTCGGGAGAACAGAAGTGGTGCCGGAACGGCTGATGGATGCAGTCGGAGCAGTCAGCGGCTGCTCGCCGGCGTATGTCTGCATGTTTATTGAAGCAATGGCAGATGCGGCAGTTGCACAGGGGATGCCGCGGACGCAGGCTTATGCCTTTGCATCCCAGAGTGTGCTGGGAAGTGCGAAAATGGTCCTGGAGACGGGTATGCATCCCGGCGTGTTGAAGGATATGGTAACGTCTCCGGGAGGTACCACCATTGAAGGGGTACGTATTCTGGAAAAAGCAGGGTTTCGAAGTGCTGTCTTTGAAGCCTTAAACGGAGCAGCAGAAAAAGGAAAACGATTATAGTATCTTAGGAGGAAACAGAATGAGTAAAGTATATGTTTTTCTGGCAGATGGTTTTGAAGATATCGAAGGACTTACCGTGGTGGATCTGATGCGTCGTGCTCAGATTGACGTGAAAACGGTATCCATTAAGGATACGAAAGAGATTGAGACATCGCATAAGGTCGCATTGACGGCAGATGCTGTCTTTGCAGAGGTTGATTTCTCCGATGCAGACATGCTTGTGCTTCCGGGAGGAATGCCCGGAACCAAACATCTGGCTGCATGCGAACCACTGATGGAGCTTGTAAAGGATTTCTATAACAAAGGGAAGAAGATTGCAGCGATCTGTGCGGCTCCCAGCATTTTTGCTCAGCTTGGATTCTTAAAAGGAAGAAAAGCAACCTCTTATCCATCCTTTATGGACATGCTGGCGGAGAACGGTGCACTTGTCACCATGGAATCTGTGGCAGCAGACGGAAATGTAACTACCAGCCGTGGAATGGGAACCGCAATTGATTTCGGACTGGAATTGATCGCACAGCTTTG
>JABUSW010000092.1 GCA_021443885.1 Blautia sp.
GCAAGTTCAATATGAACAATATGTTCAATCAAACGATCTGCATACTTGCTCATTTTAAAGAAGTAGGCTTCCTCTTTGGCCGGTTTCACTTCACGGCCGCAGTCCGGGCATTTGCCATCCTTTAACTGGGACTCTGTCCAGAAGGACTCACATGGAGTACAGTACATTCCTTCATAAGCACCTTTATAGATGTCACCCTTTGCATACATTTTCTTGAAAATTTTCTTAACCTGTGCTTCATGGTCTTCATCTGTGGTACGGATAAACTTGTCATAGGAAGTGTTCATCAGATCCCAGATTCCTTTGATTTCAGATGCAACACCATCTACAAACTGTTTCGGTGTAATGCCTGCATCCTGTGCCTTCAACTCGATCTTCTGTCCATGCTCATCTGTTCCGGTCTGAAAAAACACATCATAGCCCTGTTGTCTTTTATAACGTGCAATCGCATCAGCCAGCACGATCTCATAGGTGTTGCCGATGTGCGGTTTACCGGAAGTGTAGGCAATTGCCGTCGTAATATAATACTTCTGCTTCTCCATTTCCATGCTCCTTTCAAAAAATAAGCCCTCATCCTGCCTGTCGGTTCGCAAAGGACAAAAGCGTCAATTTCGATTAAATCATTCAGGCCTTTTATCCGTCTTTCAAAGCGCCCGATACTGTGATTAAGGTTATCAAAATATACCGTAAAAGTCAATGAAAACCTTCTGTCACACCTTGCGGAAGGACTCCCGTCATACCTTATTTCCGGCACTTGATAAGAGTATCTTGACGGGATGTACCGCCTCAGTTATTATATCAATATAGATTACTGTTATTCTTATAAGGAGGCTGCAGATGGCTGCTCTGAAATACAGTCGCCAGAGAGAGGCGATCAAGGAATTTCTAAGCAAACGTACGGATCATCCTACCGCGGATGTGGTGTATGAGAATATTCGACAGATCTATCCGAACATCAGCATGGGGACCGTATACCGAAACCTGTCTCTGCTCTCGGATATCGGCGAGATTCAGAAGGTCCCGGGGCTGTCCGGTGCAGATCATTTCGATTGGCGCACCGACGCGCACTGTCATTTTCTGTGTCGGAACTGCCGGCGCGTAATAGACATGAACGATACCGGGATCCAACAGCTTCTGGAATCTGCAGAAAGCCGGTATCCCGGAATCATAGACGGCTGCCGTGTATCTTTCTCCGGAATCTGTGAAGATTGCATGCACCCGGAAAGCGGCATCCATGACGCCTGAGGTTCTGCAATTCTCTTCGGTTCCTGCTTCCTTCTCTTTGGCTTTCTCATTGGCGAAAACACCTTGACATAAGAAGGTCAATATGTTAGTTTAATAACAGTAATAATTACTATATTTTATATCAAAAGGAGATTAAAACTATGGCAAAATGGGTATGTAGTGTATGTGGTTACGTTCATGAAGGCGACACAGCTCCAGAGCAGTGTCCACAGTGTAAAGTTCCGGCTGAAAAATTCAACAAACAGGAAGAAGGCATGAGCTGGGCAGCTGAACACGTTGTTGGTGTGGCTCAGGGCGTTAGCGAAGATATCCTTGCTGACCTGAGAGCAAACTTCGAAGGCGAATGTACAGAAGTTGGCATGTATCTTGCTATGGCACGTGTTGCACACAGAGAAGGATATCCGGAAATCGGTCTGTACTGGGAAAAAGCTGCTTACGAAGAAGCTGAACATGCTGCAAAATTTGCTGAACTTCTTGGCGAAGTTGTTACAGACAGCACAAAGAAAAACCTTGAACTTCGCGTTGCTGCTGAAAACGGTGCAACAGCTGGTAAATTTGATCTTGCAAAACGTGCAAAAGCTGCTAACCTTGATGCAATCCATGATACCGTTCATGAAATGGCAAGAGATGAAGCTCGTCACGGAAAAGCATTTGCAGGTCTTCTTGCAAGATACTTTGGTTAATCTGTGCGCTTAATAAATAACTGCGAGGTATAAGAACATGGCAAAATATACATGTGATGTCTGCGGATGGGAATATGATCCGGAGGAGCATGATGGTGTAGCATTTGAAGATCAGCCGGAAGATTTTGTCTGCCCTGTATGCGGCGTCGGCAAAGACAGCTTTTCAGAAGAATAAGAAAAATGTTTCATCAAGGGGACAGTGCAATTGCACTATCCCCTGTTCTTTTCATCACAGCTCTCTCCTCATGCACATTTCCATTACAGCTCTCTCATCCTATCTTTCCCTCAAAACGCTGTTTATATTATTTTTCCTGCCGATCAGCTTTCAAAATCTATTCGAACGGCATTCATAATCAATATTGATAACTTCATCCCATGCACTGTTGTCCAACGCTTCCGCGCACATTTCAGCGCTTTTCGCACAGCGCATTGCTGTAACAGCATTCCCCACAGCCTCATAGACCGTCTGCGTTCCAATCCGGTCATGCACATAATTGACCGCTCTTTCTCTTCGGATTCCAAAACGGCCTGCCTCCTGTATTGCATCGATATTGGCTCCAATAAACAAAAACTCCCACCCGTATTTTTCCTGTTCATGCTGTATCATCTTCCGAACCTTCTCGTAACTATAACGTCTGCTGGCATTCTCCATGCCATCAGTCGTGATCACAAATAAAGTTTTCTCCGGGCGGTCCTCTTCTCTTGCATACTTATGTACCAGGGAAATGTGATGGATTCCGCTTCCGATAGCATCCAGCAATGCCGTACAGCCGCGGACACAATAATCCCGTTCTGTCATCCTGGGGACTTTCTGAATCGGGACCCGATCATGCAGAACCTCTCTGTTATCATCAAACAAAACTGTGGATACATATGCCTCGCCGGCTTCCTTCTTCTGCTTCTCAAGCATTGCATTAAAGCCTCCGATGGTATCTGACTCCAGTCCGCTCATAGAACCGCTTCTGTCCAGGATAAATACGATTTCTGTCAGCCCTTTTCTCATAATGCTTTCCTCCACTTCATGATTATTCTTTCTTTTGATAATGCAATCATACCGCAAAGAAACAGGACAGAGGTCAACCCGCATGCGACCATTGATTTATTTTTTAAAGAATGCTATGATACGTATCAAATAATTAATAAGAACAGGAGAATTCATATGAGAATTGCAGCAGCTTATGATAACGGAAACATCTTCCAGCATTTCGGAAGAACAGAATTTTTCAAAGTATATGATGTCGAAAACGAGCAGATCGTATCCAGTGAAGTGATCAGTTCCAATGGCAGCGGTCATGGTGCCTTAGCCGGAATCCTTGCCGAAAATAATATCGATGTTCTGATCTGCGGCGGCATAGGCGGCGGTGCCCGGAACGCACTGGTGGAAGCCGGCATCGAGATCTGTGCCGGTGCGCAGGGTGATACAGACGCTGCAGTAGAAGCGTATTTAAAAGGCGAACTGGCAAATGCCGGTGTAACATGCGATCACCATGATCATGAAGAAGGACATTCCTGCGGTGAGCATGGATGCGGTCACGGTAAAGGACATTCCTGCGGCGGATGCGGCGGTCATTCCAGACCCGGAATCGAAGGACGCAATGTTGGCAAAACTGTCCGGGTACACTATAAAGGTACTTTAAATGATGGTACGCAGTTTGATTCTTCCTATGACAGGGAAGAACCCCTTGAATTCATCTGCGGTGCCGGCATGATGATTCCCGGATTTGACAAGGCAGTGGCTGATATGGAAGTGGGACAGATCATAAATGCACACCTGATGCCGGAAGAAGCTTACGGACCAGTGAATCCGAATGCCGTTTTTGATATTGCGATCGCACAGCTTCCGGGCTCCGAGGAACTGGAGGTTGGTCAGCATGTATATCTGTATGGCGAAGGCGGACAACAGGTTCCGGTTATCGTAACAGCCAAAACAGAAACTCAGATCACCTTTGACGCCAACCATGAAATGGCCGGCAAAGAGCTGAACTTCCAGATCGAGCTGGTCGAGATTCTGTAATCCGCTTCGCCTGCCGCATTAAATCGCAATGAACAATTCCTGATCACGCAAAACAGACCGGTTTCCGAAACAGCTGTTATCCATCAGCAAATCCCGAACACCGGTCTGTTATTTATCTATACATATATTTACTATGGTCGTTGCAACGCTTCCTCTGTTATTCCGGAAAACGATACGTCCTATCTCTTACAGCAGTTTCTCAACCGCCTCTTTCATCCTTCGCAAAGCTTCTTTCAGCTGTGCTTTGGGACACCCGAAGTTCAGCCGGATACATTGCGGGGCTCCATATATCGCCCCATCTGAAAACATCACCTTTGCTTCCTTTAAGAAGTATTCCGCCGGATTCTCCAGCCCCAGAGCGGAACAATCGATCCAGGAAAGATAGGTTCCTTCGTTGTGCGTCATGGTAAGCTGCGGTATTTCTGCAATCACTTCTTCCAGATAATCCCGATTTTCCCGCAGGTGATCTCGCAAAGCATCCTTCCACGCATCACAGCTTCCATCATAGGCTTTCTCATACGCTGCCATGGTAAGGACATTAAAGCAGCCGATGGTTCCATCCTGTACAGCCCGGAATCTTTCACGGATCTCCGGATCCGGAATAATCGCAAAACCAAGAGGAAGTCCCGGGATGTTGCAGACCTTGCCGGCACTGGACAAAGTCACACTATGCCCCAAAGCCCACTCATTTATGGAAAAAGCCGGTATATGCCTTCCTTCCAGCGTTAATTCACAATGAATCTCATCGCTGATCAGAAGCAGATCATGACGTTCGCAAAAAGCAGCCAGTTCTTCCAGCTCCTGCTGCGTAAATACCCTTCCTACCGGATTGTGGGGGCTGCACAAAATAACAGATTTTACGTCTGCAGTATACGCATTTTCCATTGCCTCCATATCAAACGTAAAATAATTATGCTCCCCTCTTTTCATAGGAACCTCAATGGCCGGAAGCTTCGCTTCCTTCGACAGTTCCCGGATATGATTGTACATAGGAATCGAATACAGAAAAGTCCCGCCTGCCGCCTTCAGTGCAGTCACCGTTCCCGGCATAACGCTTGCCACCCAGACGATCCATTCCGGCTGCACCTGAACATGATACAGCTTTTCGTAATGGGCAACAATTGGTTTCTTTAATTCCTCTTCTCCCATAGGATATCCAAAAACAGGGTGGTTGATTCTTCGATACAAAACGTCCACAATTGGCGGCGGCGCTGCAAAGTCCATATCTGCAACCCACATAGGAATCACGCCCTCTATTGTGACCCCCCATTTTACCGATTCGGTATCTCTTCTGTCGGGACAGTTCTCAAAGCACATCCGTTCCTCTCCTTTCTGATAAACACGTTCTTCCTGCTATAAAAATGCTTTTTCGCATTGTGCAGCATAAAATGCGAAGCATTGCATGGGATCCGTTGGGGGCAAACTCTATTTGACCCCAACATTAATAAAATTATAGTTTCAGAAGTGCTTACAGAGAAAATTCCGTGTTTTCAAATATAAGAGACGGTCTCTTCAATCGGTTTGCGTTTTTCATGCATCGGGTTGACCGGTGCCCCTTCTGCTGCGAATCCAAGATCCAGGATCATAAGTATCTCCTCATTTTCCGGAAGCCCCAACAGCTGCGCAAGTTTGTCCGGATCAAAGAAATTGAGCCAGCAGCTGTCTACACCTGCATTATGCGCTGCAAGCATCATATGCGTTGCCACGATAGACGCATCCTCAATGCCGGAATTGCGCTTCTCACCCGGATATGTAAACACATTGCTTTTGTCATAGGCAACGATCAGACAGATTGGGGCCCCATACCGGCATGGTGTTACAGCATCAATTTTTGCCAGAGCTTCTTCAGACTGCGCAACATAGATCCGCTGTTCCTGGAGATTCTTTGCTGTAGGGGCAAGACGTCCCGCCTCCAAAATCGCATCCAGCTGGGCTTTCTCAGGCTTTCGATCACTATATTTCTTTGTTGAGCTGCGCTCTTTTACAACTTTTGTAAATTCCATACGTCCCTCCATCATAAATAATCGACTGTTATGTATTTATGCTTTTTTCAGTTTCTTTCCGGTATCATAAGTTGCCCTGGAATAATGGTTTTTCTTCTCAATATACATCCGTTCATCTGCCAGCCGGCAAAGCATATCAAAATCTTTTCCATCCTTTGCAGAAGCAGTTCCTGCAGCTATGGAAGCTTCCTTAACGTGAATCCCTTTCCACAAGGAAATATAATTGCGAAGACGATTGAGTTTCTTCTGAAATACTTCATCGGAAGAAATACAAAGCATCATAAACTCATCCCCGCCAAGGCGATAGCACCGGCATTCTTCGCCATCAAATGCTGTCCGGATGCAATTTGAAACTCCGACGATCAATTCATCGCCTGCCACATGGCCCCAGGAATCATTTGCGCTTTTCAGATTATTGATATCAACCATAACAACGTGCAGGCCATCCGGAACACCATCCCGGTACACACTGACGTCTTCATCAAATTTGCGCCGGTTCCCCAAATCTGTCATGGCGTCAATAAAAGCGTACTTGTTACGCTCCTCCATAATGATCCGTTCTTCCAGAAGCCGCAAAACCTCCTGCTCCCTCTCCTGATTGATATCCGATATTCTTCCATATATATAGGTAGCCATATAACACCCGCCAAAACACAAAACGATCAATGCGATCTGAATTTCATAATCGCGGGTATCGATCAATGTGATCTTTCCCTGATGATAATCCCGGATAATAGAAGCAATATTGAATATCAGCGCAGCAACCCCCATCTTCAGCACCAGGTCAGAGTCATGATAAAGGATCACGATACTCAGCAGCGGAAAAATATAGGTAAATACCAGACTGGTATGTCCTGTAAGGAGCACAAATCCATACATCAGAAAATATCCGATAATAATCTGGTAACGCAGTTCATAGCTCTTTGGTTCTTTTCTTCTTTTAATGATACAAAATGCCAACGGAATCAGTGTAAATGCAAGAAATCCGGCGTAATACCCCAGCGAAAAGGCTCCTTTCATCACCTCAACGGCATAGGTCATAACCAGAATGCCGGCGATTACACTCCATCCGATCAATAAGTACTTGTTTAGAATCCGATTTTCTTCAGAGGCCATTTCATGATATCGAATGTTTAACCCTCTGAAATGCCTTTCTTTCATTCGTTGCTTACCTCAATCACACCATAATATTACCCAATCATTATACGTTAAAACCTTGTATTCGTAAAGTGAGTTAAGTCGTAAATCGCGAAGAGGATTCGCACACTTGATGCGGGTATCACCCCTTCTGAGATTTATCGCCGCAGTTTGTTGCCTCTCCCGTAAGGATCTCCAATCCATGCCACAGTGCGGGAAGAATATACTCCAGGCTTTCTTTTACCGCTTTCGGGCTTCCGGGAAGATTCACGATCAATGTCTGCTTTCGGATTCCTGCTGCTCCACGGCTAAGCATCGCTCTTGGGGTAATGGTCATACTGTATGAACGCATGGCTTCCGGGATACCCGGGACTGCCCGTTCCGTCACATCCATGGTTGCTTCCGGCATGCAGTCTCTGGGCGAAAAACCGGTTCCGCCGGTGGTCACCAGCAGCTCTGCCATATGATCATCCGCGATTTGCCTCATCTCATCCGCCAGCATCTCCCTGTCATCCGGAAGCAATACGGCGTAGACCACTTCATAACCAGCCCCTTCCAGAATCTCGCGGATCAATGGACCGCTTTTGTCTTCTCTCTCCCCTGCGTATCCTGAATCACTGGATGTAATGATCGCAGCTCTCATGATTCCAACCTCCTGTGTTTTCCATTCCTGTATTCATAGATGCGAATCTCACAATTCTTTGGTTTCGGCCTCCATAGGATTCCGTTATTTCGCTCCTCCAGATAGCCGCACAAAGCCCGGATAATGCCGCCGTGGCAAACGATCAGCACATTCTGGTAATCTTTACTTTCCATTTCCCGGAGAAACGAAACACTTCGTCGTACCATGGATGCGATGGACTCTACCGACTTCGGTGCAGGAAAAACTTCCGGCAATGCCCAGTACAGGGTCATAGACGGCCCCATCCGAAAATAGCTTTTGCAATCATATTTTCCAAAGTCGCATTCCAGAATCCTGGAATCCACAATTACCTGCTCCTTTGGTATATTCCCGATGATGGAAGCGGTGGTTATGGCACGATCCAACGGGCTGGCATACACCGCATCAAAGGTCATATGGGAGATCTTCTCTCTTGCGTCTCGAGCCTGCCGGATACCCGCTTCATTTAAAGGCTCATCGATTCGCCCTTGCATCCGTTTCCTCTTATTCAGATTCGTCTGGCCATGCCGTGTTACCCAGATTTTCATTATTTTTTCTCCTTGTTATCCTCCGATTTTAGACATAATCAAGGTTTTTTTCTCTTCAATGCCCAATCGCTGTTCCTCCAGAAAACGATGACCGATCGGTTTTTGCTCCATTGCAGCAAGAATCGTTTTTGCCAGTTCTTCATCACTGGCCCCGTTTCGCAGCACATTCTTAAGATCTGCACCCTTCTCATACTGCAGGCAAAGCTTCAGGTATCCTTCCGATGTCAGTCGGATGCGGTTGCACTGATCGCAGAACCTGTGGGTCATGGCACTGATAAAGCCGATTTTTCCCTGAAAATCATTTATACTGTAATAATGGCAGGGACCGTTCCCCAGCCTTTCTTCGACGGGATGCAGCACCCCATATTCTTTTTCCAATGCCTGTACTACCGAATCTTCACTCCGAAAATGATATTTTTTTCCGTAACCGATGGGCATTATTTCAATAAACCGCACATGGACCGGTGCATCCTTCGCAAACCTTGCAAGCCGGACATAGTTCTCATCCTCAGAAGATATTGCAACACTGTTTATTTTCAGAAGTATATTCGGGTAGTGCATGGCGGCTCGAATCCCTCGCATTACCTTTTCAAAATCATCCCGCCGTGTGATCTTTGCAAATTCTTCCGGATCTGTGGTGTCCAGACTGATATTGATTCCATCCAGCCCTGCTGCCGCCAGTTCCGCCATCTGTTCTTCCAGAAGAACTCCGTTTGTGGTCAATGTCACCTGCCGGATTCCCGGTATCTCCTTCAGACTGCGAATCAGATCCGCACAGTTTTTTCGGACAAGAGGTTCGCCTCCCGTCAGCTTGATCTTTTCAATTCCCAGATCTGCCATCACGGTGCAGATGCGGATGATTTCATGAAACCGCAGGATCTCTTCATGGCTGGTCTGCAGGATCCCCTCTTCCGGCATGCAGTAAACACACCGGAGATTGCAGCGATCCGTCAGGGAAAGGCGCAGGTAATCTATATTTCTTCCAAATTGATCTTTCATTATCTTTATATGTCTTCTTAATATAATTCTTCTCAAAGTTCCATTTATGACCAGTGTGTCAAAAGTGCTTACGGATTTCATCTTGCAGTGCGATTCCCCTCAATACATAAAATCCCCGCTCTTGCCACCGGTTTTCTCAACCAAGTGGATCTCCCCCATTTCCATGGTTTTATCCATCGCCTTGCACATATCGTAAATTGTCAGAAGTGTTATATGTACACCGGTAAGAGCTTCCATTTCCACGCCGGTCTGGCCCTGTGTCTTCACCGTGCAATATGCCGTGATCACGTTTCGTTTTTCGTCTATTTCAAAATCTACGGAGCATTTCTGAATCATCAGGGGATGGCACATGGGAATCAGGTGCGGGGTCTGTTTTGCCCCCATAATACCGGCGATCCGGGCCACGCCTAACACATCCCCTTTTGCCACGGTTCCCCTGGTCACTGCCTGCATGACATCGTTATTTACAAATATGCTGCCCTTGGCAATGGCCGTTCGGGAGGTGCTTTCTTTGCCCGAGACATCCACCATCACAGCATTGCCTTTTTCATCAAAATGGTTCATTATGCCGCCGCTTCCTTTTCAATATTTATCTCAAATAATATCGGTGCTTATCCATTACAATACAATATTGGGCCGGAAAAAGCAACAGGAGGGCGCTTCCGGAAATCCAGGACCAACGCACGGGCCAGCCGGCAGCCTCATGGTGTTCTTATCGCACAAAAAAACAGAGAGACCAATGGCCTCTCGACAAAACATAATCAATATGACGAACGTACGTCACGCGAACACCCCATACAGTCCCAGCAACGCACTTCGTTTCCTGCTCCTCGCAGGCACCGATTCGCTCCGGCGATTGTCTTGCTCCAAGGAGCAAGACGCGCAAACTCGCCTCGGCAAGATTCCTTGCCGCCACTCGCCGTGGGGGCATCATACTTCTACGAAGTATGATAAGGCTCAAACATGCGCCCGCCGTCGCTGTTAGCCTGCTCGTCCCGACGGAAGCCTCGTGAATGTTGCTGTATGACTGTATATGTGTGTTCTTCGTGACTGTAATCTCTGCTCAAATATTGAACGAGTTACCGACTTCTATTTGAATGACCTGGCTTTTCTCAATACTTTCCGCTGCCGGAAGAATCCGGCAATGATCTTTCCCATACCCTTGAAGAATCCGATGGCGTGCCCGTTTACGATTTCCAGGATACCTTCGCACATTTCCTGAGAACACATGCCGCCGGCCATCTTCCCGATTGCCCGGAAAGGCATGTTGTAAATAAAGATGATATTCAGATCCGGCTTTCCCTTGGCCATACTCTTTTTCAGAAGACCATCCATAACCTTCCACACGACGCGTGCCTTGATACTTTTTGCATAATACAGCTGACAGATGGCATCGTTCATCTGCAAAGTGCCGCTCCAGCTTCCGTCCGGAATGGCATGGCCAAGAAGCTTTGTAAAATCTTCATCCGATACCTTCTTTATATCTGCCTTCGCGTAGCATGGTATCCTTGCATTTTCCGGAAGTTTTGCGTTGGTACCCTGCACTTCCACATCCGCCTGCAGACGGATATCTGCCACAGATGCTCCTACAAACAGGGTATAGCTTCCGCCATCAATTTCAAAACGGTTGGTTTCTATATTAAAATAGCGGTATGCCTTGTCATCCAGGAGGATTTCCACTTCTTTGCTTTCGCCGGCCTTCAGGAACACTTTACAAAATCCCTTCAGTTCTTTTGCCGGACGGTATATGGAAGGATTCTTCGCACTGACATAAAGCTGTGCCACTTCCGCGCCATCGCAGTCTCCCGTATTGGTCAAAATAAACGTCACTTTTTCCGCAGAAGCTTTCAGATTGCTGTATGCAAAAGTGGTATAGCTAAGTCCATATCCGAAAGGGAATAAAACCGGCACTTTTGCGGTTTCAAAATAGCGATAACCCACATAGAGACCTTCTCTGTATTCCACGGTTCTCTGATTTGCCGGGAAGTACGGTGCGGAAGATGTATCTTCGTATTTGCGTACATAAGTCTCGCTAAGCTTACCGGAGGGATTCACTTCACCCATGATGGCTTTCAACATTGCCGCCGCTCCGGCCTGTCCGCACAGATAACCATGAATCAATGCTTTGCACAAAGGAAGCCAGGGCATCTCGATCGCAGAGCCTGCAGACATGACAACGATGACATTTTCATTCACTTTTGCGACCGCTTTCAGAAGGGAAACCTGGCTCTTCGGCAGCTTCATATGCTGTCGGTCCAGCCCCTCCGACTCCGAAATCTCATCCAGTCCAAGGTAGAGCAATACATAATCTGCTTTTTTCGCAAGTTCTACTGCCTGATTTTCCAGTTTCCTGTCTCCGGCCCCAAAGCGAGGATAGCCCGGTTCATATCCCACTACATTCAGATCGAACCGACTGATCACATCCATGGTATTGTCAAGCTTCGTACAGTTTACTACCGAAGAGCCGGCTCCCTGGTAACGGGCTTTTTTCGCAAAATCACCAATTACGGCAACCTTGGATCCGGCTTTTAGTGGAAGAATCCGTTCCTCATTCTTCAAGAGAACAATGGATTGTTCGCTTGCTTTTTGTGCTGCCGCATGATGCGCCTCCACACTGAATTCTTTTCCTTTGTATGCATCGCATGCTTTCCGGACGGAAAGCACCACATCCAGCAGTTCATCTACACGACGATCAATCAGCGCTTCCGAAATCTTACCTGCCTTGCAGTCCCGGATCAGCTGCTCCGGTCCGTCACCCCCGGTAGTCGGCATTTCCAGATGAGAGCCGGCGCGGACACCTTCTGTGAAGTCGTTATTTGCGCCCCAGTCGGAAACCACAAAACCGTCAAATCCCCATTCCTCCCGCAGAATCTCCTGCAGAAGATGTTCATTTTCATTGGCATATACACCATTGATGCAGTTATAGGAAGACATAATGCTTTTGGCTTTTCCTTCCTTTACTGCAATTTCAAAACCGGTCAGGTAGATTTCCCGAAACGTTCGCTCGTCTACGATGGAATCCGAGGCCTGGCGGCGAAGCTCTGAATTATTCGCTGCAAAATGCTTCGGACACGCCGAAACGCCGTTTTCCTGAATGCCGCGAATATAACTGGCTGCCATTTTGCCGGCAAGATATGGATCCTCACTGAAGTATTCAAAATTACGTCCGCAAAGAGGCGAACGCTTGATATTTAATCCTGGTCCCAGAAGAACCGCCACATCCTGTATGGCAGCTTCCTCTCCCAGACATCGCCCGATTTCTTCACCCAGAAGTGGATCCCAGCTGTTGGCAATCGTTGCCGCAGTCGGAAAACACGTGGCTGGTATAGAACCGTTTAATCCCAACTGGTCACCTGCCCCCTCCTGTTTTCGCACTCCATGAGGCCCATCCGACAAACATACCGACGGAACGCCTTTTTTGCTATAGCTTTGCGTGGACCAGAAATCTTTTCCGGAAAGAAGATAGCATTTCTCCTCCAATGTTAATTTTGATATTATTGTCTGATGTTTCACAGTTACGCCTCCTTCAATAAAACGGATTGTCTGTACTATGGTCATCCTAACATACAAACTCTTCTCTTTCCTCTTTTGGGCGTAATCTGTTGTTTTATCTGCATAAACTGTCTGGCTGCATATAATCGTGCACGGTCACAAAGCAAGATCTTTATGCCCCGCTGAAGTGAACATCAATGATGCATATCTCCGCATCGGTTCCGATGCGCATATAAGGTCCGAAGAGGCCCACACCGGAGGTCACGATATTGTGCATCTTCCCTTTGGCCAGATACCCGCAGGAATTCTCCCATACGGTTTTGCAGGTAATGTTCCCGGGGAACATCTGTCCGTCATGGGTATGTCCGTTGAGAACCATATCCACGCCGGCATCGGATAATTCCTGAAGCTCCCGTGGTTCATGATCCAGAACAATGAGCGGTTTTGTCATATCCAGTCCTTGCACCAGTTCATTCGGCAGCTTTCTCTGATCGATTCCACGACCCGGGCGCTCATAATCCGGCCTTCCATAAATATAGAAAGAATCGTCGATCAGCACCGACTCATCCATCAAAAGCTGTATTCCGGCATCTTTTACAAACTGATCCATCTCCGGAGAGCTCTCCTTGCTTGTTTTTCCACCAAACGTAAAGCCCGCAAGAATCTTTTCTTCGATATCATGATTCCCATATACCGCATACATTCCATACTTGCTGTTTATCCCCCGGAATATCTCAGCCAGCCGCCCGGGATCTTCCAGTGCTTCATATTCATTATCAAAGATATCGCCGCCGATCAATACCAGATCCACGTTCTGTTCATTGATCATGTCCCGCATTTCTTCCATCTGGCGGCACCCGATGTTGTATCCCAAATGAATATCTGCCACCAGTGCAATCTTCAGATCTGAAACCTGTCCGCCATTCTTTTCGATGGTCTGCTCATAAGTCGTAATCTTTACCTTTCTTGCATGTATCGCAGAGTAAGTCACTACACCTACCACAAAGACAAGGCACAATGCCCCCAGAATGCGATGGGTCTTCCCGCTCATTTTCTTTTTTCTTCGCCACGAAACGATTTTTCCGATCAGACTTACGAGACAGACGGAAAGCGTTAACGGCATCAGCGTTCCCAGCCAGTAATTCGATAGCAGCTTCATAAACCGCTTGAAAGGACCCGGCTTCAATAAGAAAGCAACACCGATGGAAGATGCCAGGAATATATAAACGAGAGCCATGCACACCAAAACCCGGCGCTTATAGAAAACCGAATGGCACTCCCGGGCCCATTTCAGCAGCCGGTAAAAGAAAAATACATTTAAGGCTATATAAGCCGGCAACAAATAGATTGCTAACATAAAACGATCTCCTATCCCACATTTGCCTGTTTACGGAAAATGCTCTCCTGTTGGTTCACATCTTTCCATACCGCCATGGCCGTCATAGTCCGGTCATAGTCCTGCAGCTCTTTTGCATTGGCATAATCGGTAATGCCTCTTCCTACATTTGGATGTTTTCCGGAATATACCTGATCCGACGCAAAAATAACCATCAATACCACTGCGACAGGTATCAACACCTTCGTATTTACCTTTTCGATCAGATAATTCAGGTTTGGCGCAATAAAGTATACCATGGCTACGCCGCCCAGGCCAAATACCAGCAGTCCTTCTGCACAGATACGTCCATTCAGATTGATAAAATATCCGGAATAATCCCACCATTTCTGTCCCTCGTGCGACAGCTCCAGATACAGGGAAGAGAAGTACTCCACGCATCCGCACAGAACAACGGCAGTGACAAATTCCAGAAACATATTCTTACGGAACCGGAACAAAAACAGAAGGATCAATACACACCCGGAACCATAAATCGGGAGCCACGGGCCATGAAGCACGCCCCGGTTGACAAATGTTCCATCCTGCACAACATGAATGCTGACTTCCCACAACCACCCGATAAAGGACATCACAAAGAAAATGATGATCAGTGTCCAGATACTGTAGGCCCTTGCATAACGGACCTCCGGCTTCTTATCATAGCTCTTCTTCTGCGGAATCGGAGAGAGTCTCACCGGATAGGCTTCCCCTTTCGCCTCTGCCGTGAACACCTTATATCTTAGCAGCTGTGCCTGATGGTCCTGATATGCTTTCTCTGCCGCTGTATTGATCAGAACGACACCGAAGTTATCCGAAAAGAATTTCAGAATTCCCTTTCTTTCATCTACAAAGTTATCTTCCTCCACCGTTTGCGCAATAATGTCCTGATATGTACCCGTCAGCACATCGGCCTCTGGTTTTTCGTACAGGTATACGTCATTCAGCTGATCCGCCCCATCGATCCCCTTCTCTTTCGCACAGGTCCGGATATAAACCGCATACTCCGCAAAAACAGCATTCGTATAGGGACTCACGAACATAACACCAAGACAGCCAAGAGTCAAAGCATCCAGCAGCCACCAGCCGAAAAAGCTGAGATACAGTTTTGCCGCTTCCCATTTATGACCATCCATCATCTTTCTGGAAAGCGTGATGGCTTCCCGGCCTTTCAGATTCGGATTCTCCGCAATGATATAAGGAACCATTAAATAGGAAAAAAACTTCACAATTGCTCCAACGATAGTAAAGGTCCATAATATCAGATAGAAGGACATCACCAGCATGGTCCAGCATGCAGAGAACCATTTCTTCTGACGAAGCAGATACAGGAACCGATGAAGCGGTACCTTCTCATAAACGCGGGCTTCCAGCGACATCCTGGACGATATCACCTCGAATACATTTGCAAAAAAAGCCAGCAAAATAAAGCGAAACAATAATCCCAGTACAATCAGGATCAGGACAGAAACTTCATTTCTTCCTACGATTTTATTCAGCGCAGACGCCAAAATGACGACAAATCTTCCGGAAGCAACGTTATTGACAATGGAAGCAAGAGCTCCCCTGTTCCTTTGAAAAACCTTGCGGCCTTCTGCCTTCTCAATTTCCTTCTCTTCGATTTTGTCTGCCAGCTCTGATGCCGATTGTTTTCCGGATAGTACAAACTGTCCCAGCACATTCGACAAAGCATCCTTTTTCTGCGATGCAGCCTCCTGCGTTATCTCCCCTTCCACAGCAGTCTGTGTCTGAGAAGCATCGGATTGCATCTGTGTTTCCACCGCATAGTCACTCGGATCAATGCTGACACCCTTTAATCGCCCGATAAAATCAACCCTCAACAGCAGAGATAACACACTGATGGTCAGAAAAAGTGTGTAGTGCTTTTTCAGGTTCTTGCGGGCTGTCCTTTTAAACTCTTTGATTGTCATCTTCTCTCTCCTGATTCTTATGATCCTGTTTCCCCCGAAACTTCATGCACAGCATGGTAATATCATCAAATGCTGAAACATCTCCCGTAAATGCATCGATGTCCTCCTTCATGCTGTGAAGCATATCCTTGATAGAACCGTTTTTGTTCAGATTCAGCATAGCCATCATACGATCGGTTCCATACATCTGATTATCTGCATTGGTAGCCTCCGGAACACCATCCGTATATACGTAGATGCTGTCTCCAGGGCTAAGGAGGATCTCCTCATCCTGATATTGGATGTTCTCCATGGCTGCCAGTGCAATCGAATGCTTATTGATCTGCAGCTCATAATCGCCGTCACCCCTTCGGATTGCCGGGTACTCGTGACCGGCATTCGCACAGCAGCCGCGCCCTGTCTCCAGATCGAAGATACCCATCCACGCCGTTACGAACAAACATGCTTCATTCCCCTCACAAAGCTGATTATTGACATCCGTGAAAATCTCCGCCGGCATGCCGCCCAGTAGTGTACGGTTTTTGATTAATGTTTTTGCAATTACCATGAAAAGTGCAGCCGGAACACCTTTTCCGGATACATCCCCAATGACGATTGCCAAATGCGAATCATCCACCATAAAGAAATCATAGAAGTCTCCGCCTACTTCCTTTGCCGCATTCATGGTTGCATACAGATCAAACTCTTTTCGTGCAGAAAACCCTTCAAAATCAGAAGGAAGCATTTGCGTCTGGATATCCGCTGCAACACTTAACTCACTCTCAATACGTTCCTGTCTGGCAGTTGCCGCCTTCAGGTCGAGCATATACTGATGGATGGAATCCGTCATCTGATTGAAGGAATTTGCCAGACGACCAATCTCATCATTGGTTTTTACTTCTGTATGCTTCGTAAAATCCCCCTGTGTTATGGTCTGCACATCCTTCTCCAGCTCCTTAAGGGGATTGGTGATCTTTCGTGAAAATCTTCCGATCTGCATCGTAACGATAAGCAGGATCAGAGCCGCCAGCACAAGGCAGTTTGATATCATAAAAAAGACACTGTCCTGTACGCATTCCACCACATTACTGGTATTATCATCGATACTCTCCTGAATCCTGGTTACCGGTTTTAAGGTCTCCGAGACCGGGCAGAAGATCGCCAGCGTCCAATCCGTGGATTCAATGGTGGAATATGCCACATACAAAGGATTCCGGGCTCTGTTTGCAATGATCAGACCACTGTTGTTCCGGATCATGGTTCTTCCAACGGATTTCAGCTTACTGTTATAAGCATCATCCAGAATATTATAGGTCTTTTCTGACCTTTGGTCTATATCCTTACCTGCAATTACGTTTCCCATGTTATCAAACAATACAGCCTCTTTCGGCTGGAAGATGCCATCACTCACAATTGCACTGTTTAACTCCTTCATAAGGATATCTATTCCGATACACCCCTGGAATTCACCCCTGGAATCATAAAACGGAGCCACGCAGGTTATCGTCAGACCACGCCCGTAGCTATCCTGATACGTCTCCGTGAATCCGCATCTCTCCACTTTTTTCCCAAGCTTATACCAGGCCTTCTCCCGATAATCAAAATAAACCTCTTTCTGTTTTGGAGCTGCATCTCCGGAATATGGATCATACGAGATCAGCAATCCGGATTCCGTGCCCAGATAAACCGTTGCGACATTCCCGACATTATCCACAATAGATCGGAAAATACTTTCCATATTGCCGTAAGCACAGTTCTCGACCCTCACGTCCTCATAGGATATGGATTCCTCCGCAAGGGATCTCTGCAATGCCCATTTTCCTTCGTTCTCTTCCTTCGGAGGCTGCACCTCCTTCTCGGGAAAGCCCTCCGGATTCCGGCTGATGGTCTGGGCATAATCAGCTGCATACCTGGCTGCATCCCGGTATTGCGTAAGCTTTGTTTCTGCAAGCTTTGCTTTATCCGTTGAGATCTGGACCAGATTCCTTTCCAAAGATTCCATCAGAGCATTGGAGCTTGTCTCCGATGCCTTTTTCCCCAGGACCTTCGAGGTGTCCACCGCCGTGTTCCGGATGACGCTGATTGCCCCCAGACTGACCAGGAGGCTGGCAAGAACCGTCAGAATCGTATACTTCATGGTCTTCAGGATCATCTTCTTTGCAACAGATGTACGAAGGATTTTTTTCCCGTTTTCATCATATTGCACCGAATCCTGTTCCACATATCCCAGCTTTTCTGCTACAGTGTCATCTGCCATCAATGCCGCAATCACGAAGAAAATACACCCCACCACCTGAAATCCGGTGGGAAGCGTGTATTCGGTTCCATGAAGCCGGATCATAACCGGTTCCATCAATAATGTCATCACCACCTCCGATGAAAAAATCAGAGATGCCGTGATGGGCGAAACATTTTTCTGGCAGGAAAACTGCAGCAAGCCATAGATCGCACGAATAAAAACGCCGATAAAGATGGCAGATACCCAAAAGTTCCAGCCCACAGGAAATGACATCGTGGTCCGGCCTGCAAGACTTTCCGCATACCAGCCTGCAAGAGACAGAAGCACGGAAAAGAACATCTGTGCCAGGGTCAGCTGGACAGAGTCTTCCTCCTTTCCCCGAAAGGAAATCAGAAGTACATACACTGCGAACAGCAAATCCGCAGCAAGCAAATAAACAAGATTGTACGAACGAATGATTAGCTCCAGGTCGACTTCAAAAATCAGCAAAAGTCCGATGACCGCAATCACCGATGCGATACCGGACAGAAAGTTCACTCTCTTTTTTAACAGCAGCAGCAGAGGAGTGATGAAGATAAAATACATGGATAGTACACTGGCGCTTAAAATGGGCTCCGTTCCTTTTGTACCTAACAGCATAAATACATTCATCACGGTAAGCACCAGGGAAAACAGAAAACCCTTCGCCCATGTCTTCTTCGATATTTTCAGCAATTTCGGAAGCTGAAGCAACGCCAGGAGTACGAATCCAATCAGATTTGTGATGCAGATAAAGGAAAACTTCGAAACCGTTTCCGGCACGTTTCCAAGAAATTCATACTGAATGGAAGCAAAAAACGTTATTAAAATCAAGCCAGCAATCGATAGCCTCTTCTTATTCATTATCCCCAAATCCTTCTATGCAGAGCGTTCATACGCGATAAACTTCGCAAGCAGGAATTCCGGTTGGTACTGCAGCTTCATATCCCGCAGCATCTTGATCCCCAGATCTTCCTCAACATTTATGTAACGACAATCCTGGCATTGCTTTGCCATTTCTTTTCTCAATACCTTGTGTATATTTTTGTACGTCCGATTTCCCTTTTCCACAATATCATCAAAAGCGTAATCTCCAAGCTTTGCTCCATAGGTAAAGCCAATGACCTCTCCATCGTAACGAAGAAGCACGCCTCTGAATCCCATATTTCCAAACTGCTCCAAGTGCATGGCGATCATGCGTTCTTCTCTTAACAGATCATCCTCGTCATGGGTTTCCCTATAGCTTTCCACCCAGGCATGCTCGAAATCCCTGATTTCCTCTGCATTCTCCGGGGAGATGGACTCTACAGTGACGTGCTCTCCGTAAAGCGTCCAGAACTGATTGATCTCCCGACGCCTCTTGGACAGTTCTCCACCGGAAAAGGTCATCATTTTCTCTGTCTTATAAAAGTATTCCCCGTATTCCCGGCTGTTTTCACTGATGAATCTCTGTGGAAACTCCTGATCCAGAAAATCCGCATGAGCCTGTGTAATTGTAAAGAACTTCACCTTTTTCTGATGCGCAGCGGCATCCCGAAAAACCTGTTCATATGCCTCCTTCAGGTCTCCTTTCCCCATGGGCGCAAGATAGACCCGGTATTCTTCATCGCAGAAAGCGGTCCGCAGTGTATACAAAAAACCATTCTGTATACATATCCGGTCACCATACTTTTCCTGATGAAAATACATACTTACAAAAGAATGCTGACAGGAGCCGTCACCATTCTCGATCATATAGCTGTCAACTGTTTCCTTGTCTTCAAGTGACAACGGTCTGAAGTCCAAACCTGTCATTAATACAAACTCCTTATTCTTATTGATTACAATGTCAAAACACGTATCCCACGCGGATATCTGACCCGGTCAGATATCCTTCCGGATCGTCAGAATGTTTTTATGATCCTTATATTCATAGAATATATCATCCACCATGTTCTTCACCAGATAAATACCCAGGCCTCCAATGCCGCGTTCCTGCGCTCCTAATGTAATATCCGGATCCTCTGCCTCCAGCGGATTGTATGGCACCCCATAATCTGAAAAGGCCAGAATAATTGCCGTTCTGCCTTCTCTTACAGCAAAGCTGACGATTGCTTCACCTGCTTCTTCTTCATAGGAATAATAAGCGATGTTTGAAAACAGCTCGTCTATGATCACATTGATCTGTGTCTGTGTCTTCGCAGGACAATCGATGGCTTCCAGTTCGGTGTTTACAAAGTCCAATACCTGATCCAGATTGTCGATGGTTGCTTTCACGATCAGTTCCTTCAAATCGAACCCTTCCTTTCGTTGTTACCGGATATTCAGGATACCAACAAAGCCGGTTACTTCGAAAATCTCAGAAACGGTTTCGTTCACATTTTTTACGATCATCTTGCCCTGTTTGTTCATAAGTTTCTGCGCAGTGAGCATAACACGAAGCCCTGCTGACGAGATATACTCCAGCTTCTCAAAGTCCATGATCAGCTCTGTAACAGACGGATCGATCGCTTTGATCTCTTTCTCCAGATCCGGAGCCGTCTTTGTATCCAGCCGTCCATCCAATGCCAGTTCAATGGTATGCTCGTTTTCCATTCTATTGATCGTCATATCTATTCTCCTTCAATTCATCATTCATCACAAAGGCTCCGGACGCAGCTGGTGCAATGCGCCGAAACATTATTCTCTATTCGTTAAAAAGGACTGCTGACGGTTCTTTCTCCGGAAAGAACCAGCTGGTAGTCTTCATAATTCTTCTTCAGAAGCTGCGGTGTGTTCAGTTCATATGGGCATCTGCTCATACACTGGCCACATTCCAGACAGCCTTCGATTTTCTTCATCTCGGCCTGCATCTCTTCTGTCAGCCATGCCTTGGATGGTGCACGACGCAGCATCAGAGACATTCTGGCACAATTGTTGATGAGGATCCCTGCCGGACATGGCATACAGTATCCGCAGCCACGGCAGAATTCTCCTGTCAGTTCCTGTCGTTCCCTGGCAATAAATGCACGGATATCCTCTGTCATAGCAGGTGGTTCCTCCATAAATGCAAGCCATTCTTCCAGTTCGTTTTCTTTCTGGATTCCCCAGATCGGCAGAACATTGTCATATTCTCTCATGAAAGCCATTGCTGCCTTTGCATTGTTGATCAACCCTCCGGCAAGCCCTTTCATAGCAATGAATCCCATGTTTTTCTCTTTGCACTTTCCAATCAATGCCAGCTCTCTGTCGGAGGAAAGATAGCTGATAGGATACTGCAGTGTTTCATAAAGTCCGCTTTCTATAATATCTTCGGCAACGCCAAGCTTATGGGCGGTAATGCCTATGTGTCGGATCTTCCCTTGTTTTTTCGCTTCCTCAAGGCACTCATACAGGCCGGTGCCATCCCCTGGTCTGTAACACCTGGGAACGCAGTGCAGCTGATACAGATCCACATAATCAGTCCGAAGATTCTTAAGGGAGCTCTCCAGATCCTTCCGGAATTCTTCCGGGGTTTTTGCCGCAGTCTTGGTTGCAATATAAATCTGATCCCGGATACCGTCGAAGGCTTCTCCGACTTTTATTTCACTGTCACTGTAGGCTCTTGCGGTATCAAAAAAACGCATTCCGCCGTCGTATGCCCTGCGCAGCAGCTTTACTGCATAATCCTGGCTGACACGCTGAACCGGCAGTGCACCGAATGCATTCTGCGGCACGGTAATTCCGGTTATTCCTAATGTAATCTGATTCATGATATTCACATCCTTTTTTTGATCTGGAAAACTGACACAACGGTTTTCTCTTTTGCTTTTCAATTTCCAAACTCATTATCACATTTTGGAATAAACGCGTCAAGTAACTCCCGAAACAATCCGTAAACACTTCTGGCACCCAAACCAGTATTGCTGCACAGAATCACAACCTGCTGCGTTTTATTCGGCTCCGCCGGAGCAGCTGCCCAGAAGCACTATTAAGCTGCGGGGCATCAGGGTGACGGAATCGCGTTTAATCTCGCCGCGGCAGGAATTCTCAGGATCTCCGGTATAGGTTACGATCCGCCAGTTCATTCCTTCCGGTATGATCGGCAATTCCAGTGTATGTGCTTCCCAGTGTGCATTTACACCACAATAGATAAAGGCGTCCTCCTTTGTATGGAAATCCTTCGCCGGCTCACTGTACATGAATCCAAATACCAATGCGGCCTTGCTTCTGTCCAGTTTCCAGGCCTTTTCCCCGTGCCAGGACATCTCCGGGTAGCCGGAGGAATTGCAGCCGTTATAGAAGTCCGGTCTTCGAATTACCGGATGCTCTTTTCGAAACTGAATCATCAGACGATTGAATTCAAATACATCCTCGAATTCCTTCAGGCGATTCCAGTCCAGCCAGGAGGTTTTCGAATCCTGGGAAAAGGCATTGTTGTTGCCATATTGGGTATTGGCGAATTCGTCGCCTGCCCAGAACATAGGGATTCCTCTGGAAAGCATCAGGATCCCGGTCATGTTCTTCATCTGCCTTCTCCGAAGCGCATTGACTTCTGCCTGATCGGTCTCTCCTTCCACGCCGCAGTTCCAGGAACAGTTGTCGAAATCGTGATCCATAGGCGAGGTGAATACATTTGTTTCATTTCGGGTCTGGTTATAGGACACCGAATCGTATAAAGTAAAACCGTCATGAGATGTGATATAATTCACCGAAGAGTCCGCCCCGCCATAGGGGAACATGTCCGGTGACCCTTCTATGGAAGTATAGAGAACCGGTGCGTCTTTTCCGGATCCTTTCACGAATCTTTTCACTGTATCCCGCATGCGGGGATTCCAGTCTGCCCATCCCTTGGGGAATCGGCCGATAGTGGAGAACCCCTCCGGATCCCATCCTTCGGAAATGAACTTTGTGTTGCTGAGAATCGGATCATTTGCAAGGGAATCTACCAGAGGCGGGCTGACCATTGGTTTTCCGTCCTGTCCTCTTGCAAAGATCGGTGCTTCATCTATGCGGAATCCGTCAATGTGATACGATGAAACCCAGTACCGCAGGGAATCGATGATAAAGCTTCGTACTACCGGGTTATTACAGTTCACAGTATTGCCGCAGGCGGAGTAATTGGCATATGTGCCGTCATCATTCATAATGTAGTAAGTGCGGTTGTCAACGCCCCGGAAAGAAATCGCGTCACCGTCGGTGCCTTCCGCCGTATGGTTAAACACAATATCCAGAATGACCTCGATGCCATTTTTATGCAGCTGTTTCACCATATTTTTGAACTCGTCCACTGCCTGTCCGAATTTTCCCAGAGCCGCATAGCCTGCCTTCGGGGAAAAGTAATTATAGGTAACGTATCCCCAGTAATTGCAGCAGGTGTCCGGCATCCGGTAGATAAACTCCTCGAACTCAAAAACCGGCATCAGCTCCAGACAGTTTACACCCAGCTTCTTCAGATACGGGATCTTCTCGATAACACCGGCAAAGGTGCCCTTGTGTTTTACGCCGCTGGATTCATCATTGGTGAAACCGCGGATGTGCATTTCATAGATCACAAGGTCACTCAAGGGAGTCTCCAGCGGGGCATCTCCGTCCCAGTCAAAGTCCTCACGGATGATGCGGCCTCTGTGCTGAAAAGCAGAATCCGGATAGGTTTTTTCTCTCCAGATATCTCTGCCGGATACCAGCTTGGCATAGGGATCCAGAACCACCTGGTTCCGGTTAAAACGATATCCTTTTGATTCATCCGTTGGTCCGTCAAACCGATAACCATACTCCACATTTTCCCAGTCCAGACCAAATACCATCACCGCATAGACACTTCCTCTGCGAAATTCCTGTGGAATCTGCAGATCAAAAAACGGTTCTTCTTCTCCCAGGTGATATAACAGCAATTCACAGGAAACTGCCTCTTTGGAATAGATTGCAAAATTCACGGTATCATCATCCAGCAGTTCCGCCCCAAAAGGCATGGGGCGCCCTGCCACATATGCGATCCCGTTTAATTCATTGGTAGGAAACTGATCAACTTTTTTCATATCTCTTTCTCACTCAACTGTGATCGAACTGACTCTGATACAGATCACAGTAAAATCCCTTCTTCTTCATTAATTCTTCATGACTGCCGATCTCAATGATGTCCCCATCCTTCAGAACAAGGATGATGTCAGCATTCTTAATCGTAGACAGGCGATGTGCGATCACAAAGCTTGTCCTTCCCGTCATCAGATGATCCAATGCCCGGGAAATAATACTTTCGGTTCTTGTATCCACAGAAGAGGTAGCTTCATCCAGAATCAGGATCGGTGAATCATCCATCATGGCTCTTGCGATGGTGATCAGCTGCTTTTGCCCTGCCGAAATGCTGCTTTCTTCCTTCAGGATCGTATCCACGCCGTCCGGGAAGTTTGCAAGGAAGTCACTTAAGCCGGCTTCATCACATACCTTTTTCAGCTGCTCCTCTGTTACATTCTTTTTCGAATAAACAATATTCTCCCGTATCGTTCCTTCAAAAGTCCAGGTATCCTGCAATACCATACTGATCAAACCATGCAGAGTCTCTCTTGACATAGCATGGATGGGTACGCCGTCAATGGAGATGCTGCCTCCATCCAGCTCATAAAACCGCTCCAGCAGGTTCACCAGTGTAGATTTTCCGGATCCGGTAGGACCGACAATGGCCACCTTCTGACCCGGTTTTACACGAAGAGAAAAATCATGTACAATGACAGAATCCGGAACATATCCGAATCTGACATGGTCAAAGTCTACAGCGCCTTTCACTGCCGAAGCATCCACGGTTTTGTCACCTTCGTCCACAACCTCTTCCTGCTCCAGCATGTCAAAGATTCGTCTTCCTGCCGCCATAGCCGGCTGCAGCTGCCCGCCTACCTGTACAAAAGTAGATACCGGACCTGCAAAGAGGCCTGCATACTGAATAAACGCAATGATGGTACCGATCTGTATTTTTCCATTCAATGCCATGATGGCGCCCACAACGCATACCACGATATAGCCAAGGTTATTGGCAAAGGTGGAGATTGGGGCCAGCATCGAGCTGATAAACTGACTCTTCCAGGTACTGTCATAAAGACTTTGGTTTCTCTCGCGGAAATGTTCCAATGTTTCTTTTTCCGCACCGAATGCCTTAACCACCAGATGACCCTTCAGGTCCTCATTGATGATGGCATTGATTTCTGCCAGGCTGTCCTGGTTTTTTTTGAAATGCGGAGCACCCTTTGCCATCAGAACAGCTGTAATCACAAGACCAAGAATCGTTGCTCCGATGGTGGTCAATGCCAGTATCCAGTTTGTAACAAACATCAGAACGATGCATCCGACAAAGGTGGCTGCCGCACTCATAAAGGTAGGCAGTGTGTTGCCAAAAGCACTGGACAACGTATCCACATCGTTGATCATGGTGGACAGGGTTTCCCCTTCCGGATTGGTATCAAAATAAGATAACGGAATGCGATTTGCCTTATGGTTGATATCCTTGCGCATGCGCTGCGCTGTCCGAAGGGAAACATATGGTGAGATCTGGGAACGGATCACATTGCAGATGAAGCACAATGCCACGATGATCACGGTGATCAGGATCTGTTTGTTCATGTTCGTCCAGTTCAGATCCCCCTGGATCCCCAACTGGATCTCATCCACGATATTTTTCATAAAATTGGGACATAACGCACCAAGTAAGGAGCCCAGCAATGCCAGGGCGGATGTTATGAAAAACAATCCCCAGACCGGTTTCATGTACAGCGCAAGCTTTCTGACGACGCTGTCCCCTTTTTCACTCTTTATTTGCTTTGTTCGCTTATCAGGCATCATCCCACCTCCTCTTCTGAGAGCTGAGACAATGCGATCTCACGATACACAGCACAATTTTTCAGCAGATCCTCATGGCGGCCCTGCCCAACCACATGTCCCTGATCCAGAACCAGAATCATGTCCGCATGCTTGATGCTTCCAATGCGCTGTCCTACGATCAGCTGCGTTGCCTCTTTTGCATGCTCACGCAGTTTCCTGCGCAGTACTGCATCCGTCTTGAAATCCAATGCTGAGAAAGAATCATCAAACATGTAGAATTCCGGGTTTCGGCAGATGGCTCTGGAAATAGTGAGTCTCTGTCTCTGACCTCCGGAGAAATTCGCTCCTCCTTCTTCCACCCGTGCCTGATAGCTTCCTTTCTTACTCTCAATAAATTCTTTTGACTGACCTACCTCAGCAGCTTCCTGAATATCCTCCAGGACTGCCTGGAAACCCTTTCTCTCGCCATAATTAATATTTCCGGCGATGGTTCCGGCAAACAGGAAGCTCTTCTGTGGAACATATCCCAGCTTGCTGCGCAGCTCATCCAGTTTATAGTCTTTTACATCCACACCGTCTACCAGAATGCTGCCTTCCGTGGCATCATACAGACGAGGAATCAGATTCATCAATGTTGTTTTGCCGGAACCGGTAGAGCCAATAATGGCCATTGTCTGTCCTTTTTCCACCTTAAAGCTTACATCGGACAAAGCCGCTTTCGCTCCTCGGGGATATGTAAAGGATACATTACGAAATTCTATGGTTCCGAGCTCTCCTGTGGCTTTTCCGGAATAATTGCCATCCTGAATGGAAACCTCCGTGTCAAGCACTTCCGCGATACGGTTCACCGACACAATGGCTCTGGGAATCTCCATAAACACAAGCATCATCAGGATAAATGCCATAACCGCCTGCATTGCATAAGAAGACACCACGACCAGATCAGAAAAAACTCCCAGCTTTTCCGCTGCATCTCCGGCAGACGTGATCATAAATGCACCGATCACATAAATCAAAAGAGAAAGCACACTGTTTGCCATGGTAAGGATCGGCGAGACCATTTCCGTTGTGCGGCTGATCTTCAGGTTTGTTTTCGTCAGGTCATCGTTGATCTGATCAAACTGTTTTGCCTGATAATCATATCCATTGTAGGCATGTACCACACGCATGCCGGTGATATGCTCTCTTGTTGCCAGATTCATCTTGTCGATCAGTTTCTGCAGCTTCGCAGAACGGGGCAGAATAATGCGGATGATAATAATATGAATCACAATGATCACCGCTACTGTTTCCAGCGTTACGATCAGCCATTCATGATGCTGCCTCATTTTCAAAATGGCGATAATGGCTGTGACCGGTCCCTGTACCAGCACCTGGATACCGATGGTTGCAAAGAACTGAATACGGGAAATATCGTTGGTGCAGCGTGTGATCAGGCTCGATGCTGAAAAAGTACTCATTTCCGCCATCGAGAAGGACATGACTTTCCCGAATAGCGCCTCTCGCAGCCGCATACACAGTACAGCTGCAATCCGGGAAATGCAAAATCCCGCCACAATAGCGCAGGCTACAGAACCCAGGGCACTAAGCATCATAAACAGCCCCGGTTTCACAAGAGCATGCAATCCCTGTCCGGATTCGATCACCATGGTGATCTGCTTTGTATATTCCGGAAGCCGCAATGTAAGCATGATCTGAAAAACCATAAACGCCACAAAGACGGCAAACAGGATCCATTCTTTTGTTTTGATACAAGATTTTATATGTTTCATATGAATAGCCTTTCCTTATTCCCTTACTTCCGAAGGAATCGGTCCTGTCTCCCGGATGATCATAGCCTCAATACCGTTTTCCCGGAACAGCTTTAGCAATGTCTCTGCATAAGGCTGTGTTGCCTCTCCAAGCTGAACATCTATATGAAAAATGCCATTCAAATCTACGATATTCACATTGGAGGAAGTTCCATAACTGATAGAAAAATCTTTTATATATCCGGTATATTCGCCATAATCCAGTCTTCCAAGATATGCCAGTGTTCCAATGGTTGATGGGATATATTCGCCCGGTTCTCTTGTGCTCATAGTATCATGGACTCTGGAAAGTAGATAATCCTTTTTCCTTTGGCATGCCATGCTGGCCTTGACTTTACCTGCTGCTTCCGACAAAGGAAGCTGTTCCAGATCCTCTCTTTCGACAAATATATCTGTGCCGAAAGCCTGTCCCATAATGGACATTTCCAATCCCAAAGTGCTGCGAATGTCTCTTGTAATATTGGTGGTTACCGGGAGTGTTTCTTCCGGATGAAGCCGATAAAAGGTCTTTGCCAGCAGCAGGAAAAACATAATCGAAGGGCTGGCATTATTTTCCTTGCAATACTTCATAAAATCCTGCGCATTGACTGCAACACGGCACATATTATATGTTTCTTTCTCTTTCATTGCAAAACCAGGCTCATGTGCAAACGATGCCGGTTTATACACCTCTTCCTGGTATTCATAAGGAAGAGAAAGGATATCCTCACGCATCATGTAAAAATCGTAATATTCCGGTTTGTCACCCTCCCCGGGAACCGGCAGATCCTGAACCGGAAAGTCCTTTCCGCTATACAGCTTCAGGTATCGGCAAAGCACGCCTTTCGCCAGCTTCATCACACTGCCACCGTCAAAGAACACGTGCATACCGCTGAAATACAGCGTATCGCCATCATAAGAAACCGCCAAAAGCCGATCCGCATTCAATCCATGCCCCGGTGCCACCGGCATCGGATTGTGGTGTACCTTCAGCGGTCGATCATTCTCTTCAAAATATAGAAATCCGTCGTCTTCTTCTACAAAAGCATCCATTAGCATAGGCCATACATGCATGGTTTCTTCGTATGCCTCCTGAAGCATCCCGCCGTTGATTTCATGATCAAGCCGGACCTCAAATCGGATGTGGTATCCACTGTCCTTTTCCCCTTGCCAGAAGAAATTCGGGCCTGCCGGACCGCAGCATTTATGTCTTATCGGTTGATTGTTTTCCATACCAGTTCGTCCTCCAAATCATTCCCAAAAAATCTTATGTTGTATTCTTCTTTTACAACGACACCATGCTCACGACGCAGCGAAAT
>JABUSW010000291.1 GCA_021443885.1 Blautia sp.
CTCTTGCTGGACAGATACAGCGGGGTCAGAAAGTCACTCCACACCGACATAAACTGCAGGATGAAGCAGGTCACCATGGTAGGCTTCAAAAGCGGCAGGATGATACGAAAGAACAGGCTTACCGATCCGGCTCCATCGATAACAGCCGCCTCATCCAGCTCCACCGGTACCGAAATAACAAAATTCCGTATCGTAAATACACAGAACGGAATCATGGCACTGGTAAATACCAGGATAATACCGATCCTTGTGTCGTTCAGATGTGCAGTGGAAAGCACCCGGACAAGGGTTACGTAATTAACTGGGAAGAACAGCCCGCACAGAAAGAAATAATATAGGAAAACATTTAATTTTGTACGATTGCGGCACAGTACAAATGCCGCCATTCCACAAAGGATCACGCCCGCAAAGGTTGCAATCCCTGCATACGTCAGACTGTTGAAAAATCCCTGCACAAGATTGCCCTTGTCAATGACTTCCGAATAGTTGGCAAAAACCCATTCCGTGGGCAAAGACAGGCTCATCCGGGCAGCCTCTGCCTTCGTCTTAAAGGAGTTGATCAGAACCATATAGAATGGAATGACCACGATCAGGCAGAGCAAAATGCAAAAGATATACTTCAACAGAGTCAGAATTTTCTTTTTCATCACTGCTGCACCTCCTGTTTTCCCATAACCCGGACGATCAATACGCCTACCACTGCTGTGATCAGAAGCAGGATCGTATTTAAAGCCGTAGACATTCCATACTGTCCCTTGGAATAAAGCTGGAATGCATAGGTCGTCATAACTTCCGTTGCATGTCCCGGACCACCATTCGTCAGAACATAGATAATGTCAAATACCTTTAATCCGTAAGTGATGCCGAATACCAGATTGATCATAATGGATCCGGACAGCATCGGCAGCGTCACATAACGCAGTCTCTGCCAGAAGTTGGCTCCATCGATCTGTGCCGCCTCATAATAGGACTTTGGAATCGTGTTCAGACCCGCCAGGAAAATCGTCATAACGTAGCCTATCCCTCGCCAGGCATCCACGCCCATGATGGACTTCCATACAACTCCCAGATCCGACAGCCATTTCTGTTTCAGGAACCCCAGATGCAGCGTCTCCAGAATCACATTCAGCAGACCATTGTTGTAATTCAGAATCGACTTGAAGATCAGACCGATTATGACAAATGGCAGAATCGACGGGAGGTATAAGATCGTGCGATATAATCCTTTTCCCCGGATCCCTTCCTGCAGAAGGATCGCGATCAGCAGCGCCGGTATGATTTTCACAATATTGGATATCACGGTAAACATCAATGTGTTGCCGATACCGGACAGATAATCCTTATTGGATGTAAATATTTCTTTATAGTTGTCAAGGCCCACAAAATGAACCCCTTTCAGGACGCTTCTGGAATTCCAGTCGGTAAAGGAATAACCAACACCCATAAACGCCGGAAGCAAAAAGAAAAGAATATATAAAAGAAGCGGCAAGACAATAAACCACTGCGGATATATTTTGTTTTTTTTCAAGCTGCAGCACCTCTCTCCTGTAAGTAAGAAACGGTGCGAGGAATCTCTCCCCCGCACCGTTTCACCCCCAATCGTATTAAACGGCTGTATTTCTCAGATTATTCCCAGTTTGCATCCCCAACGATCTTTGCTGCTTCTGCACGGTTTGCATCCATATTGGCCAGAACATCGTTTGCTTCCATTTCGCCGAGACAGAAGGATACCATATCCTGTCCGAACTGCATCCAGTAATCATTTGTATATTTTGTTCCATTCTGCAGAACGGATACAGACATTTTCTCTTCCGGAATGGAAGCCATGAATTCTTCTTCCTCCGGCAGCCAGTGCTGTTCTACTGCGTCATCGTTTGCATGGATGTTTGTGTATGCCGGTGAGTTGTCCAGAATCTCCTGAAGACTTTCCGTCTCTGTAACAAAATTAAAGAATTCCTTTACAAGCTCCGGATGCTCGCTGCCTGCATAGCCGAACATGGTCGGACCTGCCGGGCTGGCCGGGAACCATGTATTTCCGCCCAGCGGCTCAAGGAACAGGCCAAATTCATCCTCTGTGCCGGTATCGTCTTTGATCTGTTTGATGTAGCTGGAGTTTGCAAGTGCCATTGCACAATTTCTGTCACCAAATTCATTGGACATATTGGAACTGTCTGTACCAATCCAGTCTTCTCCGAAGTATCCCAGATCAGAGAGTTCTTTGAACTGATTCAATACTTCCAGCATCTTTTCATTGTCAGCAAAGGTAGCTTCGTTGTTATTCAGCGCCTCATACAGACCCGGCTGCGCTTCTTCATAAACACCGCCGATCTGGAAAAATGCCAGCTGATGCTGCCATCCGTCTGCGCCCGGCATAAACCATGGTGTGATGCCCGTCTCTGCGATAGTAGCACAAAGCTCTTTCATCTCATCATAGGAGGTCGGAACTTCCCATCCATTCTCTTCAAATAAAGTCTTGTTATAAAGCATAATGTATTCCGGAGAATTGTTCCAGATCTGGAGTCCATACAGCTTATCCTGGTATTTGCAGGATGCACGACGTGCTTCCGGTATCTTCTCTTCCCATGCAGCGCCAGTAAAATCGATGCAGTATTTCTCCGGATCCACGATCACGGATTCAATGGCAAACGGGTTGGACTGAATCCAGAATACGTCTGTACAGGAATCGGTAGCAAGCTTTGACAGCAGCAGATCCGAATACTGATCCGCCGGAATCGTCTGCAGATCTACCGTAACACCATAGGTCTCCTCAAAACGAGCCAGTGTTTCATCATAGCGGTTGTCCATCCAGCCTGCTGATACGAGAATGCTGAGTTCTTCTCCTGCAAATTCATCGGTTGCTTCTGCCATGGCCGGCACGCACACAGATGAAACCATTACAGCTGTCATGGCAAGTGCCAAAAATCTCTTCTTCATGTCAAATCCTCCTTCATGATTGTTCATGTTCAACTAGATATCATATAGTATATCAGATATTTTCAACTATTTCCATGGTTATTTTTTCATTATTTTGTGCTTTTTTCACAAATCATCTTTCCAGTTCTTCCACGAAGGTACCTTTTATATTACTCCAGTTACGGTCTGCGTAATCCAGCAAAAATACAGCCTCTTCTGCAGACATTTCCGGAAAGAGAAGGAAAAGGCTGTGGGATCCGTATTTCTGTACGATGCGATCCACATTGCGGATCCAGTCTTCGATATTCCCGGAATAGACTTTTACCCAGATGGATTTCCCGGCAGCGATCACTTTATCGTAGATCATGTCCCAGGCCGGAAGTGTTCCGTCAGGTCCCGCATCTCCGCTGGTCCATTGCAGTGCATCGATGCCTTCTATTTCCATCAACGCATCCAGATGAATGATGGAGGAGGGACCATCCAGATGATAAAGCACCTGATCCACTTTTTCCGATTGCTGAATCAGGGAGGGCTGGATAAATTCACGAAAGTCATCCGGGGAAATCATTGCAGAGAAATCACACTGTAATTTCACCGTCCTGCCAGGTCCCCAGATCTGGAATACCGTATAGGCATTTCCGCCTTCCGAATCTTTGATGACATTGTAGAAGCGGTCGTAGTACTCAAAATAGACGTCCGTCACCTGCTGAATTCTGTCCGCCAGCTCCTCCGGTTCATCCACCAGGTCAAACAGCGTATCCTGTACGCCCCGCAGGGACGCCAATACATCGATGTTCTCCATCAGATCCGGCATATCTACAAGAAAATCCTCCCCTGCCAGCTCCCGGCAGTCCTTCGCCAGCTGAAGGTGTTTCTGAAACCATTTGTTCTCCGGGTCAAAGGAAAGCTTCGGTACATCCTCCCAGTTTTCGAAGCATCTTTTGAACCACACGGTATCTTCCTTGAAGCCAATCTCCGAACCAAGATAGGAAGCCAGTGAACCTGGGCCAAAATCAATGTTCAGATTCGGAAAGCTTTCCCCCAGGAACAGATGTGTATCGCAAAAGAAACGATAACGATCTACGATCCTCTGTGCATTCTGGTATTTATCCTCCATATCCTTCCATTTCAATTCCTCGGGTAAGTTATAGTATTTTCCCTGGCAGATCTGTCCAAGGTAATCGCCTTCTACCGCCGACCCATCGGAAAGATGCTCGATCTCCGGTCTTCTGGCAATCACGCACATCAGAGGACGCCCTGTATTCTTATGCTGCCAGTAATTCCGGAATTTCTCTTTGGTCTCTTCCATATCCGGTTTATAACCCTCACCGGGCTTTGGCATCCGAAGTCCACTCAGGTCCGTCTTTTCCTTGTCAAACTGTATCTCCAGGGGACTTCCCCATTTTCCATCCTCCGGATATTCCTTAAGATCGATTCCCATATAATTCATTTCCGCATCCTCCTGTAGTCTTATTATCTTCCCGCAAACAGCATTCCCCACTTGCGAATCCTCTTAGGGGATTCGCAAGTCAACGATCGGTAACTCCTGTAATTAGTCTCATGACATTTCCCCTCTACGCATCGCTTCACCTTCCACCGGCAGCACGGCATACAGCAGAAACATTCCATTATCCGTTTTTACGGACAATGAACCATTATACTTCTCCGCAATATGACGCATGCTTTTAATTCCGAATCCGTGATAATCCTTATCCGATTTTGTAGTTCGAATCTTTCCCTCCTGCATCGATACACTTCCTTCATATGGATTTTCGATCTGAATCACGGCAAAATGATTTTTCTGCAGGATCCGGACAGAGATCATCTTTTTCTCCGGCTCTTTCAGCTGTTCCACGGCTTCAATTGCATTATCGATGGCATTCCCCAGAAGTGTATAGATATCCACCACATCCATAAACTGCAGAATCTCGCCATCTGCGATGCAGTTCCATTGTATATGATGCATTTTGCAGAACAATCCCTTTTCCTGAAGAATGGTATCCAGTGCTTCATTTCCGGTCTGGGTATGGGTATCGTAGATCTCGACCATATCCTCCATTTCCCTCAGAAACGAATCTCTTCTCTCAGCCGGTACATTTTTGTCAGAAAAAGCTGCGATCTGGTGCTTCAGGTCGTGGCATTTCCGATTCATCAGATCGATGTTTTCACGGGTCAGTTCATACTGCTGCCGTCTCTGTTCCCAGATATTCCGATTCATTTCGTAGCGTTTCTGGGCCCGGAGCTCTCTCTTCAGAACCATCTGGAGGATCAGCAGGAACAGGCAGATCAGCATGTCGTATACCTGGCAGATGCGAAACAATACAATATATGCAGTAGAATCACTGCTCAACTCCGCAAAGTCAGCAAACACCTTGGTCAGAGAGCTCAGAACAGCCGAAACCGTCAAGGTGATCAAGGTCAGTGTCAGCACATTGACTTTGCTGGTTCCAAAGATTCCATTGTCTGTCAGTCTCTTTGAAAAAATGATGAAAAAAAGGGCATAAATCAGCACATATAATACCGGGTAGAAAAGACCGTTCCATTCCGGCGCCTTTCCTTCGAACAATATCAGGATGAACAAGGAGGAAGTAAAGTGCTGCGTGAGGTAGCCGCAGGTTGCTCCATACAATGCATCTTTCCAGGTAACCGCATAGGACAGATAACAGATTCCTGCAATGAGCAGATACACCAGTGGGAACCAGCAAAAAGATACTAAGGTAGAGGAATTTCGCATTGCAGGGTATAGCCAGATACTGCAAATCAGCAGAAGCAGGCTTCCTGCCAGAAGCCGGATTCCAAAGTGTTTTCTTTTCCGGATATAAACAAAATAAAGAAGGATGGCGGCCAAAAGCTCGACGCAATACGAAATGTTGGAATAGTCAAATCCTCCCAGCAAAAAAAACGCCTTAATGGTTTCAATCATGTCAGATGCCCCCCAGATGATCCGCCACCGCCTGGACAAATTCTTTCTTTTTTGCTCTGCTGATCTGCAGACGTTCCTGCCCGATCAGGACATCGTTCCCAAGGATGGCCTTCACATGCCGCAGATTCACCAGATAACAGCTGTTGCATTTGGCAAAGCCCATCCCTGTCAAAAGCTCCTCCGCCGCTTTCAGAGTCCCTCTGGTTTCCAGCACCTTCTCATCGGTATGATAGAGAAGATGATGCTTGATCACTTCCACATATAGAATCTTCGTAGAAGACAATTTATAGACATCATCGTTGATATTCAGTGTGACATTTTTCACCTGGTTGCTTTCTGCCTGTCTGCAGATACGATCCATTTTCATACAGAATATCTCGTAAGAGAAGGATTTTACGATGAAATCCAAAGCACCCACTTCATACCCTTTCACCGCATACCGGGCGACCTGGGTAATAAAGACTATAATGACTTCGCTGTCTTTTCGCCGAATCTTTTCTGCCGCTTCCATGCCGTTCATAGAGGACATCTCAATGTCCAGAAACAGTACATCAAGATCAGCACGATAGTTCTCCACGATTTCAATTCCGTCCCGGAATACCCCTGTTTCGATCTCAACATTTTTCTCAGATGAATAGCGTTCCAGATTCTGCCGGATTCTTTCGATCCATTTCGTCTCATCTTCCACGATTCCGACTCTTAACATATCTGATTGAGCTCCTGTTCTCTCTTTTTCCGAAGGACAAGCCTTCGAATTTGATCCTTTTCTCGTCTGCATTTACCATCATTATATCGAATTGCACATGCAAAAACAACAACGCAAAAGCAAAACAGCAGCCTCCTGTGGATACCCGACATCGACGGATTGCACAGGGACTGCTGTTTTATTATCATTTATTCTTCTTGCATCTTCTGGTCACGAGAAGTGCCCCGCCTATAATGATGACTGCCATGACAATGTCAAAGGCAACAAGCCATTTCTTCCAAAGCGGCATGATCGTGCGAATTTCCACATTCTCACTGATGCCGTTCATGGCTGAGCTGTTTACTACGGTGTACAGAATATCGTGAGAAGCATTTCGAAGAGCCGTTACCAATGTCGGATTCTTCTCGACACCTTCAATGCCAAAGAGCGCGCTGTCTGTATTAAGCCATAAATCACATCCGGCACTTAATCCCATGTCTGTCCACATGAATCCTGCACATGCAGAGGCATAATCAGTAACTACGATGCCATGGAATCCCCATTCCTTTTCCAGAACATCCTGGATCAATGCTTTGTTGGCACCGCACCAGATTCCGCCTATGCTGGCAAAAGCTGCCATCATACCATGACAATCCGCTTCCTTCACTGCCATCTCAAACGGTGTCATATAGAGTTCTCGAATCGCCTGTTCTGTGGCAAAGGTTGCAATACCATATCTGTGGTCTTCCTGATCATTTAATACCAGGTGTTTCAGGTAGCAATACATCCCTTTGCTCTGTGCACCGGCTACTTCCTTTGCACACATGGCACCGGACAGGTATCCATCTTCGGAATAGTACTCATAGTTTCGTCCACCGATCGGAGAACGATGCATGCCGGCACCTGGTGCATACCAGCCCTGTACATTTGCGGATAATCCATCTTCCCCGATGCAGCGTCCCATCTCTTCGGAAAGCTCCACATTCCATGTAGATGCAAGAACCTCCTGAATCGGGTATCCCATACATTTCAGGTCGCTGTGGATCAGTGTATCCGAAATCCCCGCCGGACCGTCCTGATCATTGGACTTTGGCTTGGAGATACTTGGAATCTCTGCCGTCTGCCATCCACCGAGACGAACCATTTCCATCATCTCTTCTACCGTCAGACAATCAAGGACTGCCTCCCAATCCGGATCGTCGTAATCTTTTCCACGCATGGTGATCAGATTGATGTTTTCTCCGGAATCGGTTACCGGCATAACTGCTTCCGGATCATCCTCATACAGATTGTCCTGACTGTCGTGAATCAGCGCATCCGACATGGTGGCTGTATAATTGCCTTTTGCATCTGCCTCTCCATAGAAGGTCGGCCAGGTTCCTTCCCAATCGTTTCTGGTAAGATATACATAAGTGTCATCATAGTAAATCATGGAACCATTATCAAACCGGTTGGTGATCTCGGTTCCGGTTACCGCATCTACGGCATAGGTCGTGGTATCCAATTCTTTCTGTTCAAAGGTTCCGACAAATTCCGTTTTACCATCTTCGTCCATACCATCTGCAGTTGTATATCCCTTTGCCGCCATGATATTGTTCAAGGCATCATGGGCATTGCGTCCTACGGAGAAATAGTACGTGCCTTCATCTACGATATACGTCTTTGCGCCGTTGGAGTCAAAAGCACGCAGGGTTTCCTTCGGAATCTCGATGCTGACTGCCTCGCTTTCTCCCGGTGCGATCAAACCTGTTTTCGCAAAACCGCAAAGCTCTACCGAAGCCTTCTCCACCAGATTCTCTTTGTCGTAGTCCGTATACGGAGACTGGAAGTATAACTCTACAACCTCTTTCCCTTCCACATCTCCATCATTTGTTACATTGACGTCCACGGTAAAGGAATCTTCGTTTTCGGTAAATGCAAAATCACGGTAAGTGAATTCTGTATAGCTCAATCCATAACCGAAGGGGAACTGCACCTCCGTCGTATAATCCCATGCATTTCCATCTACAGAACCAATAGAGGCATCTGCATTCCCCTGTTTCAGCACCGTATCTTCATAGCGTGTCTCATAGTAACGATAACCAACATAAATATTCTCACCATATACCGTGTAGGTAGCCTTCGCTCCTGTTTCATTTGTGCCATTGTTCATACGGCCGAAGCCATAGATCTGTGCTGCCGGCGCACTCATACTGCTGTATGGGAATGTATCCACGGTACGTCCGGAAGGATTGATGGTACCCTTCAGCACTCTTGGAATGGAAATAATACCTTCCTGTCCCGGGAACCCCACCCAGGCACAGGCTTTGACATGCTCGTACTCATCCAGCCATCCCAGCTCGATGGTATTCGGCATATTCAAAAGCACTACTACGTTCTCAAATTTTGCATTTGCCAGACCCAACATGCCCATCTCTTCCTTGGAAAGCAGCATACGGTCCGGTGTCACGTCCATAGCCTCCTGTCCGTTTCTGGAAATCACCACGATCGCCATGTCATTGTATTCCTTCAGCGAATCGTACACTTCCTTAGTGTATTCACTGTTTGGCATCTCTTTTGCAACTTTGTATTCCTCGGTATCATTGTACAAAGAATACAACGCCGGGTTCACCTCATATCCCTCCTGCTCAAAAGCCTCTTTCAGAGAGATAACCGATGAGGTATCCACTGCTCCGGATCCGGAACCGCTGTATACGAATTTCGCGGAGCCGATTCCAAACATACTGATTTTAAGCCCTTCTGCCATGGGAAGCGTATTGTCCTCATTTTTCATTAATACAATCCCTTCACCTTCCAGCTCATGACTCAGCTCTACTTCATGGGCGATCAGCTCCTCTTTGGATGCATAATCGCTCTTGAAATAAACATTGTCCGCCTGCTCCGATCCTTCTTTCTCCACTACCATACTGGTCTTGTGTCCCAGAGCTCTTGTGATGATGGTCTGGTACTTGTCTGCGAAAAAGTTCCCCACCAGAACCACGATCAGCAGAATTGCCAGGATCGTTCCCCAGATTCCGGCAAATTTCTTGTTGCTCATTTTCTTCTTTCCTTCCATGCTCTACCTCCGATACCTTTTTTCTGTCAGTATATTAAGGACTCTGCATCATGGCAATATCTCCGTCCTGATCGGTATTTTTAGAGGCAAAATCGGAAGTTTCTTTCCCGGCACATAGTGCTCTGAGTGCTTAATGCGGAAGGCTCCTCTTCATGATGAAAGCTTAGCAAAAAACCCACCGAAAACCATGAAATTCAGCTGAATTTCACAAGTTTTCGGTGGGTTTTATTTGACGAAAAAGCCGTTATTACAATACTTCCGCCAGATGCCGCAGTCCGTATTCTGCCAGACCGTGGTCTTCTTCTCCGGTTCCGCCGGATACCCCCAGCCCTCCGATGATGGTATCGCCTACACGGATCGGGATGCCGCCGCCGAAGATGACGATCTTGCCGCCGTCCATCTTATCAACACCGTAGAAGGTACCGCCGGGCTGTGCAAGCTTTGACAATTCCATAGTGGACATCTTCACGGCCACAGATGTATAGGCTTTCTTCACAGCCACATCGAAGCTTACCAGAAAAGCACCATCCATAACATGAACGGCGATGGGGTTTCCATCCGGACCGCAGATTGCGATAACCGCCTTCTTCCCCTGCCTTTCCGCTTCCTGTTCAATGATCTCAATCAGACTTTTCGCCGCCTGCAATGTGATTTTTCCCTGCACACCCATCTGCTTCAACACTTCCTGCACAATGATCGTTTCTTTCAAGTGACCTGCTTCTGCGCCAGTATTCACAAAAGCTGCCGCTTTCACGGCCTCTCCTGTACCGGCTGCCATCCCTGCATCTGCCTGTTTTGCATCGACATATCTTGCCAATACATACAGGTAGTCCGCCAGACGGTTCATAAACACCTTGGCTCCGTTGTCTGCACCAAATTTCACGCTCACGGAGGCAAGGGAACGCTCTGCTCTTCTCGCAACGGTTCTGGCAACGTCGATCTCTGCGGAAAGTCTGCATCCACCCGGAAGAATGAATTTCTTCGGTCTGTCGAAAAGTGCCTCCAGACGGTCGATCTCCTTCTCCAGCGTTTCTGCCTTGTCGTTTTCCAGCTTGTAATTCCGGTTAAAGGGATCCGCCACGCCGGCCATTACCAGCATCAACGTCTGCTGAACCTCTTCCAGAAGCGTTGCTGCTTCTTTATCATCCAGCATGGTTTTCACCAGACCGATGTGACTGGTCAGCTCATCGATGGTCCCCACGCACTGGATGCGGTCATCTGATTTCGATATGTTCTTTGTATGTACAAGGCTTGTGGTGCCCCTGTCACCGCCTTTGGTATAAACACTCATATCAGTATCTCCAATCTTACTCCACCCATAGATCCTTGAAAGGCATCTTCTTGATCGCTCTGGCACTGTTGGCCCCCAGGTTCCTGCATTGCCAGAATCGCGGGGAATCCAGTTCGAACACATTATGCCCCTTCGGAAGCCGCAGCATCTGCAAGGCAATCCGCTGCCCCGTCATTCCGATTCCACTTCCTAAAATGGATTCTTTCGCTGCCTCAAAGGCCAGTGTATCCAGGTCTCCCTTATGGGCACTTACCTGATACAGAACGCCCTCCTCTTCTATACCGGCACAAACCTCCCGCAGAAGATCCGGATCCGGCTCATCAACATATAAGATAATTGCTGGTTTATTTACTACCATGGTCATGCCCCCAGATACGAAAGCAAAAGTCCTGTGGCAACGGCATTTCGAGGGCCTTGTGACCCACGGATATTGCCGCGTCCGCAGACGATCCGGTATTCTGCCAACGCTTCCATCAGCATCTCTGGGATCTCGAAATCCTCTGCCGAACCACCTACCAGAACCACATTGGGAATCCTGCGCAGATCATGCCCGGGCGCCACTGTCCGAAGAGCCCGGAGCGCATTGCGAATAAATACCTTTTTCTTCGCATCCTGCCGCACTGCCATGATCCGTTCCATAGGAATATCCTCTTCCACCTTAATGAGCTTTCCTTCCGCCAGAAGAACTACATGCCCGTAATATCTTGGATCAATCGATTCTTCAAAGAACTGCATGGAACCATTCTCCAAACGCATATGGAACAGACTCTCCACTTTTCCCATAGGATATTTCTTGATCTGCTCGGCTGTTGCTCTGCTGGGCAGACCAAGCTCTGTCTGAATCAGCATGGATACCAGCTCGCCGGCCCCTGCCTGATGCGTAGTCCGCACCTCCCCATTCGGTTCCAGAACAGCTGCGTCGGTAGATCCGCCGCCCATATCCAGAATCGCCAAAGGCAGAGTCGTCCCTGGTGTGGTCAGCGCTCCCAGCGAAGCCATCACGGCTTCCACTCCTGCAACGACGGCTTTGACATGGAGCTCTTCCTCCAGTCTCTTCGCAATCTGCTGCATAGGAAGCTGCTGTGTCTTTACCATAGCCGCAATACCCACGGCTTTTTCCATACAGGTCTCTCCTGCCAGGGAACCTGAAATCTCCACCGGAGCCAGCGTATCCACCGCCAGAATATCCGTGATCCGGATATCGGCATCACC
This sequence comes from Blautia sp., assembly GCA_021443885.1. Classification (GTDB taxonomy): domain Bacteria; phylum Bacillota; class Clostridia; order Lachnospirales; family Lachnospiraceae; genus Blautia_A. The sequence goes on from JABUSW010000291.1 coordinate 12,080, forward strand.
GGCCCGCGAAACATCTGCCATACTGGATTTGATACGGGAAAGCATATTTCCCACATTGGTATTACTCTGTCCGTCAATATCCCGGATCTCTCCGGCCTTATACAGGACTTCCATGATCTCATCCGCACCGGCATCAATGTTGACCTGAAGTTCTTTTTCCCCGTGGAAAGTAATCTCCCCGGCCGGAAGAACGTTCTCCTGAATATTGCCGTGAGGCGTTTTGATCACCACTGCACTGCGGTTTCCCACCAGACTCTTTGCAATAGGCGTAACCGCTCTGGTCTCATCCGCATTCAATTTTAATAATGTCGCAATCCCGTAAGGATTCGACAGCATTCGTATAGAAGTTCCGGGAAGTGCCACCTCAATGGCCGCCGTCTTTCCTTCCGGAATCCTGGCAATGTGCCGGACTTCGTCCACGATAGGAATCTTCTTATTCAAACGGTTCTCTACCAGAACCGCCTCGTCCGCCTGCAGGATCAGCCCTTTGATGTCCAGCTCCGGCAACACCTGATTCAGCCGGATCGCCACCTCTTCGTAAGAAAACTTGCTTGCAGCTGCCACGATGTAGGGTACCCCCGGCTTTCCGTTCCGGATATTCTCCAGAAAGATCAGTTCCCCGACAGCTTCCCCTGCCCCTGCCGGCGTAGAAGGATTGTGTCCGATCATGGAGGATTCCGTAATGATGGTCTCCGTGATGGTCTCCATGGCCGTGTCCCCGATTACCGGAGCGGCCTCATTCAGGCGCACCAAAGCAAGGGCTTTCATTGGAAGGTTAATCTGATACATTGCATCCTCCAATGCCGCCTTGATTCCCAGAACATTCGGCAATGTACCTTTGGTTCCGGTGGTAAAGCGGGATGCGCTGGAAAGGAAATGAAAAGCACCATTGTCCTCAACACATCCGACACATACTTCAGTTGTGGAATTCCCTATATCTACGCCTGCAATCAGTTTCATGAAAGAAGTACGCCTCTTTTTTCGTATATTTCTGCTGCTTCCAATACCAGCTTCGCACAATGCGGTGCATTGTACTTCCGGGAAAGCTCGTTTGCCATTTCCAATAATTCTCTCTTGGTAGAGCGATTCGGGCGAAGCTTGTTATACATGCTTAAGATCACTTCATCCGGAACATTTACCAACTCTGCAGCCCGCTCAAAATTCGCTTCCATAGGCGGGTTGTCTGCCTCTTTTGCCACCTGGCCCTGCCGTCTCAGCATTTCGGAGGAAATCTTGATATCCTCTGCAGTGATATTCCCGCGTTTAATCTCTTCCAGCGTAATCTCGGAAAGCTTCTTCCCGGTCTTCGAAGTGATGGTATCCGCTTCGTTCTGTCCTAATGGATAATTGCTCATCTTCCGCCCTCCCATTCAATCATACCTAATTCCGGCTGAAGCTGTTCCGTCTCAATGATGTGCATCAGAGCAGCCTTTACCTGATATTTTGCGCGAACCATGGGATCGTTCGTACACTTCACCGGTGTAACCATCTCGCCTTTTACATACTTTGCCGCGTTTCTGCCGATGGCACGATAGGTTTCCCTGGTCATCAGCGGAGCCTGCGGGAAAAGCTCAAGGTTCGACAGCGGATACAGATCCTTCTGGTGAATTACGGTAGTTCCCTTGGACTGAATGCCGATCCCGATTCCGGAGCCGGAAAGCTTTGCCGCCTGCAGTGCCATCATTCCCACATCCGAGGTATCCATGACCTTAACCACACGGAAGGTCATGCCTTCCTCTTCAATACCGGCTTTCACATTGCGGATCACTTCATCCAGCGGAATTCCCCCGATGGTTTTCATGATCTCTGCCTGAAAAGCAGCGCCCACACCGATCACAACCTCTTTCGGGTCGGTGCCCTGCTTTGCCTTTACCGCACCTACATAGCTGCGTTTCGGACGCATCCGGGTCTTGCCTTGCAGGCGATCGGTATGATTGCTTAAGGGTTCGATCACATTTCCAATCTCTTCCGGCTGTGTGCCCTTTGCAGCCAACTGCTCCACAACCGCCTTTGTAATGGCCTGTATCAGTTGTTCATTAATCTCCATAACCACAGCCTCCTAAAATTCATTCACATTGATCCGGTGAGGGATCGCTTTGATCTCCTCCCAGCGTTTTCCGGATACACGGTATCCTGTTCCCGGTCCCATATAATCATTCGGTGTATTCACACCGGACATTACCTGGAAGTTCTCGTCCAGAATCGCAGCCGTCTGCATGTAATCGCCGATCACACGCTGCTTCAGCATATTCAGAATGCTGTCTGCCAGATCATGGTATCCGCCCTCAGCCAGTGCCTTTACCACATCGATTCCGGTCACGCCGCGCTTCATAAGGTCATCCGCAGACATAATATCTGCAGCTGCGTCACGATCCAGGGTATCCTTGCTTCCATGGGCATAAGTGACAGCCTCAACCTGTTCGTCTGTGATCTCGGTAAGTCCCAAAGCCTTGAAGACTGTCTGCACTGCTTTCGCTGCATAATTCCTCACTCGGATCACTTCTTCTTCCGTAACCGGACGAAGACCACCGTCTACCTGCATATCTCTCTGCATTACATTATAATCATCAAAATCTTCCGCATCAAAGTTCGATCCGGCAAACATATTATCGTAATTCGGTTCCGCTGCATAACCAGAGAAAATAAAGTCGGTTCCCGGCATAAACTGCAGCATGGTTCTTGCGGTTCTTCGCATATCGGAATGGGAAAAACTCTGGTCATTGGAGGATGCGCATTCCAGTCCCAGAAGGGCAGCCACCAGATTCTCACCCATCACTTCCCGGATACCGGCCGGCACGCTGGCAGCGACACCGATACAGCTTACGGAACCGTTCTGGATTCCCTGGGAACCGGCGCCCTTGGTACAATACAGACATCTGCATTCCAGATAAAGCATGGACTTCTTCTCGCTGCTTCCCATCAGCACCTCAGAACCGGAACCGGAGGAGAATCTAACCTTCAGACCTCTGGATGCATATGCCGAATTCAAAAATGCTTTGGAATAAGGGGTGTCATCCCCATCTACGAATACCTTCTCCGTTCCATATACGGAAAGCGTTTCAGCGTATGTGGTAAATCCGCGGATGCCAAGCTCCAGTTCTGTAGCTTCCTCCGCAGAGCACTGGGTAAGAACGCCTCTGCGTCCCGCCTGGGATCCGATGAGGAGGGCGATGGAACTGAAAGGTGCATATCGTGCAACACCCATGGTGGTCTCCTCTTCGCTGAATCCACGAAGAGCTCCCTCAGCCGCATCCGCTGCGATCTGTGCCGGATCGTCCTTCAGATTGGTGATGTGCGCCTGGTTTCCCGGCACTCTTCTGGCACGCATCTTCTGCATACCCATCATCAATTCCACAACATTCAGATGATTGATCACCTCTGCCATTTTCGCCGGGGTAATGCCGGAAACGATCTCCAGAATCTCTTTTCTGCTGGTATTGATATCTACAATTTTCCTGGCAATCTCCAAGGAGGATATCGCCATAGACTGTTCTGCGCGATCTGCACGGATCGCATAATCTGCAATAAACTGGTCCAGAAAGTCGAACTCTTCCCGCTTCTTTCCATCCAGCTCTGTAATCTTACCATTCTCAACTTTCACCGATGGTTTGGGGTCGTATGGGCTGTGCATAGACACAAATCCCATCTCCGGCCATTCATCGATATACCCGTCCTTATTCACCGCACGGGCATCCAGAACCTGAATTCTCTTTGATCGCTTCATAATATTTACCTTCCTGCATCTGCATTCTATCCTTCAAGGCTGTTACACGCAATTTAGCTTATTCAGAATTCTAACACATCCCACATAAAAAAGCAATCATTCTTGTGGATTTTCTTGTGAATTTTACGATTAATATTGTTTTTGTTGGTTTTTGGAGTCTATTTGTGTTGTTTTTTGTTGTTTTTTGAATTTGGGATTGAAGTAAAATTGTATACGAATTTCAAATCATACCGAAGCTAACACATATCTCCCGAATCCAAAGCTGGTATTTTCCCCACATGCAATAATTCACCTGCCAGGAATAAATCCACCAGGATACCATTGTAATCCATACCCCGTATTACAAACTCTCCCCTGATGCCGCGAAGAACCATGTGCATATCCTGTCAATTAGAATATCTTTTAACCGAAGAGCGTATAACAATGAGTCGCGACAGAGTCGCACGGCAAGTTTGCTGCTATCTCTTTCGCGACTCTGCCATCCGCCGGAGGCTAATCTAAGAAGAAGATTTCATTTATATTAAATCTGTTTTAAAACAAAAAACACCCGGATGATGGGCTTCAACTGTTATGTCGAAGCCCATCATCCGGGTGTCTGTTTATTCTTCAGTTTCCAGCAAACTTTCAACCACATCCTGGGGTTCTCCCAGGATGTCAGCAATCTCAAATATCGTAAATCCCTTGCTCCTCATATTCGTGATCACTCGAAGTATTCCTTCTTGTATTCCTTCTTCTATTCCTTCCTGCCTTGCCTCTTCCCTTTGGACTGCGATGTCCGTGTCGTAATCATATTTGGTCATTAACATATTGATCACCTCTGTGCCCTTTCTTTCCAGGTAGTCCTTCAAAACACCTTCCTTTATACATTCCGTGACTACGTTCTTCAGTGTTTCTCTATCCTCTTTATACACCCGTGTTTTTTCTACAAATTCGCTGTACTCCTTCATAACCTTACATTTCTCCAGAATCTTATGATTCTTATTCTTGTTGATGTTGATCACCTTAACCTTCAGTTCCAATGCTGGCTCAGAGGGGTTTTCATACATATCCGATAATTGCAGTTCAGTCTCTGTCGGATAATCCTCATTCCCATTATAAAAAGTATAAAAAACCGGCGTCGGAATCTTCATTTGTTTTTTCTCATACCGTTTTTTCGCCGGAACCAGCAGCTCATATTCACGGGCAATATACATCAGATCCCGAAGTGGCATATTAAGATTGATCGTGCTCTGGTGTTCACTCAGAATGATCCTCTCCCCGTTCATGGTAAATGCCACGTCATTCTTAAAGTTTTTGAACAATACATCCTCCAACCGCACCAGTCGGATTTGTTCCGGATCTGTGTAATCCGAATCAAACAATGCATTATACAGTTCCAACAAATTCTTCTTTGCATCCTGGTCACTATAGAACAAATCACAGAAAACGCTGTCTTTATACTCTCGATTCTCGCTTGTCACTCCTTAATCCTCGCTTTCTTAGCTGAATATCCAATAGATTCTCGTTCCTGAAACATCCTTTTGAAAGAAATTCCTGAAATCTGCTGGCAGCAAATGCTGTCATTATTGTATATTTATCTGTTCAGCAACAGGTTATGGGAATGAACAGCGTTTTCTTTTGTAAATTTGCCTTCCTAGTACATATAGTCGTAGACGCTTCTTACATTATACTACACATGATTAGAAAATACTGTCGAAATGAGTCGTTCATGCAAAAACATCTCAAATTCATAAAAACACCCGGATGACAGCAACTTCAACTGTTATGCCGAAGCCCATCATCCGGGTGCCTCTTTATTCTTTTGAAATCATACCCAAAGCTTCTATCAATGGCTGTATTTTAGCCACAATGTGATCAACCACTTTCCCATCTCCGAATATCTTCTGTAGCCCGTCCTCCATCTGCTGTTGGCTCTCAGCTTTCAGGATAAGTTCGATCACCTGCTCTTTATGCTCTTTATAAATCTGTTTCTTAAAATGCTGCCCGTAGAAGGACCGCGCCCGTGCCTCACGTTTGTCTGTTTCCTTCTTCTGGTTTCGGTTCTGATTCTGATCTTGATTCGATTCCTGGATCTTATTCTTGTTCTGCTCCTGGGCCTTATTCTGTTCCTGGTTCTGGTTTTGCCCCTGGTTTTGCTCCTGGGCCTTATTCTGTTCCTGGTTCTGCTCCTGATTCTGGCCCTGATCTTGATTCTGCTCCTGAACCTTATTCTGGTCCTGGTTCTGCTCCTGGTTTTGCTCCTGGGCCTTATTCTGTTCCTGGTTCTGCCCCTGATTCTGGCCCTGATCTTTATTCTGCTCCTGAACCTTATTCGGATTCCGGTTCGGATCTTGGTTCTGCTCCTGGATCTTATTTTGATCCTGGTTCTGATTCTGGTTCAGATCTTGATTCTGCTCCTGGTTCGAATCCTGCTTTTTGTTCTGTGGGAGCTGTTTATTAGAAGAAGCGAACTCCTTCAGAAGATTCTTCACGTCATCGTATATCACGTGGTAAGCATCCCGCCCGAATTCAACCATTAACGCATTGTGCATCAGACTCAGATGATTTGCAGCATTGCAATTCGCACACACGATCTTACAGATCGCATCCGTATCCTTTGCAGAATAGTCTTTTCCCCGGAGAGCATGCTTGAGAAACTCATTGAGCCTGCTCTTTTCTTCACCGATATAAACAGGTGCAGCGTTTTCTTTCGCCGTACTGATTTCGTTGGACTTAGCATTTTTCTTTGTCGTTTTCCCGGTAGTTGATTTTTTAGCAATGGCATTATCAGCCTCTGCTTTCCCGGCTGTTGTTTTTTCTGCAGTGGCTTTATCAGCCTCTGCTTTCCCGGTTGCTGTTTTTTCTGCAGCGGCATTATCAGCCTCTGCTTTCCCGGCTGTCGTTTTTTCTGCAGCGGCTTTATCAGCCTCTGCTTTCCTGGTTGCTGTTTTCTCTTCAGCGGCTTTATCAACCTCTGCTTTCTCAGTGGTTGTTTTTTCTGAAACGGTTTTATCTGCTTCTGCTTTCTCTGCTGCGTTCCCGGATTCCGGTTTCTCAACAACCACTCTGTCAACAGTCTTCTTATCTGTTTTCTTGCCCCTTTTTTTACCAGCGGATGATTTATCCGTTGCTGTTTTCTCAGACGCCGTTTTTTCAGACGCCGTACCCTTGTTCGGTTTCGGGATCTGGATGACTCGGGAAATATTGGACACGCCTTCTTCCTTCCAGAATTTTACAATATGATCGTAATCCTTATCCTTACTTACAATTGCGTATGCACACCGGTTCCCATACCTTCCGATCAGGAATCCCAGATAAGACACCAGATGTTTGTCCAGGGATTCTTTCTCCGCCGGCACCAGATGTCCTTCTATGATAATACTGGAGGAAAAAGCAAGATCGATTCGGATGTATGGTGCATTCTTCGTGGAAAAAATCAGCACGCGGCTGCCCTTTGGCAGCGAATTGATGTTCTCGATCCCGCTATTATTCACATTTTCAAAATCAATCAGATATATTGTTTCCGAGCCTTCTATTATTTCTTTGTTATCGTCTATCATTGAATACCCCTTGTCTCCGACTATGAATCAAAGAATGTCATGCCTTTTTCTGTTATGATTCTTTCCGCTGTATCATATTCAAACCCGGGATTTCCATTCAGGTACTCCAGATAACGTCCGGCTTCATATTTTGCCATATTCAGGTCATGCATAATATAATTCCCACAGTTGACGGCACTGGCACCAGGCACCTCTCCTTCGTAATCGCGGCAATACTCAAATGCACTGCGCATCAGGGGAAGCAGTTCCAGGGAGGTCGGGCGTCCTTTTACAATGAGATAGCAGCCGGTGAGGCATCCCATAGGCCCCCAGTATACGATCCGGTCCTTCCATTCTTCATCATTGCGCAAAAATGTTGCCACAATGTGCTCAATTGTATGCATCGCATTTGGATGTATCACCGGTTCCAGATTCGGCAATTTCATGCGAATATCAAACGTTGTAACGTAATGCTCCCCCAGTACATCTACTCTTGATTCGTAGATACCCGGTACAATTCTTGTGTGGTCAACCTGAAAGCTTGGTATAAGATCCATATTATATCTCTCCTTTGTATAAAACTAAAACTTCATCTTAATCATAACTTATACCATATTGGCTACAGTGTCAAACACATCCGCAATACACGCTATCTGTCGGCAATTTTCCGGCAGTGGCTTAACCGGTTTCGGCGACTGTTCCGTATAGATATACAGGCTGTCCAGCCCGGCAGCGGCAGCTCCATGACAGTCAGCGACATCATCATTCCCAACCATGATGGTCTCTTCCGGATCCAGTCCGTATTTATCAAGAAGCGCCCTATAAAACAGTGAGTCCGGTTTTTTTCTCCCTGCTTCCGCAGACAAAAGCGTACCGTCAAATAGTTCTTCAAGACCCAGGGCCCGAAGCTCAGGCCGGGTAAAGATGGTCTGAGCATTGGATAGCAGATAGACCTTTCTGCCATGGTCACGCAAGGTTTTCAGCAGCTCCGCCGCACCATCAAAAAGCTGCAGTTTCCGAATCGACAGCATGCGAAAGCGCTCTGCCAGCTTCACGGCATCCTCCGTTGTCGCCCCGATTCCGCCTTCTTTCAGAAAAGCCTCGAACACCGGAAGCAGGTCTATTTCCGGCTCTCCCTCCGGCATCGCAGCTCTCGCCCGAGCTTCCATAGTTCGCACCGAATTCTCATAATACTCCCGCAGCCATGCAGCCGGCAGAGCCGCTCCATACTTTTCCAGCTCATTCTGGAATTCCGCCCAAAATTCATCAGAACGCTCGTCGGTATGGATATCGACGAGCGTTCCGTATAAATCAAATAGATAATTTCGATAATATTTATTATTTTCTAAACTCTTCAAGTAAACGCCTTCTCCTTTTCAGTTGCTATCGAAGTTTCCAATACAAATTCCACTGCAGTTGCCGATACAGCTGCCGAAAGATAGTCCAGGGCATTTTCCCGGGCCTTTGCCGTAGAGTCCCGGATCACGAGATTGGCGTGCAGCAGAACCGATCCAACGGATATATCGTCCATAAGGGCGCAAAGAATGGGAAACGCACAGTTTCCAAGCTTCTCCCGATCCTGGCATACCGTTGTAAGGGAAGGCGTTGATACAGCGCTGATGGGCATGTTATCAAACCCGACAATACTGACATCCTCCGGGACCTTGATCCCCAGATCACTTAAATGAGTGATCGCGGCAATCGCCAGCATATCATGGCTGCACACGATAGCCGTAACCCCCTGTGTCAGCAGCTTCGGAATATTCTCCTGCACACATTGCATCGTATGATAGTGGAAACCGGCCCGGTTCTCGTCCCAGTCCGGATCAATCTTTTTCGCACACTCCACGAAGCGGTCATATCTCTGTTGAAATACAAAGGAATTCAGGCCCCCGCTTAAGTAACCAATGCGTTTATGACCAAGGTCGGCAAGATAATTGACAACAAGCTCCATAGCCTCCCGGGAATCAACACCCAGGTGTGCCACTTTGGGATTACCCATTGCACAATTATCGAATAACACTGCGGGGGTATACCAATCCGTAAGCTGTCGGAGCCAGGGAGCCTGCAGTGACATCCCCAGAATCAATGCCCCCCTGTAATTGTGTTTCAGCATGAACTCATCGTAAGTATATAGCTCCTGGATTTCCATATTCAGTTCTACCACTTCCACGCGATATCCGTTAGCCTCCGCCTGCTTACGAAATCCCAAAATGATATCATAGCCGAAATCTCCCTCCCGGGCATAAAGCATATATTGAACCAGAATGCAAAGACAGGGTGCATCATTATTCCGGCGCAAAGCGCGGGAATAGTTCATCTCCACGGCTGTCTCCAGCACCGCCTGCCGCATCCCCTCACTGACATCCGGCGCCCCGTTCAGAGCCTTTGAGACAGTACCTTTCGTCGTATTCAAGCGCTTAGCAATATCTTCCAATGTTGCCAATTCCTTACTCCATTCCGCACATTGTGCAAATCATTCCGTATTGTGAGAGTTTCTCTGCCGCAAAGCAACCCGCAAGCATGAATAATACCATAACAATCGTCATTAGAGAGCAATCACTCAGAATAGAATTGCCCCTGCAAGTCCTGTAAGAATTAACATTACAGGATAGATTGCATATTGCAGAATCTTGTTTTCTCTCCCCGGCTCACCGTTATAGAAGTGTGCCGCTATAAAACCAAAGGGAGCAAACATATAAAGCGGATTTCCAACACAGCAGCAGATCGTACCGGCGGCAGCGGCCAGATAACGCAGCGTACGTCTCCCTCGGAAAAGCCACAGGATGGCAACAATGATGATCACCATCACACCGAATTTCACCCGAAACATACCAGCCCACAGAAGCGCTGCCGCGGTTACTGCAAGTTTAATCAGAATGCTCGTGGCCTTCATTCCCTCACAATAACGGTAAAAATACAGCATGGCCAATGCCAGTGCCAGGCCGAACACAGGATTTCGTGAGCTTCCATCCATAAGCTTTCCGGAAATCGCGAAATTATAGGGTATCTCACATACAATCGCAAGACCTGCAACCCGCCCAAAATAATTACCGATGCTTTTTGTGTGAAGAACGCCATCAACCAGCAGGACGGAAAAGATCGGCACGGCACAGGATTCCAGCCCTTCCAGCACCAGCGCTGTGGTAGCTGCTGCCATTCCCCCGGACCTGCCAAGAGTCTCCAAAAGCTCTGCCCCTGCAGACACTCCGACCCCCAGCGCCCTGGTCTGAAGCAGTCCTCTGCCAAGGAGCCCCAGAGCAGCAAGGATAATGCCAATAATACGCAGCGCACTGCGCGTCATGCCGAAATTCCCTTTTCTTTCATCAGTTCTGCCAGCCACAAATTTCCCATCCTTTCATATAATAGCTGCATTGCAATACTATAATCCGTAAATCTTTTGCACACAAACCAATTGCGCGTGCAGCTCCACCATTCGTCAAATGCGGATCAGCCCTTGACACCGCCTGCCATTGCTTCCTGATAGAAGCGCTGAATGTAAATGTAAAGTATCGAGATCGGAAGTGCTATCAGCACTGCCCCCGCACAGAAACGGGTAAACCACGTGCTAACGTATTCCTTACTTGTCAGCAGGCTGTAAAGGCCAATGGAAACCGTATAGTACTGGGTCTTGGTACCACAGATGATTTTTGCAAAGATAAAATCCATCCAGGGAGCCATGAAGGATGTTATGATCTGATAAACGATCATTGGTTTGCACAACGGCAGTGTGATTTTGATAAAGGTCTGCCAGCGTGTGCAGCCATCGATACAGGCTGCTTCGTCCAAAGCCGTAGGAATTGTATCCATATAGCCCTTCATTACATAAAATCCCGTGCCGGAACCCGCACTGTAGCATATGATCAGAGCAAGCGGGATCATATTTCCCTCCGTAAGACCGATTGCCTTCAGCAGGAAGTAAATCGCAACCATGGACATAAAGCCTGGGAAAAGATTGATAACCATGGCCATATTCAGGTATGCTTTACGCATTTTCCATTTCACACGGCTGAGACAGAAGGATACCGCAAGCACGAAAAACGTGCTGATCACACAGCTGCAGCATGCAATCAGGAACGTATTGATGAACATCCTTGGGAAGTTAATCGTCGCCGTGTCCGTGAACAGCCGTGTGTAATTGTCAATGGTCCACTCCGTCGGGAAAAAAGTCGCCGAGAACTGCCCTCTGTCGAGACCTCCCCGGAAGCTATGCGCCACAAGCCATACAAAGGGGATCAGCCATACGATCGCCACGATCACAAGGAAAATATGAACGACCGTGTCCGTGATCATCCTCCGTTTTTTTACAGAAGCATATTTCTTGTTTTCCATTATTTGAACGCCCCCTCGTCTTTGTAGGATGCGGTATTACGGTAGGTCACCAGTGACACGAATGCCAGAATGATGAAGGTCATAATACCGATGACAGCTGCTGCATTGTACTGTTGCTTATCAACGGTAAGCTTATACAGCCACGTGACAAGAAGGTCTGTCTGACCGGCGGTATCGCCTACATAAGTCGGGCCGCCTCCTGACAGCAGGAAAATAACATTGAAGTTGTTGATATTGCCAGTAAAAGAAGTAATCAACGTCGGAGTCATAACAAAGAACATATACGGCAAAGTGACATAGAGGAACTGCTGCGCTGCCGTAGCTCCGTCAATTCGCGCTGCCTCGTACTGCTCTGCCGGAATATTCTTCAGGATACCGGTAACAGACATAACGGTATATGGAATTCCTACCCAGATGTTGACCACAATGATCGTTACTCTGGCCCAGGTTGCATCCGTCCAGAAAGGCAGATTAACATTCTGCCCAATCAGACCGAGAGACTGAAGCAGTTTGTTTGCAGCCCCATTGTCCTTGAACATCGTGCTGATGATCATCAGGGAAACGAACTGAGGAACTGCGATGGTCAGCGAAAGAATAGTTCTCCACAGGCCTTTACAGCGGGTCGTCGGACGCTCGATGATCATCGCCATGATGGTTCCCAGGAAGAAGTTCAGGAAGGTTGCGAAGAAAGCCCAGATCAAAGTCCAGATCAAAACATCCCAGAACTGACGGCCAATGATCGAACCATTGTCGAACAGGGAAATAAAATTCTCAAGACCAACCCAGTCAAACAGAATCAGATGATTGCCTTCCTTGGAATAATTGGTGAAGGCCATCAGCATCATATACGCCAACGGGGTAATGGTGAAGACAAGCAGCATGGCAAAAGGCGGCGTCATGAGCAGCTTGTGAATATTGCTGTTCAACAGGGACTTCAGATCCTCCATGAAAGTGGGAACTTTCTGCCCGTTTTTCTTGAGAGACAGAGACTTATACCCGCCGCGGACGCTGGCGCGCCAGATCACAACAAATAGAATCAGCAGAACCAATGTTGCAACTGCGTAAAGAAGGATCTGCTGCGAATTGTCGCCTGCCACATATTCATAGATACCCAGATCGTCATTCCAGACCTCACTTTGCTCCACAGTACCAAGGCTCGGCATCATGGAAAGCCAGTAGAGACCACCCGAAGGGATGACCATATAGGCAATTACGCCAATCTCAATGGCAAGAAAAATAAGACCAATCACAAACCGTCCTGTCAGGATATGGGAGAGCCCCATTACAAGACAGGACGCCCATACGACAGGCCCCCCCTTGCTGAGAGCATTGATCAGCGTATCCGGTTCACTGTAGGGTACAGCAGTTTTCGTCAATGCTTTTGTTGACATACTTTCCATTCCTTTCTATGTAATAAAAAACGGGCGGCAACAGAAAAAGCTGCCGCCCGTACAGGTACCGGATCTTAAACATTAAAGACCTGTATCATTGATGAGTTCCAGTGTCTGTGCAAGAGATTCCTCTGCATTATCAGCAGTAACAGAACCGTTGATAATATTGCTTCCCAGAGTCTCCATATTGCTCCACCACTGATCCATACCCTGAACCGGCTGGAGAACAGAAGCATTTGCAACGGTATTCATGATTGCAACTGCAACGATATCCTCAGCAATTGCAGGATCCTCAGCAAGAGAAGTTGCTACCGGGATTGCGGAGCGAAGGTCATAACGAAGTTTCTGACCATCTACAGATGCAAGACTTGCAGCAAACTGCATTGCTGCTTTCGGAACTGCACAGTTTGGATTTACTGCGATGGCTTTGGAGCCTGCGAATGATTTCAAAGTCTTCGCTTCGCCATCGATGACTGCTGTAGGCGGCTGGCATGCGCCCAGCTTATCGCCAAGAGCTTCCTTCAGGCCTTCGTATTCCCAGGAGCCGGAGAAATAAGCAGAAACCTCACCACTCTGCATACCGGAATAACCAAGGCCGTCTGCGTCTGTACGGAAATTCGGATGATTGAAAATCTCGATCATCGTGTTCAGAGCTGCAACGCCACCGTCCTGGCCAAAGTTGATTTTCGCTTCCAGGTCATTTCCGTTTGGGCCGTATGCTTCCGCACCGTTTGCGAAGAAAAATGCGCCATTATACCAGCCGCCCTTGCTCTGGAAAGCAACAACGCCCTTTTCAAGCATGGTCTCAAGAGAGGTAACATCTTCTTCTGTATAAACATCTTTATTGTAATAGCAGAACCAGGTGTTGGCTGCGTTCGGGAAACCATAAACAGAACCGTCTGCAGTAGATACGGAAGCGATCATGCTCTCGCTGTTATCTGCCATTACCTGATCAAGATAAGCACCGCCAAGCTTCGCAATGGCATTTGCGGAAATAAGTGTGCCCAGCTGGTCATTTGCGAACATGTAGACATCAGCTGCAGCTGCCGGATCCTTTGTAACCTGATCACGCGCTACATCTTCACCGCATACTTCATTGACCCATGTCATCTTGTACTCCGGATGTTCCTCTTCAAACTTTGCTTCCATCTGCTGGAGCCAGCTGTCGGCATCTGCCTGGTCTTCCTGCGGCGTCCAGACCTTCAGCGTTACTTCGGTGACCTCTTCTGCGGATGCTGCTCCGGTAAGACCGAAAACCATTCCTGCAGCAAGGAGCATTGCCATCATTTTCTTCATAATTGATTATCCTCCATTCTTAATATACACTACACCCCTGCGGTGTTAGTTTCGTTATTAGTGATGCGGCCGGCATTTATACGAAACGCCAGCGAAACCTGTGTAAAAGTTGCTGTTTTCATGTCGCATTTTTCATAAAAATAACTATAAATCTATACTACACCACAGCATTTTGCTTGTCAACAAAACTTCTCGAAATTGAAAAGAAAAACAAATATAGAAAAATAGACCGTTAATTACCGCTGTTTTTCAGCAGAATCCACTTTATACGAAATTTGTTGAGATATGTTTCGAATCTTAACCAGGCAAGCCGGACTCTCCATCAACCCGATACCTGTGATACTTGCGATATCTGCTCAAGCAAACCAGGCCGCCGCATATCGGCTTTATCGCATCCAAAAGCGGCGCATACCCGCCCCGGTACACGCCGCAATGTTTTACTCTCTTATTATTTTTTATTCTTGTTATTCACAGGTTTATAATAACAGCAGTCTTTCATCTGTTTCAGTGGAAAACGGAATATTCCTGCCAGGGAAAGCACAATTGTCACTGCAATGGCAATGCCGATAAACTCCAGATTGCCCGCCACCCCTTTCTGAAAAAGATCGGAGACATGCAGGAATTTTTCCAGCAGCAAGATAATACCCCAATGCCAGAAGTATACATCAATGGAGTGCGTTCCCATATCACTTACAAGAGGGATCCTCCGGTTCGGCACCAGGAATACAAACGCAGCACCCGTCAGCGAAGAAATAAAATAACACACCAATCTTGCGGCAGGTCCTATTTGCAGAAACTGCTCCGGAAACGGATGCCTGCCCGTGAACAGATATCGCAGCGGGTAGATTTCCTCCAGCCGGCTGTAACAAACCAACCCCCACAGAACAAGCACTGCCAGCGAAACCAGCGGCAGCCATTTATACTTTTCCTTGACTGCAATTACGTCCTCGCTTTTCACCATATCTCCCGCCAGATAAAACGGAAAAAATACGATGGTGCGGGACAGATACAAAAAATCCCCCACGGATTGATCGAGTCCCGCAAAACAGCTTAATACGATCGCCGCCGCCAAAATATACATTTTGTTCTGGTTTCTCAGCAAATACAGTAATACGGTATATATCGCCAGGACAAACATAAACCACGGTATTCCAGCATCCGATAAAAGGCTGAATTCCAGTTCCTCCTGAAGGAGAAATGCATAAAGCATTGCAAAAACGATCTTCTGCAAAAATCCAACACTCAGAAAAAACAGAATTCTCTGCTTGATATTCTTATTACTGTGAAACATACCGGATATAAACAGAAAAACCGGCATATGAAAAGCATAAATAAAAAGAAACAGTCCTTTGTAAAAATCCGAATACTTCGTAAGGCAGTCAATAAAATGCCCTATTACCACCAACGTGATCATCAGAAATTTAAGGTTATCCCATAACGCTACACGTTCCTTCATTCAAACAGACTCCCCTTCAAAATCTATTAATTTCTCCCCTTTATGCAGATCACGGAATGGCTTCATCTAATCTGCACTGTGTCTGTATTATATCGGAAGCCAAGCGTATCTTCAACCACATCTTTCTAACGGAGTATTGTTGCCAGGAGGGCCGCAATAAGAAACAAGAGTGCTACAGCAATGGATACCGTTAGAAGTATCTTTCTGCACTTATTCTTCTTAGCATGGAGTGCTTCCATTTTTCCCGTGGTAAACATCACGGATGCCACCAGCCCTCCCACTCCAAGCCCAAAGCATGTTCCACGCAATGCTTCGATGATTGGGATTTCCGTATCCGGATTCACAGACTCCATAATTAATCCTGCAATAAGAGCTATGAGCCCGATAATACTGAAACAACGTACTTTCTTCAATAATGTTGTT
>JABUSW010000357.1 GCA_021443885.1 Blautia sp.
GGGCAGGGGCAGATCGATAAGATCCTGAGTGGAAAAGCGGAAGATCGAAGAGAGTTGTTTGATGAGGCTGCCGGAATCGTTAAATTCAAACGTCGTAAGCATACGACGATGAAGAAGCTGGAAGAAGAAAGACAGAATCTTCTGCGTGTTACGGATATTCTGTCTGAATTGACGAAACAATTAGGTCCTCTGGAACGACAGGCGGAAACAGCCAGAATCTATCTTGCAAAGCGAGACACACTTCGGGAATTGGATATCAACATGTTCTTGCTTGAAAATGATCGTATCGGGAAATTGCTGGAGGAATTGTCCGGAAAAACGGAGATCGCGCAAAAAGAACTGGATGAAAAACAGAAAGAATTTGATGAAACCCGTGTGAGCTATGAACGTTTTGAAACAGAGCTTGCGGAGCTGAACCGGAAAGAGGATATACTTCGGGAAGAAACGCAGGAGAACGCTATCCGCAGACAACAGCTGGAGGGGCAGATGAACGTTTTGCGGGAACAGATCTCTTCCGGAAAGCAAAACGAAGAGCTCTATCTTGACCGACTGCAGAGCATCGAAGAAGACAGGGGAAAGAAGAACGAGAATTATCGTGAGATCGCGGAAGAAAAATCTCGGAACAGAGGAAAACTTAACGAAATCCGCAGACAGCAGAAACAAGAAGAAGAACGGCTGGAGATGATACGTTCGAATATTGAAGAATGTACCGCTTCTGTGGAGGATGGAAAAAACGAGATCATTGAGATCCTGAATTCCAGGGCAACCACCAAAGGAAAAGCGCAGCGTTATGATACGATGTTAGAACAGATCGATATTCGTAAGGCGCAGATCAATCAGCGGCTGCTCCATCTTAGGACGGAGGAGTCTGCGCAGACAAAACTGAGGGATGAGGCGAAAACCACATACGATGCTATTACGGCTTCCATAGATTCCATGAGTCAGGAATGTCAGAGGCTGGAATCCATCGCCTCCCGGATTCAGCAGAAACTAAAGGAACAGAATGAGGCTTTGGAGAAGAAACAGGAGGAATACCATCGTGTTTTCTCGAAACTGGAATCCTTAAAGAATCTTGCGGAACGTTACGATGGATACGGGAACAGTATTCGAAAGGTAATGGAACAGAAAGAGTGCAATGGCGGGATCCGGGGAGTCGTGGCAGATCTGATCCAGGTAGATAAGGATTATGAGGTGGCAATCGAGACCGCACTTGGCGGCAGCATTCAGAATATTGTAACGGACAATGAACAGACGGCGAAACGGATGATCGAGTATTTGAAAAAAAACCGTTTTGGGCGTGCGACGTTCCTGCCTTTGTCAAATATCAGCAGCAGAGGAGGATTTGGTCAGAAGGAAGCATTAAAGGAAGCTGGGGTTATCGGAATTGCCAGTGATCTGGTTTACACCGATCCGGAATACAAAGAACTGAGTGTGTATCTTCTTGGCAAGGTACTGGTTGTGGATCATATGGATCACGCTATTGCAATTGCAAAGAAGTACAGACATTCCCTGCGTATGGTAACCATTGAGGGAGAGCTTTTGAATCCGGGCGGTTCCATGACGGGAGGAGCCTTCCGAAACACCAGCAACCTGTTGGGAAGACGCCGTGAGATCGAGGAACTGGAAGGAGTGGTATCCAATCGTACGATTGAACTGAGCACGATACAGGAAGCCATTGAGGAGAACCGTCAGAGACGTAATATGATTCGGGAAACCATTTCGGATTTTCAGGAAAAGCTGCGTGCTTCCTATGTGGAACAGAATACGGCACATATGAAGATGACCCAGATGGAGTCGAAACGCAAGGAAATCGAAGAAGATTATGCTTTGATCGATCAGGAAAGTGACGAATTGCAGAAACAGATTCGGGAGGTAAAGGAAGATCATAATCGTATCGAAGAGGAACTGCAGGCGTCCAGAAAAGACGAAAAAGAACTGGAGACTTATATCCAGGACAGACAGAACGAACTTGAGGAATGGGAGACAGAAGAAGACGATTGCCTGAAAAAACTGGAAGAGATTCGTCTTGAAGAACAATCCCTGTCCCAGAAGGATACCTTTGCGGCGGAGAATATGAACCGGCTGCAGGAAGAACTGAATTCTTTAAACGCAGAGAAGGAAAACATTGCAGAGATATTGAAAAACGGAGAAAACGAGATCCGGCAAAAGGTAAAAGATATCGAGAATCTGAAAGATGCTGTGGAACAATATACTCTGGAGGATAAAAAGAATCGGGAAACACTTATTCTGTGGCAGCGGGAAAAAGAAGAGAAATCCGCCGGCCGGAAGGTTTTGTTTGATAAAAGAGATGAGCTTTCCGGAACCATCAATCTTCTGGATAAAGAAGTATTCCGGCTGAAGAGCCAGATAGAGAAGCATGAGGAAAACAGGGAATCCCAGATCAGTTATATGTGGGAGGAATATGAGATTACTCCCAATAGTGCAAAACAATACCGCAGAGAAGACCTTACGGAACGTTCGGTGATGAAACAGGAGATCGCGAAAATCAAAGAAGAGATCCGCAGGCTTGGAACGGTGAACGTCAATGCCATTCAGGACTATAAAGAACTGCTGGAACGTCATACATTTTTAGCCGGACAGTATGAAGATCTGAAGACGGCAGAAGAAACGCTGGTTGGCATTGTATCGGAGTTAGATGATGGTATGCGGCGCCAGTTTTCCGAAAAGTTTAAAGAGATTCAAAAGGAATTTGATAAAGCCTTCAAAGAACTCTTTGGAGGGGGAAAGGGTACCCTGGAGCTGGATGAGGATATGGATATTCTGGAGGCAGGGGTTCGCATCATTTCCCAGCCACCCGGAAAAAAGCTGCAGAATATGATGCAGCTGTCCGGTGGGGAAAAGGCTTTGACGGCCATTGCTCTTCTATTTGCCATTCAGAATCTGAAGCCGTCGCCTTTCTGTCTGCTGGATGAGATCGAGGCGGCATTGGATGACTCAAATGTTGGACGCTTTGCAGGATATCTGCAGAAGCTGACAAAGAACACACAGTTTATCATTATCACCCATCGACGCGGAACAATGAGTGCGGCTGACAGGCTGTATGGAATCACTATGCAGGAAAAAGGCGTATCCACATTGGTTTCCGTGGATCTGGTTGAAAATCAATTGTCAAAATAATAGGAGGATAGCTATGACGGAAGAAAAGAAAGGGTTTTTTAAAAGACTTGTCAGTGGTCTTAGTAAGACAAGAGATAGTATTGTCGCAGGGTTCGATTCTATTTTCAGCGGCTATTCCTGTATCGACGATGATTTCTATGAGGAACTGGAAGAGATTCTGATCATGGGAGATATTGGAATCAATGCTACAACATCGATTATAGAAAACCTCAAAGAACAGGTTGAAGAACAAAAAATCAAAGAACCTATGTCCTGCAAACAGCTTTTGATCCAAAGCATCAAAGATCAGATGAAGGTTGATAATACGGAATACGAGTTTGAAAACCGAAAATCCGTGATTCTTGTAATTGGTGTCAATGGTGTGGGAAAAACCACATCGGTGGGAAAGCTTGCCGGAAAACTGAAGGATCAGGGAAAGAAGGTTGTTCTGGCGGCAGCGGATACGTTTCGTGCAGCAGCCGGGGAACAGCTGACTCAGTGGGCAAACCGTGCCGGTGTAGAGATCATCGGAGGGCAGTCCGGAGCCGATCCTGCAGCAGTTGTCTATGATGCAGTTGCAGCGGCGAAGGCGCGGAACGCGGATGTGCTGATCTGCGATACGGCCGGCAGGCTTCACAACAAGAAGAATCTGATGGAAGAGCTGCGTAAGATCTATCGAATCCTGGAACGTGAATACCCGGAGGCTTACCTGGAAACGTTGGTTGTACTGGATGGTACTACCGGGCAGAATGCGCTGGTCCAGGCAAGACAGTTTGCCGAAGTGGCCAATGTCAGCGGTATTATTTTAACAAAACTGGACGGAACGGCAAAAGGCGGCATTGCAGTTGCAATTCATTCGGAGCTGGATATTCCGGTAAAATACATAGGCGTAGGAGAAAGCATCGACGACCTGCAGAAATTCGATGCGGATGCGTTTGTAAATGCTTTATTTGACGTAAGAGAAGACTAAGGAGTGAGAATTATGCTTACAATGGAACGCTTTGAAGAAGCTTCTGAAATGGTAAAAAAGGTGACCCAGGAGACAAAACTGATCCTGAGCAGTTATTTTACGGAGCAGACAGGGAATAAGGTTTTTTTTAAACCGGAGAATATGCAGCGGACAGGGGCTTATAAGATCCGCGGGGCTTATTATAAAATCAGCACACTGACAGATGAACAAAGAGAGAAAGGATTGATCACGGCTTCTGCCGGCAATCATGCCCAGGGGGTTGCTTTTGCAGCTTATAAATATGGCGTAAAAGCAGTGATCGTTATGCCTACGACAACACCCCTGATCAAGGTGGAGCGTACAAAGAGCTATGGAGCAGAGGTCATCCTGTACGGTGATGTTTATGATGAGGCCTGCCAGTATGCTATGCAGCTGTCTCAGGAAAAGGGATATACCTTTATTCATCCCTTTAATGATTATGAGGTGGCTACCGGACAGGGAACCATTGCCATGGAAATCATCCAGGAACTCCCGGTAGTGGACTATATTCTGGTTCCTATCGGCGGAGGCGGACTGGCGGCCGGGGTTGCAACACTGGCCAAAAATCTGAATCCTCATATTAAAGTGATCGGGGTAGAGCCGGCAGGCGCAGCCTGTATGAAAATGTCTTTGGAAAAAGGGGAAGTCTGCACCCTTGAGCAGGTAAGTACCATCGCAGATGGTACTGCGGTTCAGACACCCGGTGATAAGATTTTTCCATATATTCAGGAAAATGTGGATGATATTATTACAGTGGAAGATGATGAATTGATCGTTGCCTTTCTGGATATGGTAGAAAACCATAAAATGATCGTAGAGAATTCCGGACTTTTAACAGTAGCGGCGTTGAAACACCTTGATTTTCAGAAAAAGAAGGTTGTCGCTATCTTGAGCGGTGGAAACATGGATGTCATTACGATGTCTTCGGTGGTGCAGCACGGTCTGATTCAAAGAGACCGTATCTTTACGGTATCCGTGCTGATTCCGGATAAGCCGGGGGAACTTGTACGTGTGGCATCCATCATAGCGGAGAACCAGGGAAATGTGATCAAACTGGACCATAATCAGTTTGTCAGCACAAATCGAAACGCAGCTGTTGAACTGAAGATTACGATCGAGGCATTTGGAACCCGGCATAAGAATCAGATCGTGGATGCGTTGGAACAGGCGGGGTGTCGACCGAAAGTGATCCGGCCAAGTCTGTAACCACAGATCCGGGGGAAAGAACTCCATCGCGAATCTCAAAAGGAGAACGGTTATGCAGGAATTGATTACTGTAAATAGAGCCATCGATGAGGTCTGCTGCCTGTTTATTGCGGTTTTGATCATCCATTTGGTAATAAGACAGACAAAAGATATTACTTCCAGACTGTTCCTGCTTCTGAGCGCTGCTACATTTTGCATGATCTTCTTTGATTACCTGTTCTGGAGCACGTTTTTGCAGGAGGGACATATGGAAGAAGCGATCAATCAGATCGCATCCTATTTTATCAATTTATTCTGCATCCTTGTTCCGTTGATCTTAGGGGCTTATCTTGTATTCTTTTTAAAGATCAGGCTGAAAACCACAAAATTATTTGCAGGGATCATGCTTCTGCTGTTTGCGATGGATCTGATCCTTCTGCTGATTTCGCAGTTTTCGCCGATGTTTGCAGAGTATACCGGCTTGAGCGTATACCAGCCGGGGATGGTTTCCAGGATTTTTCAGCTGATAAAGCTGTTGCTGCTGGTGATGGATTTCCAGATGCTGCTTTATCATTCAACGGGAATGCGGAAATCAGAGTTTCTGTCTATCGTCGGATTTGTAATGATACCAATGATCGCGGCGGTTCTTCAGATCAGCCATTTTGGAGCGCTGATCATCGATACCGGTATGGCCGTTACCCTCTTTGCGATCTATTTTAATGCCCAGCTTGCCCAGCTGCAGCTGGTGGCAGAACAGAAAAAAGAGCTGGAGGAAAAAAGAATCTCCATTATGCTGAGTCAGATACAGCCGCATTTTCTGTATAATACTTTAACTTCTATTCAAATGCTGTGCTCCATTGATGCGGAAGAAGCCAGAAACGCATTGGGCGATTTCTCAAAATTTCTGCGTGCAAATATGGATTCATTGAAAAGTCTGGAACCGATTCCTTTTATAAGAGAACTGGAGCATGTAACCAATTACCTTCATCTGGAACAGCTTCGTTTTGAAGATGACCTGGAAGTGATCTACGATCTGAGAGCCCGGGACTTCTTTCTTCCTGCATTGACGATACAGCCCATAGTGGAAAATGCGGTGAAGTACGGGTTCAGCAAAAGTGATGTGGGAGAGGTGATTACGATCCGTATTTCTACTTACAAAGAAGAGAATTTCTATGTGGTAGAGATACAGGACAATGGGTCCGGGTTTGATGCTGCGGGGATCGAAGAGATCCCGACCCATGCAGATGGACGATCTCATATCGGCCTTTCCAATGTGCAAAGCAGAGTCCGGCAGATGTCTGGCGGGGATGTCATACTTCACAGCCAGAGCGGGATGGGAACCACAGTTAAGATTTTGATTCCATGCAGTTAGAAAAAGGGGTGTTGTTATGTATATTCTTGCAGTTGATGATGAGAATCTGGCACTGGAAAACCTGGTATCGGAATTGAAGCATGTCTTTCCGGATGAAGATATCTACAGCACAAAATCAGGAACGGAAGCGGTTTCGTACGTAACAGGTCTCTGCAAAGAAGGGAAGACCCTGGATTATGCTTTTCTGGACATCCAGCTGCGGAATATGACGGGTATCGAACTGGCAAAAAGAATAAAAGAGCTGCATCCCCGAACAAGAATACTGTTTTGCACGGCCTTCAGTGACTATGCAATGGAAGCCTGGGAGCTTCATGCAATGGGATACCTGCTGAAACCCGTGGATGCCAACAGTATCTGTGAGACTTTGGAAAGCAGGGATCAGGACTGGCAGAAGCGCTCGGAGAAGGACAAAAAGCGTGTAAGAGCGCAGACTTTTGGGAACTTTGATATTTTTGTGAACGGTAAGCCCATTGTATTTGAAAGAGAAAAGGCAAAAGAGCTTCTGGCGTATCTGATTGATCGGAAAGGCGGGTCCGTCAGCAATGCAGAAATAGCAGCTGTCCTATGGGAAGACTCCCCCTATGATACAAAAGTGAAGAATTATGTCAGAAAAATCAGTTCTGTTTTAAAAAAGAACTTGAAAGAAGCCGGAGTTGAGGATATACTGGTAAAAGAATGGAATCACCTGGCGGTGGATCCTGCAAAGATTGATTGCGATCTTTATGCATTTTCAGAAGGTGATGTAGGCGCGATCAATTCATACATGGGCGAATATATGACAGAGTACAGCTGGGCGGAGTTTACGAACGGTCTGCTGTCACAAAAAATCTTAAAAACTTTTTCGTAACTGTCACACTTTTGTCACATGTGATACTTTATACTACGGCTAAGAATAGGGTACGGAAGTAAGGCCGTATTAGATTAAGAGGAAAGGATATTCAAAAAAGGAGAGAAAAAGGTATGATCAAGAGAATGAAAGAAAACCTGAAAAACAAGAAAGGCTTTACTCTGGTTGAATTGATTGTTGTAATTGTAATTATCCTGGTACTGGCAGCAGCACTTGTACCGAATGTTTACAAATACATTGGTAAAGCTTCCCAGGCAAACGCAAAACAGAATGCTGCTACAGTACTGACCGAGGTTCAGTCTGACCTTGCTGAGTATATCGCAGCGATTGAGATGGGCGAGATTAATGCAGAAGCCAAGAACCCGGAGAAGAAACAGTATGGCAGAGGCGCACAGGTTACTTTCTCTGTAAAAGCAGCGGATCCGGATAATGATATTTATCAGGAGGTTGAGTCCTTTACTTACACAAACAAGACATGGACAGTTAAATGGACGCAGCTCAATGATTCCTGGACTATCGAACGTGTGAAAGCAAGCACAGAGGTTGATGGCTGAGACGCGGCAGTATGAAAAGGATTTCTTCCGTTTGATGAAATAAATGAAACGAAATTGGAAAAAGACCTGGTTCCTGTCTGGAACCGGGTTTTTTTGCGCCTTTTTCAGGAATCAAATGAATTCAAAAAAGTTTCTGCATATTGACCGATAATGTGTTATAATAGTGATATATTGCACGGTAAAAGTCACACTTTTGTCACAGTTTGTGAGTAGTATAGTAGTGTTATTATTTTATTATCGGGCGATTATGTCATTTTGTGAAAGGCTGGCTGTTGTGCGATAATCAGCCGAAGGCAGAATTGCAGGATCGGCTTGATTATAGGAGTATGAAAAAGTATGGATTTAAAGGTTTTGTATGCGATGAATTATACTTTCGCATTCATAACAGGGACATGCATTTTTTCTTTTTTAAATGTGGTGGTATTCCGTATTCCAAGAAAACAGTCTTTTGTGAAAGGGTTTTCTTATTGCCCTGCCTGTAATCACAGGCTCGGTGTATTGGATCTTTGCCCAATCTTCAGTTATTTGTTTCTGGGCGGGAAGTGCAGATACTGTAAAGCAGAAATTCCGGCGAGAGATACCTTTGTGGAATTTCTGGGCGGTTTGCTGGCCGCAGGGTGTATGTTCCGTTTTGGAGAACTGTATTCGGCAGTCTGTGTGTTTGCATTTTTCTGTATATTAATGGTTGTAGCGCTGCTTGACCTGGACACCATGGAAATTGAAGATGGGTGTCATGTTATGATTCTTCTGATCGCCGGGGTTTCTTGTTTTGTAATGCCGGAGATCTCTCTGATAAGCCGTCTCATCGGATTTCTTTGCATCAGTCTTCCGATGCTTCTGGTCACGCTGGTGATTCCGGGGGGATTTGGAGGCGGAGATATTAAACTGATGGCAGTGTGCGGCCTGGTCCTTGGCGTGAAATGGATTTTGCTGGCAGCATTTTTCGGAATCCTTACCGGCGGTATTTATGGGATGATGCTGCTGGCAACCGGAAAGAAAGAACGAAAGGCGCACTTTCCTTTTGCTCCTTTTCTGTGTCTTGGTATGGTAATATCCGTTTTCTGGGGAGATATAATATGGAATTGGTACCTTGGATTTCTCAATGTATGAGGTTATAAGTACATGGCTAGTTATAAATATAAGGCAAAAGATAACAACGGAAAGACAGTAAAGGGAATCCTGAATGCCGCAGACGAGACAGAGCTGCAAAGCCGTCTGAAGCAGAAAGACCTTTATTACATTTCCTCAACGCTTAAATCAGAACATAAAAAGAGAAAAGAATTAAAACCCCGTGTGTTGGCGGATTTCTGCAGACAGATTTCGACTTTGACGGCAGCAGGTGTTTCTCTGGCACGTTCTTTAAGTATTATATCGAGAGCAGAATCCATTAAGCCGAAAGAAAAGGCTATTTATGAGGAACTGCTTTTGCAGGTCCGGCAGGGAATTTCTCTTTCCCAGGCCATGGAAAACACAGGCGGAGCATTTCCTTCTTTGATGATCTATATGTTCCGGTCTTCCGAGACCAGCGGCAATCTGGATCAGGCCGCTATGAAGATGGCCGAAATGTACGAAAAGGAGCATCGAATGGAAAAGAAGATTTCTTCTTCTTTGGCTTATCCGAAATTTCTTGCCGTTATGGTTGTGGTGGTTGTGCTGATCCTTACCAACTTTGTGCTTCCGAAGATGCAGTTCCTTTTGGATAAGATGGAAGTGATACCGGCATCCACGTCATTTTTGCTTGGTTTCAGTGATTTTATGCAGAGGTACTGGTATATTGCTCTGGGAACACTTATATTTGTTCTGATACTTGTGAAATGGCTGCTTTCGATTTCGGTTGTGAGACGGCTTTGGCACAAAGCTCTGCTTCACATGCCGGTAGCCGGGAAGCTGATTATGGTCATCTGTTCCGCCAGATTTGCCAGAACCCTTAGTTCTTTGTATGCTGCAGGAATTCCCATTGTTTCGTCTCTGCAGATCGCACGTAAAACTACAGGGAATGATTATATTGACAGCCAGTTTGACGAGGTGATTCCTTATGTGCGTGCCGGTAATAATTTAAGTGCCGGATTGATGAAGGTAGACGGGATCGTACACAAACTGATTGATTCCATTATGGTTGGAGAAGAAACCGGTAATCTGGATGCAATGTTGAACTCATCGGCAGATGCGATGGAGTATGATTCAGATGCCGCAATTACGAAGCTGGTTTCGTATATAGAGCCGGTATTGTACCTGGTCATGGGTTTGATCGTAGCGTTTGTATTGCTTGCAATATTCAATGCGATCTACGGTTCTTATGACACCATTGGTACGTTGGCATGATTTATCTTAACGGAGGTTGTTTATGCTGGTTTTGTATTTATCAAATAAATATATTCGAGCGATTCTGGGGTCTAAGTCCGGTCAAAAAATGAAAGTAAAAGCAATATACACCGTTGAGGATACAAATAATTGTATCTTAAATGGTGTCGTGACAGATGAAGACGCCTTTTTGAATCTGATGGCTCGTTTCTGGCAGGAAAACAACCTTCCGAAGCGACATGTGGTTTTACTGGTGGACGGGAATCGTTTTAATACGAAGACGGTTGAGCTGCCTGTTATGACGCAAAAGAAAATGCTGACTTTTGTCAGACGTGAAATGGCAGATGTTAATCGAATTGAGGATCCGGTAATCGGGTATCAGAGCCTGCCCGGTGTAAAAAAGCGTTCGGATAAAATGCAGGAGGTTTTTGCGATTGCGGTAGAGCGCACTTACGTTACAGATTATGTGACCCGGTTCCAGCGACTGGGGATTCGTATTGATGAGATCATGCCTATTACAGCAATCTTTCATCGTTTCACGGATATGTTTCCTTCTTTGGCAGGCAGTACGTTTCTGATCCAATTTGTGGATGATATAACAATTACGAATCTGTTGTTTGTGGATGGTAACTATCAGTATTCGAATCGCAACCGGTTGTATTCCGAACAGGGCTCTCCCTCCTATCCGGTGGAAATCGCAAGATCCGTAAGTAATATTCTGCAGTTTTCCCAGGCACAGAATATGGATGCATCGATTTCGAAGGTGTTTATCAATGGCTTAAACAAAGAAGATATGGTGATCTATAAGGACACTGTATCGAGAATCAATCCGGAGCTGACTGTGGATGAGGTGAATCTCCTTTCCGATGTGGTTTCGAATGAGAATGACGAAAAGTTTAGGTTTCCGGGTGTAGGCCTTGCCATTGGCGGTCTGGGCATTGAGAAGAGCCTTACCGGGATCATCAGTCAGCTATCCTATGACGAAGAAAAGGAAGCAAAAAGTGTAAAAAGAAAACAGGTACTGTTTCCGGTTGCAGCTCTGCTGGTCGCGATCCTTGGCTTCAGTGGGTATGAAGCAGAAAGATATATTGACCGTTGGCTGTATCTGCTGGAATTACAGGAATACAACAACAGTATCCGCGTTAATGAGTCCTGTGATCAATATGATAAATTTGTTTTTGAAGCGGATGCGGTTACTCTTTTAAACAGCAGCATTCGTGATTTTGAAGAATGTGTTATGCAGTATCCATATGTGGATAGCAGAATCGAAGGCATTGTACAAGAGTGCGCGAGGGGATTGGTAACGGCAATCATCAGCAGTTATGATTCTACCAGTGGTATTATGACATTTGATACTCTGGCGTCGGACGTCGAACAGATACACCGGTTTGTTGCACTCTTAAGCGAACAGGATGTTTTTGCAAATGTGGACTATTCCGGGTATAGACAGAATGCGGACGGTTATTGGCAGTTAAAGGTAAACTGTACAATGGCCGGAAGACAGGAGGATTTGGGTAATAATGAAGCTAACGGAAAGGGATAAGAAGCTGCTGGTACTGCTGATAGTGTTTCTTTTTGTGGTGGGTCTGGGGATGCTGCTGGTAAGACCAATCCTTGAGAAAAACGCACAGATCAAACAGCAGATTACGGACCAGGAATCTTTGAAGCGCAAGAAAGAGGAGAAAATAGCGGAGCTTCCGGCAAGAGAGGAACAGCTTCGCAAACTCAATGATTCCCTTGCAGAATATCAAGATCATTATTATGACATTATCGGAAGTTCCGATATTGATAAGATTTTGACGGAAATGGCATTGAAATACAAACTGCAGATCACTGATCTGGAGATTCAGATGCCGTTTACGGATACGTTTTCACAGCTGTCGCCTTATCAGGGGGCAGATATTCTTGTTTCATCGACAGGTGCTTCCGGCAGTGAGAAAAGCTATCCGGGATTGTATACCGTCAGCATTTCCATGAGACTGGAAGGTAATCGGAATAATCTTCAGATGATGCTGGATGAATGTGCGGGAATGGAACCGAAACTTCGCGTAACCGCTTTCAGCTGGTTTGGTTCTACGATGAAGGTAAACTTCGGTCCGCAGGAAAATGAAGAAGAGATAGATCCCAATATTTTCAGTGATGAGACAGATACGGAGGAATTCCTTTCGCAGGAACAGGAGGAGACAACAGCAGAAGAGGTGGCTGAAATCACGGAAATATTTGCCGAAGAGGAGACAGAAGGAACAACAAGAACGGCCGCTGCGAATATTGAAGGACATTTTCAGCTGCATATGAATCTGGAGCTTTATATGTACCAGCCAAAGAACCAGTATTTATTAATGATCCGGTCAACGGGAGAATCTCAGAGCACAGCTGCTGATTATGAGGAAGAACTGGCGGATGAATATATGATCGATTAACAGAAAGCAGACATAAGGGATGCTCAGAACATTGTGAAGAGGATGAAATAGTGGAGAAATCAAACATCAGAACCCTTCGGATTGGTGACTTGTTAAAAGAATACGGATATGTGACGGATGAGCAGATTGCAGCGGCTCTGGAATACCAGAAGGATAACGCTGGTGTCCGGTTTGGCACTGCCTTGCTGAATCTCGGATTTATTCAGGAAAACCAGCTGCTGCAGGCACTGGGTACAAAGATGAACATCCAGGTTATTGATCTGGCTATGGAAACAGTTGACCTTGATGCGGTGGGTAAAATTCCGAAAAACCTTGCACGAAAGTATCAGATGCTTGCAATTCGGGAGGAGAATGGATCCTTAAAGCTGGCATTAAATGACCCAATGAATTTCTATGGGATCGAGGATATTCGTCAGCTTACCGGCGACTATCTGGAGCTTTGTCTGTGTGAAAAGGAAGTATTAAGTCAGGCGATTGAGTATTACTATTCCGAGATCAATGCCAAGTCGGCTGCGGAAATTGCCAATGCCAGTGCAGATGAACAGGAAATTGAAGAACTTATCGATATTTCCCAGGAGGGTGATGATGATACTCCGATTATAAATCTCCTGAATCGATTGATCGCAAGAGCATATGCAACCAGTGCTTCCGATGTTCATGTAGAGCCCTTTGAGAAGCATACCCTGATTCGTATGCGTATAGACGGGTCTATCGTAGAATATGTAACCTTGCAGAAGCAGCTGCACAATTCTTTGATCGCACGAATTAAGATTCTGGGAGACATGGATATTGCAGAGCGAAGAGTACCGCAGGACGGTCATTTTCGGACGAAAGTACAGGATGAGTATCTGAATGTCCGCGTATCCGTGATTCCTACCGTTTTTGGAGAAAAGGCTGTTCTCAGGCTTTTGCTGACCAATACGAAGGTGGATTTTCCAAATACATTTGGTATGGATGCAGATCCCTATAACAAAGTAAAGAGGATGATCCAGGCTCCGAATGGGATCATTTATTTCACAGGACCTACCGGATCCGGAAAAACGACTACGTTGTATATGATTTTGGAGGAGTTATCCAGGAAGCAGGTTAATATCGTTACCATTGAGGATCCGGTTGAGAAAAATCTTCCGAAAATCAATCAGACACAGGTGAATACGCAGGCAGGGCTTACCTTTGAAGTTGGCTTACGATCTCTGCTTCGTCAGGATCCGGATATTATGATGGTCGGAGAGACTCGTGATGTCGAAACAGCAGCCATTTCAGCGCGCTCTGCCATTACCGGACACCTGGTTCTCTCAACATTGCACACTAACGATGCGGCATCCTCTATCGTACGTCTGAAAGATATGGGACTGGCGCAATATATGGTAGCCAGTTCGCTGGTAGGAATCGTTGCACAGCGATTGATGCGAAAAATCTGTCCGGATTGTTATGAAGAGACAGAAGTGACGATGGAGGACAGAATATTCCTCGATAATAAAGGATATACGCATATCAGAAGAGCAAAATATGCCAAGGGCTGTCCTTCCTGCAATTATACGGGCTATAAAGGACGTATTGCAGTGCATGAGGTGCTGGTTGTAGATCAGAATATCAAACAGATGATCAATGCAGGCGCATCTGCTGAGGAAATCAAGGAATACGCAAGAAGCGAGAAAACCCAGGGAATGAAGACCTTGGAGGAATGTGGTATGCATTTTGTGGAAAAGGGTGTTACCACGCTGGAAGAACTTAAGAAAATTTCATTTAGCATATAGCAGGGGATATACCATGAGTATTGATCAGATTATCTCTGTGGCACGAAAGGCACAAGCCTCAGACATTCATATTACATCCGGAATGGATATGCGATTCCGTATTAACGGCAGCCTGGTGATGGCTCCGTTTCAGCTGACTCCCGAAGAGGAAGAAGGAATGATTCTGGGGCTGCTGAATAAGAAACAGCTTGAAGAATATGAGAACGGGAACGACCTGGATTTTGTTTTGAAGACATTAGATGGAAACCGACAGAGAGTAAATGTTTTCCGGCAGCAGAATGAACCGGCGGCAACCATTCGATTGCTGAACCAGAAGATCCCTACGATTGAAGAACTGAATCTGCCATCCGTTTTGCGCAAGCTGGTGGAAGAACGCAGAGGACTGATTCTGGTGACAGGCCCTACCGGAAGCGGAAAGACCACTACACTGGCTTCTCTGATCCAGTATATCAATGAGACAAGAGCGGATCATATTATTACGATTGAGGACCCCATTGAATATACTTATGAGAACAGAATGTCTTTGATTCACCAAAGAGAGAAAGGGCGGGACGTGCAGAGCTACTCTTCTGCGCTGCGAAGTGCGCTTCGGGAAGATCCGGATATTATTCTCGTAGGAGAGATGAGAGATTATGAAACGATCTCTGCAACTTTAACGGCTGCAGAGACAGGACATCTTGTTTTATCAACTTTGCATACAACGGGGGCTGCGCAGACGATTGACCGAATCGTTGATGTATGTCCGGGTGATACACAGAATCAGGTAAGAACACAGC
This sequence comes from Blautia sp., assembly GCA_021443885.1. Taxonomy (GTDB): domain Bacteria; phylum Bacillota; class Clostridia; order Lachnospirales; family Lachnospiraceae; genus Blautia_A. The sequence goes on from JABUSW010000357.1 coordinate 15,318, forward strand.
TGGCAGGTGTGTTAAAAGGGATTATTACGCAGTGCCTTATGCCTACGGCAGACGAAATGGGAAGGATCGTGGGTACAGAGATACTGCTGGCAAATGATGCGATTGCAAATCTGATACGGGAGAATAAGATCCATCAGATTTCCAGTATTTTACAGACAAACAAGGACTCCGGAATGCACTCCTTAAATCAGGATCTGGATAGGCTTGTCCGGCAGAAACAGATTACCAGGGACACCGCATTTCTGTACAGCAATTATCGAAAAGAATTAATGGAGCTATTAAGTATTAATTGAGGCGGATAGGATGACATTTTTCGGGAATAAGCGGAAAAATCGAATAGAGCGCATGCAGGGGTATACTTTGGTAGAGCTTGTTGTAGTGATTGCGGTTGTTACGCTCCTTTCTTCAGGCGCTGTACTGGGGGTTGGCCGTTTGGTTGGAAACGCGTATTTCCAGAAGCAGAACAATATTGCCCGTGCTTTGTACGTTGCTGCCCAGAATCAGATGACAGAGTACGAAGCGAATGGTACGCTGACCATGCTGAAGAATCGTTTCTCCAATATAGGAAGTGAAGAAGGTGTGGTAAAGGTCGCGGATCAGAATCACCTGCTGTTTAATCTGAAAAACGGTTTTACACAGCTTACCCTGGATGATATCTGGGAACAGGCAAAGATTGCTTCCGGCGGAGCAGATGCCGGAAAATACCGCGGTACCATTATGGGGGTTACCCTGACGGCGGATGATTATCGGGCGTATATGAGTGGATCCCTTGCAGCCTACAGTCCATGTAAGGCAGCTGCATTCGATCTGTTTGCGTCGTACATATATGATCCATCACTTTTGAATGCTGCGATCTGTATCGAATTCTCACCAGAGGCCGGACAGGTCTTTTCTGTGTTTTACTGCACCGGTAAACAGCAGCTTTCTTACAGTCCCGGATCCGACAACAGTGTGCTGAACAGAGGCGCTTCTTATCGACAGTCACACAAAATCGGTTATTATGGCGTGGATACATTGGCAAAAGATATCCGTAATGACCTGAAGAAACCGGAATTTGGAGAGGTGCTGCTTAAGAACGAAGATACACTGTATCTGAAGTTCAACCTGGAGAAGGTGAGTGAAGCGCGTACATCACTTATGTACGATATTACGGTATTTGACAGCCCGGAGGAGGTTGAAAAGGATTCTCTGCCAAAGCTTCAGATTCAGCTGGATGGCAGAAAACTCCAGAACAATTACAATGATGCTTCAAGAACTGTTCTTTCCTGCCCGGTATACCGCTATGATGAAGATGGAAATACCACAGAATATACGTATGATATAGCGGCATGGGTGGATGAGGAAGAATACATTCATGTTGTACTGGATGCCGCAGATCTGGATGCAACTTCATTGGGAGCATTAAAGGATTACGAGGCATTAAACGGTAATGAAAAACAGGAATTCCTGGAGATTCGCGATACCCTTAGTTTTCACCGTTTTGGAATCGATACGGAGAATATTTACTGTACGGTTCAGGGCTATGGCGGCGGCTATCCTGTAACAGATGTTAAGAAGAGCAATACGGAGAATACGTATTTTGGTTCTCTGAAGGTGGACAAAACGGCATCCGGTACATCGGTGGACCTGAATTATTCGATTCATAATCTGCGCCATCTCTACAATGTCCGTTACCTTGAGGATGGGATGGAATGTGTGAAAAGTGCAGGAGACAGCAGTGCCTTTTTTGCATCAGAAGAGGTTTCTCTGAATCATTACTATGAAAATGTTGACCATATTACGTATACAGTTGCGGAGGATCTGGATTTTTCCTTATTTGAGCTATATTCATCTTCTCTGAGTCTGAACAGCATTCAGGGAAGACTCGTTTCCGGGGAACAAAAGGTGTTCCCTTCGATCCTGCGACTGCGCAGTGGAAGTACTATAGAAGGGGAATGCTCAAAGGAAGCTGCTTCGGAAGGAAATCCGGCGGATGACGGCGGGGATGCCCAAAAGGAGGCTGACGCAGATTCACAAAGCGGGGAAAAGGAAACGGATACCCGTGTCGTGATCAGCAGTCTTGTCATTTCTTCGGAACAGAATCAGGTATATATTCATGATCGTGATCCGGGGGATTCTGCAGGTTTTATCCTTACGAACTATGGAACGATACGAAATCTGGCATTGGAAGAGATCTCTGTCACGGGAGTCCGTGATGCAGGGGCTTTTTGCGGTCGTTCCTACGGGGGCTGCATGGAAAAGCTTACGGTAGCAGATAGCAGTAGTTCAATTTCCGGAAGATGTAATGTGGGTGGAATTGCCGGATATGTTGCCGGATCCGATGCATCGCAGAATCGGGATATCGTTTATCAGGAACTGGTGAATTATGGGACAGTAACCGAGGCAGAGGGAAGTGCTTCGGAGGAGGATCCCTGCAATTTCGGCGGTATTTTTGGCTGTATTGAGAATATTGCGGAAAAGAGTAACAATGCAGATACTGGTGTTCTGCAGATTCAGAGATGCAGCAATTATGGTGCAGTTGCAGCACTTACACATAAGGATTCTGACTATAATGGACCGGGTGCGGAGAATCTGGGCGGCATAGTCGGAAAGGCAGCAGCGGAATTGAAAGAGGACGGGAATTCCAATGTTGCACTGGAAGACTGTACTGCGGTACTTTCGGATATGTCCACAGGTGCCTTGGCGGATGCAGAGAAGGATTCCTTGAAAAAGGCATGCTATGTTGGAGGCGTGATCGGATATAGCGAAGGGGCAGCCCTTTATGGATGCAATGTGCAGCTTCCGGAGGGGGTTTCGGAAGGCTGCGTATACGGGGATGCTTATGTAGGTGGTCTGGCAGGCTATAACAATGGTGTGATTATGTCCGGAAAAGGTGCTGCGGCAAAAAGCATAGAATGTTCTGCAGATGTCTGTGGTAATCGCTATACCGGAGGTATTGTGGGATATAATGGTATTGATTCCATTGTATCAGGATACACCATGAGCGGTGATGTGACGGGAACGGAATACGTTGGAGGTTTTGCCGGATTGAATACGTCTGTGAATCTTCTGATGAACGAGGATGGAACGGCCCGGATCGCCCCTGCAAATTCCGGAAATGTTGTCGGACAAGGATATGTCGGCGGGATGATCGGCGCAAATATGATTCCGACAGACCGTGATATTATCACAGGATTCAACTCTGCACAGATCACAGGAGCGATCGGCACAGAAGAAGAGCAGATCACGAAACGATTTGCCGGTGGAATGATCGGCTACAATTGCCTCCTGGACGCCAGTGTTCTGGCAGAGGAAGACCAGGATGCTGTAAGACAGACAATTTCAAAAGCGGCGGATCAGGCTGCGGATGCTTTGCAGCAGATTCAGGATCAGACAGAGGTCAATACCAAAGAAACCCGGGACAAGCTTCTGCCCGCCTTCTATATAGGTGATGCAGTGAATAAGGTGAATGCACTGATCATTGAAGGCAATTCTGAACAGAATGCAGATGCTGCATCCGGCAGCGTAAGTGCTGAAATGTATGTCGGCGGTGTTTTGGGTTATAACGAAGAAGAAACACATCTGACAGTCCGTAACGTTGTAAATTCGCTGTCTGTGACTGCTTTCGGTCATATGTTGGACCGCAGTGGACTGGAACAGAAAAATACAGATGGAACTGCCAGAACGTATGGGGAAGATAACCAGTTCTTTACTTATTCATACGTTGGCGGAATCATTGGAAAAGTCGGGAATTACTCGGTTCTGGAGAATTGCCGGAATGCTTCACAGGCGGTAATAAAGTCGGATGGAACCTATCTTGGCAGTTTATGTGAGATCAACGCAGGATTGATCCGCGAATGTCGGGTATCGGATTTTGGAAGCAGCGAAAGAAGCCATGTAGGAGGAATCGCAGGATTAAATCAATACAGCGATGCAAAGATCGTGTATCAGACAGCAGATGGGGAAGAAGAGCACCAGGGCGGTACGATCTGCAATACGGAATTCACGGATGCGACCATAAGCGGGCATGCATACGTGGGAGGCATTGCTTCGGAAAACTTTGGTACGATTCTGGATACCGGTATATCGAATGCTCTGATCGAAGCACAAAATGATTATGTCGGTGCGGTAACCGGATATAATCACCCGGGTGCTTCCATCATTCAGCAGAATGTGATGACGGAATCCGTGATGCATGTCAAAAGCCCGGAGGGAACCTATGTGGGCGGTTTTGCAGGCTTTAATGAGGATGCGAAGCTTGATAACCTTAAAATATCTGCAGAGAGCACGGTTCTTGGCAAAGAGTTTACGGGTGGGTTTGCAGGCTACCTGTATTGCCAGGACGGTGTTGGTGCCATTATTTCCAATTTTGATGTAAAAGGACTTCAAAATCGAGGGACTGTCACAGCAAATGAAACCAATGCAGGTGGAATTGCAGGCGGTTCGAATGTGAACGTGGAAGATTGCGTGAACTATGGAACGGTAAGTGCATTAGGTGTTAATGGCGTTGCCGGAGGTCTGATCGCAGAAAATCTGCGAAGAGTTGCGGATTGTTATAATTATGGACTTGTACAGGCAGAAGGAAGCAGCGGGATCTGCGGCGGCATCGTTGGTGTGAATCAATATTTCATCAGCAATTGCAGCACGAATTGCGTGGCAGATGTGTATGGGACAAGAATTGATTATGCGCCATCGGCTGTTCTTCCAGTACTTGAATACCGCAATACCTGGCGATGCGGCGGAATTGTCGGCCTGAATGGCGTTGCCGGAACCGTAATGTATTGTTCGGCAGACAAGCTGTTGATCACGGATGATTCAGATAGTTCGCAGGAATGCTCGGCAGGCATTCTGGTGGGGGAAAACCGCGGCGGCTTATATAATGGACAGGTTACGGGAAGTAAGATCGTAACGGGCCGGGATGGCAGCCGGTGCGGCGGAGTCGTTGGCTGGAATCTTCCAAATGCCTCTGTCTGGTATACCACGGTCAAGAGCACAGAGCTCCATGCTGAGAATAACATTGCATCAGATCTTGGCGGTATCATCGGTTATAACCAGGGATGGATCTCCGGGGATATTGCCCGGGCAGATATATATGGAGGAACCGGATCAGAGGATCATGGATACGGAGGCATTGCCGGTAAAAACGACGGGACCATTATGGATTGCAGTTACAGTGGAATGGACAATGCCCAGACAACTGTGAGAAGAGAAAGCCTGAATGGAGTATTCCATGGGGTGATTGCATATGGAGATCCACAGAATCCGGCAAATATCGGCGGAATCGCCGGAGTGAATACTGTGAATGGAGGCATCAAAAACTGTTTTATCGGTGTGGATTATGCCACTGTGATCGCCGCAGGAACTTCGAAAGGAAGCTATGGAAATCTGGGCGGATTGTGCGGCCTGAACTGTGGTACGATCCAGGACTGTGATAATGCAGCCGGAAATACGAAGCAGGTTCAGGTGATCGGCTTTGGGGGACAGGTTGGCGGCATCGCAGGAAGAACAGAAGAGGGCGGAGTCGTAACCGGAAGTGATCCATATCACTTGCTGACTACCGGAAGCAACTGGACAGTGGATCTTTATCCATCCACGGATTCGGACTGCGTTGGTGGTGTGACCGGATTTTATGGTTCCGGAAATAGTGTTTCTTATGTGATCAATTATGCGTCGGTAAGACGTTATACGAATGGAAATTATAATACGCCGGTGGGCGGCCTGATCGGCAGATATGAGAACCGGACGAATGAGCAGGCGAAGATCGAAGATTGTTCAAATTATGGGAATGTTCGTGGGGAAGGAAGCAGTGTCGTTGGCGGTCTGATCGGAGAGAGCGGATATGAAGGTGCGGATCTGATCGGTCTTAGCAATTACGGAAGAGCAGAAGGCCCTGTTGTCGGAGGAATTCTTGGTGGATTTTCCGATGCCGGCCGTCCGTGTCTCATCGGGAACTGTACGAATTATGGATCTATAAAAGGAGATCTGGCAGCCGGAGGAATCCTGGGTGGTGAATCCGTGGACCGGACGACGGCATTTTCCGGATGCGTCAATGTGGGATGCGTGGAAGGAAAGAACGCCGCTGCCGGAATCGCAGCAGCAATGGGAACGAATGCGACTTATTACCGTTGTCGGAATTACGGTAATGCAAAGAAGGCACCTGCATTTGTGGGAATAGCCAATGATCCGGGAGAAATGACGCAATGTCTGAATCTCAGTAACCAGACGATGAAGCTTTCCAATGTGGAAACCGCCGGAGAAAGTAATTTCATATTGTATGAAAGTGATAAGCAGGAGGCTTCATTGCCGGAAACCACATATGCTTTGCGTATCGTTTCGGAAGGAAGAACCTACCGATTAGAAGGAAACGGGCTGGTACTGGAAGGCCTGTATACGAATCCGGCATTGCTTCCGAGGGACAATGCAGATTATTATGCCGCAGCTTCTGATATGGACCATGCAAACGGTGTACACCAGAGACAGGAGAGAAATCGACAGAGAGTGTATGAAGAAGTGGATGGCAGATTCATGGCGGCTATCGAAAACTATATCCCGCCGAAGAAATTCCTGGACGTACCGGATGTAGATCTGCTTTACAGCAATCTTTATTACGCACCGGAAACCTGCCTGGACTGGGGATATCTGGAAGAAGAGGGGATGCTTCTGACATACCCTGTGATACCGGGAACCGATGATGAACAGGTGGAAACCGTTGAAATTGCAGTGGCGGTATACGACACGTATGATGAAGCTACTGCACAGATCGCAGACCAGCAGGACTGGGCCGCAGGTTCTAGGTTTGTCCTGATCCCAAAAGCGGCACAAGAAGGAGAAAACAGCGTGGATATGCTGCCCGGAGAAGACGGATACCCAACGTATAATCTGAAGGATGCGTCAGCTATTGACGGAGGCTTTTCTTCAGAGCTTGCAGGTAAATGGCTGAAAATAGCCATTCGATTACGAAATGAAAAGGGAATCTATTCGGCCTGGAGCGATCAGGATGATACATATGCAAAGAATTATCAGTGGATCCGGATCCCGAGAGTGCGTATGAAAACATCCGATATCAGCATTGGAAATCATGAGCAGGGCTTTGATATTGCCGGTGATACCCAGGGTATACATTTTACCGCTTTGCAAAGAGATGTGACTCTTGACCTTCCGGAGTATGCAGACAGCCATCTGCTGACCATCGTGCATCAGGATACAACCAGTGAACTGCTTGGAACAAACAAATTCTATACAGCAACCTATGTAGACTGGATCTATCTTGACAGGAAGGAGAACGGATACGATTTTTATTATGCAACAACGGCTTCGGGCTTCGACCCGAACCAGCAGGATTCCTATGGGAATCCGGTATATCCATATCGCGCACATGTAGAAGGAATTCCGGAAATGGTACTGATCGATCCCGGTATGATTCCGTATGATGTATTGCTGCAGATCGACGAGCAGTATACCCTGATCATGGGGGCGTCCATGTCTCTTCAGGAGGATGGAAGCAAATTGTATATTCAGCTTCCGGATGTCGAATCCATTTATGAAAGACCCGGGAAAGCAGCGTTTACCACACGACAGCTTCAGATACAGTCCTTTGTGTCCGACGAGTACGCAGAGGTATTTGAAAACTCTTTGATCGCAACATGGTACGAAGGGCAGACGGAAGTACCGGAACCTCTCCGTGCGTATGCAGAAGGACCGAGTATCGGTACACCTCCGGAGGTGTCATTGTCTGACCGTGAGGATGCAGTTTATGAGTTATCTCAGATGTTTTATGGCGGAGCGGTCCTTTACCGGATCACGTTGCCCGAAAGTCTGGGTGGAAGAGTGTATTATGTGAGTGCACATTGTTACACAGAGGATCAATACGGCTATGAGGCTATTGCCCTTCTGGATCCGCTGCGTTTTGACCTTGCATTTTTGCCTGGAGATTTGATTACCGTTGAAACAGCCTTGATTCTGCCGCAGGGAGGCGGGGTTACGGGGTGGTCCGCTCCGGTTATGGTTCCGGTTCCGGAGAAGCCCCTGGAAGAACCGGAAGAGGAAGACAGCGATACGGATGAACTGGATGATTCTGCATATGAAGATGGCTGGATCGATTCTGACCCGGAAGAAGATATTGTGATTCCGGATTCACCGGAAGATGAGTATACGGATCCGGAAGATCCTGTAATTGATGATAGCGGTATCGTTGAGCCAGGCTATGATGAGTGGGGCGAATACGTTCCATATCCGGAGGATTCTTATCCGGAGAATGATACCTATTACGAAGAATCGCCGGTTATTGTCCCGGATGTAATACCGGATGATCCGGAGATTTCGGAGGATATGTCTGAGTATCCGTACGATCTGGATATCGTTCCGTTCAACAGTATTGACTACGGGATGGATTACAATGATTATGATGCTGTATGAAAAGAGGGAACCGAAAGATGAGACACAGAATGCAGAAAGCACTATACAATCAAAGAGGTGCAGCTTTACCCCTGGCACTTTTTCTTATGGTCGCTTTTCTTATGCTTTCTGTTTCGATTCTTTCGTCTTCTCAGGTGCTTCATAACACCGTCTTAAGGCAGGATCAGGTAACACAATGCCGAGAACTGGCTCTGAGCATCAGCGAAGTGTTGGACCGGCAGCTTGCTGATGTTCATGTGGTTCCGGATCTGGGCAGTCCGAATCCACAGACGGACTTTGAGAATAAAATGCTCACGATTCAGAAAACAAATCCTTTGTGGAGTTATGTCAGAAGCCGGATATTGCAGGATGGCTGGGCATACTGGGATGAATACGGTGAGGCTTCCGGTCATGGAAGTGATATGGCCTGGAGGGATTACGATGTCCGTCTTCCTTCGGATGGCAGCGGCGAGATCGATCAGAACTATAAGATCAAGGTTACTTTATACTGGTTGAATGATGACTCTGCAATGCTCTCAGAACCGGAAGTGTATGCGCCCAATGCCGGAAAAAGCCCAAAACTTGGGGTAATCGTATCCTGCCGGTCCGGCAGGAGGGAAAGTGCGGTAACTTCTGTGTATACAGTAAACATTACTGCACCGGAGAAGGAATTGGTAGAAGATCTGGACGGTACCGTGCAAAGCTATACATCTGCTTCTCCATATGGTACATCCATTTACTGGTTGGAAGACTGGTCTTTCGATCTGGAGAGCAGAGGATAGGAAACAGGTTGGATGCAGAAACCCTGCGATCCGTTATACAGGAGGATATACGATGCAGAATTGCTTTCGGGGAAAATATAAGAAAGCCGGAATGACGATGGTAGAGCTTATTGTTGCTTTTACCATTGTTATGCTCACTGTATTAGTATGGCTGTCTGCAGTCAGGTCCGCATCCGCATTGACACAGAAATCAGCGATCAGTTTAAAGAAGACGCAGGAAAAAGACGCTGCATACTATCAGACGGGAAGCGGACAGCTTTCCGGTGTAACCGGAGATATGGTCCTGATTTCGGAAGATTCTTCGGATAGTATGCAGATTAAGGTGAGGGTTGTAAAACGAGGAAATTCTAAAGGAGGACGGTACTATGTGGAAACGGTACAGGAATCTGAAAAAGAATAGACGAGCGGGTACAACACTGATCGAAATGATCGTTGCGATGTCTGTAATGCTGATCTTCTTTGCGGGAACCTCCGGTATTCTGGTAAAAGGTTATGAAACTTATCATAACATCCGTAGCTCCAACGAGGGGATTCAGGTTACTGATATTCTGCTGGATAAAATAGCCGGTGAGCTGGAGGGCGCGCAGGGTTCCAGAAATACCAACAATCAAAGCGGGGATATCAGTCAGATGGTTTTCTCCGGCGACAGCGTGACTTTTGAAAAAGCGCGTGCGGACAAAGTCCATATACTGGTGGAGAACGGGCGGCTCATTATTCGACATGACGCAATTAAGGGAGACAGAGGAAGCGTGATCTTTAACAATGCGGATTGGACAATGGACGATAAAGCCTACATGGGATTTCGTGTGGCAGATCTGTCCTTCTATCCCAAAATGCAGGGTTATCCGGAAAATGTTGTGAAGGTTTCCATTACAGTACAAAATGGAACGAACACCTTCACAAACCAGCGTTATATCCGCTGTTTTAATTTTCGCGAAGAAAACGAAGAATATATTAAGGGCTAAATGGATGTCAAGAAAAAATACTTGACATCTTTTTTTGTTTGGAGTATGATAGCCAAGGTGATTACAGATGGAGAAGTTTGTAGAACAGGCATTGTTGTACGATTTTTACGGAGAACTGCTGACGAAACGCCAACAGCAGGTATATGAAAGTGTTGTGCTTGAGGATTATTCCTTGAGCGAAGTGGCGGAAGAACTGGGAATCAGCCGCCAGGGAGTTCATGACATGATAAGACGGTGCAACATGACATTGGAAGATTATGAACAGAAGCTTCATCTGGTGAATAAATTTGTGAACATTCAAAAGCAGGTTCAGGAAATCAGCCGGCTGGCGGATGAACACGGTGTGGAGGAGATTGGAAGAATATCCAGTCGGATCCTGGAGGAATTGTAGCAGATGGCATTTGAAAGCTTGACAGATAAATTACAGAATGTGTTCAAGAAGCTTCGCAGCAAAGGCCGCCTGACAGAAGAGGACGTTCAGATCGCATTAAAAGAAGTGAAGATGGCACTGCTGGAAGCAGATGTTAACTTCAAGGTGGTAAAACAGTTTACAAAGGCTGTTCAGGAACGGGCAGTCGGTCAGGATGTTATGAACGGATTGAATCCGGGGCAGATGGTCATTAAGATCGTAAATGATGAGCTGGTGAATCTGATGGGCAGTGAGACGACGGAGCTCCCCCTGAAGAATCCGGGTGAGATCAGCGTGATCATGATGGCAGGCCTGCAAGGTGCAGGAAAGACCACGACAGTGGCAAAGCTGGCAGGAAAGTTAAAGTCCAAGGGAAGACATCCGCTGCTGGTAGCCTGTGATGTATACCGGCCGGCTGCAATCACACAGCTTCAGGTCAATGGCGAGAAACAGGGTGTTGAGGTGTTTTCCATGGGGGACCGAAACCGTCCCGTGGATATTGCCAGGGCAGCAATCGAGCATGCGAAAAGTCATCAGCAGAATGTGGTCCTGATCGATACAGCAGGCCGGCTGCACATCGATGAGAACATGATGCAGGAGCTGTCTGACATAAAGGCAAATATTGATGTGGATGCAACCGTTCTGGTTGTAGATGCCATGACCGGACAGGATGCGGTGAATGTGGCCAAAACCTTTACGGATAAGGTAGGCATCGATGGCGTGATCCTGACAAAATTAGACGGCGATACCCGTGGCGGTGCGGCACTTTCCATTAAAGCCGTGACCGGCAAACCGCTTTTGTACGTGGGTATGGGTGAGAAATTGTCGGATCTGGAACAGTTTTATCCGGAACGAATGGCTTCCAGAATCCTGGGAATGGGAGATGTCATGAGCCTTATCGAAAAGGCGGAAGCTGCCGTGGACCAGGATAAGGCCCAGGAGATGCAGAAGAAATTCAAAAAAATGGATTTCGATTTCGATGATTATCTGACCAGCATGGAACAGATGAACAATATGGGTGGAATCAGCAGTATCCTGAATATGCTTCCGGGAATGGGGAACAGTAAGATGAAGGATATTGAAGGCATGATCGATGAGAAAGCCATGGATCGTACAAAGGCCATCATTTTATCTATGACACCCCAGGAGAGACGTAATCCATCTCTTCTGAACATTTCCCGCAAGAACCGTATTGCCAGGGGGGCAGGAGTGGATATTGCGGAAGTGAACCGACTGGTGAAACAATTTGAACAAAGTAAGAAAATGATGAAACAGATGCCCGGATTAATGGGCGGAAAAAGTGCTAAAAGAGGTGGCTTCCGGCTTCCCTTTTAAATAAATCGCGCATCAGCGCGGCAAAATAAATAGAATCAAGAACAAACACATTATGGAGGAAAACAAAAATGGCAGTTAAAATCAGATTAAGAAGAATGGGACAGAAGAAAGCACCTTTTTATAGAATCGTAGTTGCAGATTCCC
>JABUSW010000215.1 GCA_021443885.1 Blautia sp.
TCGTTTCTTAAATAACTGGACCAAATGCTTGCCTGATTTCCCGATAGCACCATTCAAAAAGCCTCGCCGTAGCCCGCTACGTCTACGTTTTTTGAACAGCACTCTCGAAGAATCATTCTTCGCATTAAGCCAGTTATTTTGCGAACGAGGTACTAAATCGAGAACCTCAAATCCGAAAAAAGCAAAATAAAACTGCCGAAAAACACAAAATAGAATATATTTACAGCAGATAGGGAGGAAATAAAATGAGAGTTTTAGTAGTTGTAGACATGCAGGTTGACTTTGTAAATGGTTCTCTTGGCACGCAGGAGGCCATTGGGATCGTACCGAAGGTAAAGGCGCGTATCGCGCAGGCGAAAGCTGACGGTGAAATGGTTATTTTTACCCGGGACACCCATTATGGTGATTATCTGAAAACGCAGGAGGGAAGAAACCTTTCAGTGGAACATTGCATCAAGAATACCGAGGGATGGCAGATCGTTCCGGAGCTTCGTGAATATGTGGAGGAAGAGGAAGTGATCGATAAACCAACTTTCGGAAGCATTTATCTTGGGGAACTCCTTTGCAAGATGAATACAGAGGAGAAGATCGAGAAGGTGACTTTTATCGGCCTCTGCACCGATATCTGCGTTGTCTCTAATGTTCTGATCACAAAGGCAAGCATTCCGGAAGTGCCGGTAGCCGTGGAGGCAGAGTGCTGTGCAGGTGTAACGCCGCAATCACATGAGAATGCACTGGCGACGATGAAGATGTGCCAGGTGCAGGTAATCGGGGGATGATATGAAATTCTTACATACTTCGGATTGGCACCTGGGTGCCATGGAAGGCAACTACAGCCTGAAAGAAGACCAGCAATATTTTATTGATGCCATATGCAAAATTGCAGAACAGGAACAGGTGGATGCTGTGTTCATCGCCGGTGATGTGTATGACCGTTCCGTAGCATCCGCTGAGGCTATCAGTCTATACGATGCCGCCATGTCCCGGCTTTGCAAAAAGCTTGAAAAGCAGGTACTGATTATTGCAGGAAACCATGACAGTGCCGAGCGCCTTTCCACCTGCGGGGATCTCTTGACTATGGCAGGACTTCATGTGGCGGGGATGTTGGAGGCAGAACCCTATTATGTATCTATCGGGGATACTGACATCTATCTGCTGCCCTGGATCTCCGAAGAGAAGGTTCGCAGCATATATCCGGAGCGGAAAGACGAGATTCATAACCTGGAATCTGCTTACAAGGTGGTAATGGATGTGATCCGCCAGAGCTTTGATTCTACGAAAAAGCATATCATTCTTGCCCATGCCTTTATTACGGATTCCGAGACTTCCGTCAGTGACCGCGCCGCTGTAATCGGCTATGCCGCCAATGTGTCGGCAAAGGTTTTTGAAGGGTTTGATTATGTTGCCCTGGGACATATCCATAAGCCCCAGACAGTGTCGCCCGGTGTTCGTTACTGCGGTACGCCGATGCCCCTTTCTTTCGGAAAGGAAGAGAGCCAGGAAAAGAGTGTTACCGTGGTGGATACCGCAGATATGAGCGAAAAGATCATTCCGGTTCCACAGCTGCATCGTTGGACAACCCTCACCGGGACCCTTTCAGAGCTGCTGGATGCAGAGGTGAGTGAGGAAGTACGCACCGGCTATGTGCGGCTGCAGATTACGGATGCCTACGCCGGGCTTGAGACCATGGCAAGCCTGGAAGCTATATATCCCAATGTGCGGGATTATGCAGGGAAGCGCTTTGATGGAGAGGACAGCCGCATTAGCATGACCCAGCAGGAGCTTGAGAAACTGGAAGCAGACCCGGAGACAGTCTTTGTCCGGTTCTGCCTGGACAATCTGAAGGAGGAGCCGGATGCACACCAGCTGGAGTTGTTCCGTAAAGCCGTAAGAGAAGCAGAGGAGGAACTGAAATGAAACCGTTACTTCTGAAAATGCAGGCCTTCGGACCCTATGTCAAAGAGCAGATTGTTGATTTTGAAAAACTTTCCTCAGCAGGAATCTTCCTCATCAAAGGGCCCACCGGGAGCGGAAAGACCACCATATTTGATGCCATGACCTTTGCCTTGTACGGAGGCAGCAGCGGTACTGGTGAAAAGGATAAGACGGGGCGCAATGACCTTTCACAGTGGCGCTGTAACCAGTCACCGGATGATGTTCCTACCGTAGTTACCTTTACGTTTTCCGTAAACGGACACACTTACCGGTTTGAAAGAAGGCTGACCAAAGCACGCAAAAACTTCAACGAAAAGCTGGAAGCAGGTGAAATGGACGAAGAGGGCAATGTGATTCCCTTCTTTCAGAACACCAAAAAGGACGAAATGAATAAGAAGGCGGAGCAGCTCGTGGGTCTTACCAAGGAGCAGTTCCGACAGGTCGTACTGTTACCGCAGGGGCAGTTTGAACGGTTCCTGACAGCCTCCTCCAGTGAGAAGGAAGACATACTTAAGAAAATCTTCAATTCCGAAAGCTGGGATAAGTATGCGGTACATTTCTTTGATGCTGCAAAGTTAAGAAAGGAAGCATTGGAGGAAGAGAATAATGCAGTCAAAAACAGCCTTGCGGAGGATAATCTCGACAGCCTCGAAGATTTGGCAGACCGCATTGATTCATTGCAGGCGGAACTGCAGGCAAACGAGGATGCATTCATAGCTTTTGATGCTGAAGGCAAGCAGACGGCACTGGATGCGGATAAGCTCCTTGCCGGGGATTTTGGCGCACTGCATAAGCTGGAGCGAGAGGAAACAGAATTGAAAGCACAAAATTCTGCTGTGGAGCGGATGCGCAGGCAATACGAAGCAGCTGACCGGGCAGAAGAGCTGCGTTCGCTGATCCGGGATGCCGAATCTTCTGCAATTAAGGCGCTGGACCGTGAAAAACAGCTTGCGGATATCGACCAAAAGCTGCCTGGTGCCCAGAAAGCGGAAGATCAGGCTGCCGCTGCTGTTAAGCAATTTACCGATGAGGGAAAAGCAGAGAAGCTGCAGACAAAGCTGGGTGAATTTGCTGCAAAGCGGGATACTTATCTGAAACTGGATGTATTAGCTGCGGCACTCTCCAAAGCGCAGGAGGAAGAGAAACAGGCGGCGGCCAAAGCAAAACAGGCCGAGAATAAAGAAATACAGGCTGCTGATCTTGCTGGAAAAGCTTTTGAGTTCTATAACGTTGCGGAGGATACTGCAAAGCAGTACCGGGATCGCTATTTCGCGGGTATTTACGGAGAGATTGCATCGCAGCTGCGGGAGGATGAAAAGTGTCCCGTCTGCGGCAGTATACATCATCCGGAGCCTGCGGCAAGGACTGCAGAGGGCATCTCCAAAACGCAGGTTGACCGGGCCGAGGCAGAGAAGGAGAAGGCAAGGAAAGCCTGGGATGCTGCGGAAGCAGACCGAAGGAATGCAGAGAAATCCCGCAATGCTGCACAGCAGAAGCTGGCTGGGACTGCGGCTGCCACGGCATCAGCAGAAGCAAATTTCAATAACGCATCAGCAAGCAGGATCCCTGGTATCGACAGTTTGCAGGCTTTCAATAAAGCAGTTCAGGCAGCAGAGATGGAAAAGACGGCTGCAGAAGCCAAAGGAAAAGAACTGCAGAATTACCTGGAAAACGCAAAGAATACGGTCTCCAGCCTGAAGGCACAGCGAGAGACGGCCAGGCAGGAACTTGCGGGGGCAAAAGCAGCTGCCGGGACAGCCGCAAGCGCATTGCAGGAAGCACTTGCTGCGAGGGGCTATGAATCGGTTGCAGCTGTAAAATCCGCACTGTTGGAGCAGAGTAAACGGAACAAGCTGCTCGAGGAAGTTGTTTCCCATGAAACCCGCACGGTCGAGAATAAGAAGAAACTGACCGAGGCAGGGGAAAAACTTGCCGGTAAGACTGAGCCGGATGCATCCACCTTCCTGGCACGACAGGAAGAAATCAAAACGCAGCAGAATAATCATACAAAAGTGAAGACAGCCTGCGGCGAAGCGCTCAAACGTCTGACCGAAAAGCAGAGGATCCTTACTGCAAAAAACAAACATTATCAGCAGGAGATTCATCAGGCGGAGCAGGATCTTTTGTTTGCAAAAGCTCTCCGCGGTGATACCGGCATGGGATTACAGCGCTATGTGTTGGCGATTATGTTCGGGCAGGTTCTGCAGGAGGCTAATCATATGCTGGAAAAGGTTCACGGTGGCCGTTATCGCCTCTTCCGTACCGACGACAAGGGCACCGGCAACAAGCGCGGGCTTGAACTTGCTGTGCAGGACAGCCGTAGCCCTGAACAGGGTGGCAGAAGCGTAAAAATGCTCTCCGGGGGCGAAAAGTTCCTGGTTTCTCTGGCGCTTTCCATCGGTATGTCCACCGTGGCACAGAAATCCGGCGTAAAAATAGAAGCCCTCTTCATAGACGAGGGCTTCGGGACACTGGATGACCGTTCCATAAATGACGCCATGGAGATCCTCGAAAGTGTCCGAAGATCGAATGGCATGATTGGTATTATCAGTCATGTGGCTTTGCTGGAAGCAAATATTACCACGCAAGTAGAGGTTGTAAAGGATGAAAAAGGAAACTATATCATAAGCTGAATTTTGCGAAAACCAAGGCCGGACTTATGCTGATGAGGACCGGCCGAAACGTATATTTACTGCATGTAATCACCGTTGTAGCTTACCATGACGACCTGCTCCACACCAGCTATTTTCTGAATGTTTTTTACAAAAACACTTTCTCCGTTTTTCAGCCGGATCTCCACCGTCAATTCTTCCCGACCGTCTTTGGAAAAGGTTTTTCCTTTTACAAGAGTGCGTTCTGTGTTATGCTCTATCAACTCCAGGACTGCGTCTTCTGCTTCGGAATCTTCCAGATGGATCACCAGCAGGTATGGATTTTCCTTAACGTTTCGGTTGGCATATTTCAACATTATGATACCTAAGAAAACACTGCCGAATACTGCCAGAGGAATCATGCCTGCGGCCAGAATGATGCCGGCAGAAATGGCCCAGAACAGGAAGGCAATGTCCAGGGGCTCCTTGATTGCAGTACGGAAACGTACGATAGAGAGGGCTCCGACCATACCCAGGGATAATACGATATTGCTGGAAACGGCCATGATCAGAATCGAAGCGATCATGCACAATGCAATCAGGGTCAGGCCAAAATTGGCGGAATACATAACACCGTTAAAGGTTTTCTTATAGACATAAAAAATAAAGGTTCCAACCAGAAAAGAAAGCAGTACGCCCAGAAACATGTCGGTCACGGATACAGCGGTTACTCTGGAAAGCATATCTGATGTAAAAATATCTTTAAAGCTCATAGTTCGATTCTCCTCTATTTAAATAATTTTATCCAAATATTCTGCAGGCTTCATATTTTGAGAAGGCACTTTCTTCCCGATATTGCTGCTGTACGATATCGCGGATCATATCCGGAAGGAAATGATCGTATTTCACTTCCAGAAGGAAAAGTCCGGGGGTTACCGGAACCGTTGCGATATCTGCTGACAGCATATCCGTCTCCAGAATCCCGGTGCGGATGTTATAATCCAGCGTGACACGTACATTTCCCGCTGGATACAAAAAAGGCTCTCTGGTATAGTCGACGATGGTTTTGGGTCTAAGCCCCTGCATTTTCATTTTGCTGTAGAGCTCCAGGAGCAAGGCATCGCCGCTTTGAGCCATCCAGTCACACTTGCCGGAAATGATATTTTCCGTCTGTTCCAGAGTAAGCAGTGTGGATACCTTGTACCCCATTCCGCGCTGCTTTACCTTCTTCTCCAGACGGATAAAGCGCACATCCGGATGCATGTGCCAGTCTGCAAAGAGCAAAGAGTTCCGGCTTTCCATGCATGCTGCAGAGTCCGGTTTTGCTTTTGCAGTGTCCGGGGGAATGGGTGGACAGTCTTCGGAGGAAGCACAGTAACAGCGAATACGAAATTTTTCCCTCTCACTGAAACCATTGATTTTTTCCTGTAAGGCTTTATCGTCGGACGTATCAAAATACAGGCTTCGTATCTGATAGATGCCTTCAGTCCCTGCATGAGGGTCTCTTTTCATCACAGCCGCCAGTCGTTTTCTGGTGACCAGATAATCACCGTAATTAAGGTAATGCTTGTATTCATGACGAAACTGCATTTCTTTCATATGCTCAACCCTCCCTTCTTTTGTCCTTTGCGGCTTTTTGTGTTTTCCTTTTTTTCTCTGTTATGGGGTACGGCTGTTTTAAGCGGCTGTAACCCATGATCCATTTTCTTGCCGCCATCAGAAGAATGAGCGATAGAACAAACAGAACCGGACCGGTTACTGCAGAACGGAGAGTGTTTTTCAGAAAACGGCTGGATTTCAGTACCCGTCCGGCAATCGATACAATCTGCGAAGGATCTGCTGTCGCATCGGCAATTACTTTGGTGACGCCCTCAGAGGTGTGCGGCTGTTCTCCTGCGATGGCATCCAGAATTTCGATTACGTCCTGGGAACGGATGCCAAAAATCAGACTGTCGAAGGTGACACTGGAAGCAAGATTGACATGCGATGCATCCACCAGGTTGGAGAAGTCCTCCTTTTGCCCTTCCAGAGTGGCAGGAAGGGTACCGTCCAACTGTCTTCGAATGCTTTCTTCCCGAAGAATATAGTATTCATGCACAGCCTCCGAGGCTTTTTCGAACTGTTCATCACTGTAAAAAGTCTGTGCCTGCTTTACATAGGGGGTGATCAGGCTGCAGAGCTTCTGATATTCTTCCTCGAATTTTCCGCTGGCAAAATAGAAATCCAGAAACTCCCGGAAGACTTCGTGATATTGTTCCAGACAGCGGTCATTTTTCAGGATGGCAGCCAGCAGCGGTCTGTCCTCTACAGAAACGGTGAAGGTAGGTGTATCGATGGGATAATTGATCATGCTGGTCTTGTCATCCATGGCATTTCCAACCTGCATATTTACGGTATAGGGAGAGTTTTCTCCCAGGATACTTTTTATTGCAGATTCAAAGGTAAAAATACCGCAGCTAAGATTATAATCCCAGGGAATCATGGAAATCTTTCCGTTATGCTCGCGCAGATAATAGTTATGGACAAATATGCCGGTATAGCCGTCATAATTATTGACGATGTTATGCACGATGAAATAGCGGATGACGCTGTCCAGGTCTATTGCTTCCTGAGGGTTATCAGATGAATTCAGTTTTTTCAGAGCAGAAACGAGAGATTCCTGATCGCTTTTGGTCTGGCTGAACACCGAAGCGTCAAAGAATACGCGGTATTGGTCAAGATCCTCTCCGATGTATTTCAGAGATGCAGGTTCCATCAGTTCTCCAAAACACATCTCAAAAGGCCCTCTGGCCATGCTTCCCAGAATATCCACCCGATCTCCGGGGCCCAGAACCGTGTAATCCTTTTCCATTGGATTGTCCTCCCCGTAGGGGGAATCTTCTATGCTGAGGAAAGTCTCCGGCGTGATTGTCTCTATGGCAAAGCTTTCCGGCTTGTACAGATTTCCGAAGTCGTCTCCATAATTCCGGTAAGCGAAGGAATCTTCAATGGCTTCGACGGCCAGATAAAGTCCGAAGGGCTCTCCGTTCAGCTTGACCTGGGCATAGCTGGACAGGGGCGCAGGAATACCGATCTCATTCATCATGTGGTAAGACAGATAATCCTTCATGCAGCTGACATCCTGGCCGAGATTGTTCAGTGCCAGCTTGTCCAGTCCATGGTATGTATTCGTTTTTCTATAGTGGTCAAACTCGAGCTTAAAGCTGAAACGGTCACTGCCTTGTGACTTGATTGCAGTCAGAGAAGAATTCCCTTTCGGGCGGATGGCCACATTTTCTACCAGTTCTCCATCGATCAAGGCATTGCAAAGGACATATTGTTCTTCTTCCGCATTTCGTACCAGATAATCCCAGTTTACAGCTGGCATCTGAAGGTCAATTTCATGTACAAAGCTGTCATCAAAGATTATATCTGCATAGTCCGTGGAAAGATAAGCTGTTTGCTTCTTGTTATTGTTTTCCGGCTCTTCTTCCCGGGAAAAGAAAATAGATCCGGCCAGAACTCCGATTGCAATTAAAACGGCCAGCATAATTGCGCCAAGACAGAAACGGTCTGTATTTCGATCCGAAATCAACGGGGCACCTCCCATGCGTTTTAAAAAATCAGCCAGGCATTTGGTATCGTTATTTCAGAAACAACGAACCAGCTTCTATCATTATAGTAAATTGCGATAAAAAAACAAGTGCAGCGAAGCGGGATATGCAAATTGCGGAAGCAAAAAGATAAAGTTGAGTAATGGCGTATATTTACAATCTGAAATATGATTTTACAATACAACGAGGCGATAAAACGGTATTATATCGTTAATGAATAAAGCGTATTACTCGAAGAGGATTCGCCGGGGAGTTGTGTGCCTGGTGTGGGGGCCCCTTCTGAGAGGTAAGTATGAGGAGTGATTTATATGAGTGTTTTTAATTCTATTCTTTGCAGCATATTAAGAAAAGGAAAAAAGCCCTTTGATCCCGGGAATCCCAGAGATTACGTTAAGGCAAGGGAAGAAGAACTGCGCCAGGTAAGGTTTTTCAAAACGCCAAAGTCCGTGGACATCTCATTACAAAAAATGAATGAGGTCCCGGTGGAAATCATTACAAAGCAGGGAAATCCAAAAGACAGGATTGTATTCTACACGCATGGAGGAGGCTTTTGCACAGGAGCCGTGGAATCAAAGCGGATGTTTACCACCTGCGTTGCTGACAAGCTTGGCTATAATGTGGCGGCTGTGGATTACCGGCTTGCACCGGAGCATCCCTTCCCGGCGGGGCTTAATGACTGTTATACAGTTTATGACCGCCTCTGCGAGGATTACGGAGCAAAGAATATATTCATCCTGGGTGAGAGCGCAGGGGGAAACCTGACACTGGCAACGCTGCTGATGGAAAAGGCTCATAAAGGCAGGCTTCCGGCGGGAGCAGCGGTGTTTTCTCCAACGCTGCAGTTCGTTGAGGAGCTGGACAGTTATCGGGAGAATTACGCAAGGGATGCAATTCTCACCAACATTGTCGAGGAGATGTATGTAAGCTATCTGCAAACGGATGACAGGGAGATTACTAAAAATCCTTATGTATCACCGTTGTTGGGTGATTTTACAGGATTTCCGCCGGTGTTTATTACGTATTCAGAGAATGAGGTGCTTAGGGATGATTCCGTCAAATTGATTGAAAAACTAAAGAAACAGCGGGTACGGGTTGAATTCATTTCACATCCCGATACGATCCATGCACATCCCATAATAACATCTATCCCGGAAGCAAAGAGAGATTTGAAGGAAGTCCGGAGATTTATTGACAAGTGTTTTGTATGATGAGGAGAAGCGATTTATGAAGGCAATAAAACTTAAGACCATCGGCCTTTACGATCCAATTGGAATTGATGAAAAGAAGATTACCGTCAGCTGGAATTGTGAAGGCGGAGTGGCACAGACAGCTTACGAAATTGAGGCAAGGGGAGACCTGGGAACGGTGTTTGAGTCCGGCAAGGTGGTAACGGCCGCCATGACGGGAATTGTGCTGGATCTTAAACCCGTAAGCCGTGAAAGGATCACCTGGAGGGTGCGGCTTTTTGATGAAGCCGGAGAAGCCGGCACGTGGTCTGAAGAAGCGTTCTTTGAGTGGGGACTGCTTGAAAGACAGGAATGGAAGGCGAAGTGGATCTCTGGAAATTACAAGGCAAAGTGCAGAAAAAATGAGTTAAGAGACGGCTTTCTGGGCGTGGGCAGGGTATACCGTTATCCGGTGGATTGTTTTAAGAAGGAGTTCTCAGCCAAAAAGGTTAAAAAAGCACGACTATATATAACGGCCTGCGGACTTTATGAGTCCCATCTTAACGGTGAGAGAGTGGGCGACTTTGTTATGGCTCCGGGGTACACGGATTACACCAAACGTGTTCAGTACCAGACCTATGATGTGACCGATATGGTGCAAGAAGGAAAAAACACACTGACGATTGAATTGGCAGATGGCTGGTATCGAGGCTCTGTTGGCGCCTGGGGAATCTTAAGCTGGTATGGAAAGCAGACAAAGCTGCTTGCTCAGCTCGAGATGACCTACGAGGATGGCAGTACTATGTCGCTGATTACCGATGAAAGCTTTTTATGGAGCAATGACGGCCCCATTGCATTTGCGGACAACAAGGATGGTGAGCGGGTGGATGCAGGAAAGACACCTGGTTACAGAGGCAGTGCTCTCGTTACGACCCATAATGTTATTCCGTCAGCTTCCAACAATGTGAAGGTCAGTGAACATGAGACGTTTAAGCCTGTGGAACTGATTACAACGCCTTCCGGTAAGAAAGTGATTAAGTTTCCGCAGAACATTGCGGGTTTCATAAGCTTTAGGCTCAATGCGCATAAGGGACAGAAAATAAGGCTTCGCTGTGGAGAGATTTTTGACAAGGATGGGGAATTTACGCAGCTTAACATCCAGAACTGCCGTAAGGGAAAGAATGGGGAAAAGCTTGCAGCATCGACGCTTCAGGAGATTAATTACACCTGCAAGGAAGGGATGAATGAGTATAAGAACACATTCTCTGTGTTCGGCTTCCAGCTGGTGCAGGTTGAAACCGACGTGGAGTGGACATTGGAGGATTTCACAGCCATTGCGGTCTATTCGGACATTGAGAGAACGGGTTTCTTTGAATCTTCAAATGAGTTGCTGAATAAGCTGGTGGAGAATACAGTGTGGTCCCAGAAGAATAATTTTCTGGATGTTCCGACAGATTGTCCCACAAGAGAACGTCATGGATGGACAGGAGATATTCAGATTTTTTATAAGACGGCTCAGTATCTTATGGACTGTGCACCCTTTATAAAGAAATATCTTAAGGATGTCTATGATCTTCAGCACAAGAATGGCAATCTTCCGCAGATCGCACCTTATGGAGGAACTGATTTTTACATGAGATCTATGGACGGCTCTGTAGGCTGGGCCGATGTGGGAGTTCTGATTCCTTATCGCATGTGGAAGCTTTGTGGAGACCGTGGGATTATTGAACAGTATTATAGCCGAATGAAGGCCTACGCTCTTTTTATGCTTTCAAGAGCTGGAAAGGGTACAAAAGACAAAAAGACGATGTCCGGTCTTTCGGAAATCGGAAGAAAGTATGCGGTGAATAAAGGGCAGTCATACGGGGAGTGGGCTGAGCCTGAAGATGTGCATGCAATGGACTTCATGGAAATGGCGAAGCCCCATCCGGAGGTTTCCACAGCCTACACCGCTTATGTGTTGGGCATCATGGCGGAGATCGCCGCAGAGCTGGGGCATAAAAAGGATGCCGCGGGCTTTCGGAAATACGCAGAGAGTTGCAAGAGCGCTTATCAGAACATGAGAACTTTGCCGCAGTTTACGCTTGATACCGGAAGACAGGCAGAGCTGGTTCGCCCTCTTTACATGAAGCTTCTTGATGAAGAGCAGACGGAATATGCGAAGAAGCGCCTTATAAAGGCGTTGGAGGACTATAACTGGCGCCTCGGAACCGGCTTTTTATCGACACCACTGATTCTTTACGTTCTTTCAGACATTGACATTGAGCTTGCGTACAGGCTGCTGAAGAACGAGGAGATGCCGGGGTGGCTCTTCATGCCGAAAATGGGGGCAACCACGATCTGGGAGAGCTGGGAAGGCGAGTACGGTCAGGGCGGCATAGCTTCTATGAATCATTATTCTAAGGGAGCCTGCGTGGAATGGCTCTTTACCACCATGTGCGGCATTAATGTGGACGGAGAGAATCACTTTGTGATCACTCCAAGGCCCGGTGGGGATTTCGAATATGCCAGGGCTTCCTATGAAAGCGTGTTTGGAACCGTTGAATCTGGCTGGAATATCGTGAGTGGAAAATACGCTTTCTCGATAAAGATCCCGGCTAACTGCACGGCCACCATATGTCTCCCCGATGGCACAGCCAGGGAAGTGACTGCAGGAGTGTTTGAATTCACCTAAAGTTTTTTGGTCTTCTTGCGGTATGCATTTGGCGTGAGACCATATTTGTTCCGGAATACATTCTGAAAATAAGCCTGCGTGGAAAAGCACAGATAACTGCTGATTTCACTCAGGCTTTTGTCTGTGTAGGTCAGCAGGCTCTTTGCTTCCTCAAGCTTGCAGCGCATGATGAAGCATGAAATGTCAAACCCCAGCTCTTCCTTAAATTTTCGGCTTAGATAGGAGCGGCTTCTGCCTACAAATCCGGCGACATCGCCCACCTGAATGGGAGCGTTTACATTTCGCGTTATATACTGGACGCAGTCAAAGATTTCCTGTGACATGCCGCCGGGAAGTTTAATTGCTGCTACCCTTTCTGTAAAGTCCATGAGCATGGAATAAGACAGATTGCTGATATAGGTTATGTCATGAGATTTTTCACAATCCTGTACATATACGTCGGAAAGCTGGAAGGCCTGTTCCACATCCATTCCGCCTGCAATAGCGCTGCGGGATACTATGGTAGCCAGAGAAATCAGGATGTTTTTCTGCTGCCGAAGAGCGTTGTCTGCCATGAGACCCTCGTTCAGCTGCATAGAATTGGAAAGTAATTCCTTTAGTTTGTTCGTTTCGCCGTTTTGCACCAGGGTCAGCATCTGTCTTTCAAAGTGATAGGTGTTGTGATGAAGCTCATTTTCCTTGCGCGTGATCATGGATTCGGAATGTATGGATGACAGGGCCTTTCTTGCAGTCATGTTGTCCATTTCAAAGAAGCTGATAGGATCGATCACTTCGTCATTGATACAATAATTCAGATAAGCCAGAGTTTGTAAAAACTGGGGAAAGGTGTAATTTGGAATACTGCATAGAAAATCAGAGACGACATCTCTGTGCTCCGGAGAAATGGCCATCTCATGCATAAAATCTCTGATCGTGGTCTCGCTTGCCGGAGTGCTGAAAACAGGACCGACAATCAGAAAATAGTTTATGGAATTTGCAATAATAAAACCGAAACAGCAACCGCAGTCTGCGATAAAATAGTCCGGTGATTTTCGGAAATTATAAAATCCCTCCAGCTGATGGTCCGTTATGGTGCGAAAATCACTGTTGGCGGGAAAGCAGGTGCTGTCCTCCGTGATGGTGTCATAGACTACCAGTGGGATATTGGTAGAGCGGTTAAACAGATTGCTGAAGGTTAAAATATCGTCTGTCATGGATTCCCTCATATAAATATATATTTCGTTATGTAGATAAATTTACAATATATAACCTAAAGTTACAATACACGTTGCGGTATTATTGTTAAACTTATCTTATCAATTCGCGACTTAAGTGAAAGGAGATTGTGATATGAGTAAAAAACCTTTGGGGAAGGACAAATTTGGTGTCCAGAAGGTAATGAGGAAGGGAGATTACTTTGGGGATGCCGTTGGGCAGTTTGTGTTAAATGCACTGTCTACATTGGTTGCACAGGTGACTTACTTTTACACAGACAAGGTAGGCCTTGCGGCGGGAGCTGTGGCAACGATACTGTTGATTGTTAAGGTGCTGGATGCATTTACAGACCTCATTATGGGAAACATTGTTGATCACACGCCGGCAGGTAAGGAAAAGTATCGACCATGGCTGGTCAGGGCAGGAATACCTGCAGGTTTTATCATGGTGCTGGTGTTCACAGTGCCGAAGGCGGCGCCCGGGGTGCAGATCGCTTATGCCCTTATTACGAACATTCTTTTATCCGCTGTAATCTATACAGCTTTTGCAATTCCATACACTTCACTTATGACAGTCAGAACCAACAGCCAGGAGGAACGTGGAAACATGGGAATTTTCAGGGCTGCTGCAGGCTATATCTCAGGGTTCATTCTTGCCGTTGGGATCATACCTTTGACAAATGCCCTGGGTGGAGACCAGGCGGCATGGGCGAAGTTTGGCGCTATTCTCGGAGTTTTTGCTATTATTTTCAGTATTATTGCTTATAAAACCAGCCGTGAGACAGCAGTTGAGGTTGGGGCAGAACCTGCAGAGACTGTACAGGCTGAGGATGAGGAGCAGGTACCCTTTGGCGAGGCAATCAGGAAGCTCTTTGGCAACAAGTACTGGGTGATTGTCCTTCTGGTGAACTTTTTCTCGTGCGTAATTTACAGTGTCTCCGCCAGTGCGGGAACCTATTACTGCAAATGGATCTTTGGGGATGATAACCTGGTAGGTCTTCTGGGCGCAGTGGGTCTCGTGCCGACACTTCTTGGATTTGTAGCTGTTGGACCTCTTACAAAGAAGCTTGGCGTAACGAAGACCCTTATGGTCAGCTTTGCCATGGGAATCTTATCCAACACGCTTATGATCTTCTTCCACAATTATTTTGTGGCTTACTGCATACTGGGTTGTATCACAACCTTTGCAACGATACCGATGATGTGTCTTGTAGGTGTAATGACTGCAATGTCAATTGACTATAACGAGTATAAATATGGTGTCCGAATGGTTGCGACTTCCAACTCTGCGACAAGCTTCGGCTCAAAAATCAGTTCCGGTATCGGCGCATCCATGATCGGGTGGATGCTGGCTGCAGCCCGTTACGATGCAAGTCTTACCGAAGCAACGCAGGCTGTTAAGATGGCAATCTTTGGATTTAGCTTTGTGATTCCATTGATCATGTTTGTGGTTATGTTTATTCTGACCAGCAGATTTGATCTTGAGAAAACGCTTCCCGCATTGAAGGAGGAAATCGCAGCAAGAAAGAACAACGATCAGTAACATAGTACATAGGAGAAATCGGGGATGTATTACTATGAAAACAAGCATATGACTACAGTATTGGACAATGCTGCAGAATGTACGGTTTTACTTAAAAAGGATGGAAAATTCCCGCTTCCGGGACCTTGTAAGCTTGCCGCCTATGGCTCGGGTATGAGATATACCGTTAAGGGCGGCACGGGTTCAGGAGAGGTGAATTCCAGATTTACGTATACCATTGAGCAGGGGCTGGAAAGAGCAGGGTTTGAAATTACAACAAAGACCTGGCTGGAGGCATACGACAAAATAAGAGCATCTGCAAAGAAAGATTTTTATAAGGACATTAAAGCGGAAGCAAAGGCCAGGCACGAGAATGCCATTCTATATGCCATGGGCAGGGAGATGACGGAGCCGGATTATAGTTTGCCCCTTTCAGAAGATGCGGACGCCGCAATTTATGTAGTCAGCAGAAATTCCGGTGAAGGAAGTGACCGTACCGCAAAGGAAGGGGATGTCCGGCTGACAAAGACAGAGGTTCGGGACATTCTCAAACTCAGCAAAAAGTTTGAGAAATTTATGCTGGTGCTGAATGTGGGTGGAGTGGTCGATCTTTCGCCAGTGACGGAAGTGGGAAATATCCTGTTGCTTTCGCAGCTGGGTGTTGACTGCGGCAGAATTCTTTCTGACATCCTGACGGGAAAGCAGAATCCTTCCGGAAAGCTGACCACAACCTGGGCCGGCTGCGATGATTATTGTAAAGCAGGGTCTTTCGGGGAATGGAATGAGACAGCGTATAACGAAGGAATCTATGTGGGTTATCGATATTTTGACACCTTCAAAAAACAGCCGCTGTTTCCTTTTGGTTATGGCCTATCCTACACGGACTTTAGGGTACATACCGAATCCGTAACGGTTTTGGCAGATGATATAACGGTAATGGTGCAGGTTACCAACACCGGGACATATGCAGGAAGGGAGGTTGTTCAGGTTTACTTATCACTCCCCGATGGAAAGCTGGACAAGGCCTATCAGGAGCTTTGCGGTTTTGCAAAAACCAGGAATCTTCAGACAGGCGAAAGCGAAACCCTGGAAATAACCTTTAAGCTTTCCGATTTTGCTTCCTACGATTACGGGATGGCATGCTATATCCTTGAGGGCGGGGATTATATCGTCAGAGTCGGAAACTCATCAAGATTCACCGAGATTGCAGCTGTTATTACGCTTGATGAAACCGTTGTCACCATCAAGACAAGGAATTGTTTTGGCAGGCCTGATTTTGTCGATCTTGTGTCGGATCAGAGGGAGAGGGAAGAGATTCCAGATCATGCAGTAAGGCTTTCTGTTTGTGGAAAAGACGTGCCATCCACTACGGCAGTGTTTGACAGGGCCTATGAAATCGATGAAAGAATCAAAAAGTATTCGGATGAGGAGCTGGCTTATTTTGTTATTGGAAACTTTGACGTAAATGCAAAAGGCTTAAGCATTATCGGCAATGCGGCAACCCATGTGGCGGGAGCTGCCGGAGAGACAACGGCATTTTCTGAACGCCTGGGTATCAGACCTCTTATCATGGCGGATGGGCCCGCAGGATTAAGACTCTGCAGAGAATACTATGAGGATGAAAAGGGCGCGCATGGGGTGAATTCCAGCCCGATTCCGGCAAGCCTTCTTGAAATGATGGGACCTGCAGCCAGGTTTGTTGCAGGAATTCTTGTTGGAGGTTCGAAGGCTCCCAGGAAAGCTGTAATAAAGGAGCAGGCGGCAACCATGATTCCGATTGGAACAGCCATTGCCCAGAGCTTTAATACCGAACTTGCAAAAACCTTTGGAGATCTTGTGGGGGAGGAAATGGAAATGTTCGGAGTCAACCTATGGCTGGCTCCGGCCTTAAACATTCACAGAAGCATTCTATGCGGAAGAAACTTTGAGTATTATTCAGAGGATCCCCTTGTTTCGGGTCTTATGGCTGCGGCAATCACCCAGGGCGTTCAGTCTCATAAGGGCTGTGGAACCACCATCAAGCACTATGCAGCCAATAACGCCGAGACCAATCGATATTGCAACAATTCGCAGGTGTCAGAACGGGCTATGCGAGAAATTTATTTAAGGGGATTTGGCATTGCGGTCAGAAAGGCACAGCCCAAGGCAGTAATGACCAGTTATAATCTCCTGAACGGAATCCATACTGCAGAACATAGAGGCTTGATCGAAGATGTTTTACGATGTGAATTTGGCTTTTCGGGAATCGTCATGACGGACTGGGTAATTGAAATGATGAAAAGCGCAAACTCGGTACATAGAAATTCTCTTTCAAATGAAGTGGTTAAGGCGGGAGGAGATCTTTTTATGCCGGGATGCAGAAAGGATTACGATAAGGTGCTTGCTGCCCTTAAAAACGGAAGCCTATCAAGAGAACAGCTTTTGGTAAATGCAACAAGAGTTCTCCGGGTAGCCGAGACCATATAGAAAATTGTAACGAAGGACATCCTTTTATTATATTATAAGGGTGTCCTTATTTTTGCTCGTCTTTAAAATAACGTATGGAAATATGCAGAAAGAGTGTGCTACAATGACGAAAGCGAATCTGCAGATATGCAGGTATCGAGATATAAAAGGGAGGAAATTAAAATGTTAAAAATCACCTTTATGGGAGCCGGCAGTACCGTTTTTGCCAGAAATGTACTGGGTGATTGTATGTGCAGTCCCGCACTTTGCGAGGCGGAGATTGCTCTTTATGATATTGATCCGGTACGGCTGGAGGAATCGGAGATAATTTTGAGTGCGATCAATCAGAATGTGAACGAATCCCGGGCAACGATACGGACTTTTTGCGGTGTGGATAATCGTAAGGAAGCATTGCGAAATGCGGATTTTGTGGTCAATGCCATTCAGGTTGGAGGATATGACCCTTGCACGATTCTTGATTTCGAGATTCCGAAAAAGTATGGCCTTCGCCAGACAATTGCGGATACCCTCGGAATTGGCGGAATTATGCGGGCACTCCGTACGATTTCGGTTATGAAAGCATTTGCAGAGGATATGGAAGAGGTTTGTCCGGATGCATGGCTTTTGAATTATACAAATCCCATGGCAATGCTATGCGGATATATGCAAAGATATACAAAAGTGAAGACAGTCGGTCTTTGCCACAGTGTGCAGGTGTGCTCATCCGATCTGTTCAAACAGCTCGGTATGGAGGATAAGCTGGAAGGAAGAAAAGAGATCATTGCCGGCATTAACCATATGGCATGGCTTTTGGATATCCGGGATAAGGACGGAAACGACCTGTATCCGGAGATCAAAAAGAGAGCAGCAGAAAAGAATGATAACGAGAAGCATGACAACATGGTTCGCTACGAATATATTCGTCATTTTGGCTATTATTGTACGGAATCCAGTGAGCACAATGCAGAGTATAATCCATTTTATCTGAAAAACAGATATCCAGAGCTGGTGGAGAAATACAAGATCCCTCTGGATGAGTATCCGAGACGATGCATCAAACAGATTGATGGATGGAAAGAAGAAAAGGAACGCATTCTGCAAAATGGGGAGATCACCCATGAACGCTCCAAAGAATATGCTTCTCATATCATGGAAGCGATCGTGACAGGAAATCCATATACATTTGGTGGAAACGTGATCAATGAAGGACTGATCGATAATCTTCCGTCGGATGCCTGTGTGGAAGTCATGTGTGTGGCAGATGGAAGCGGTATTCACCCGACAAAAGTGGGACGTCTTCCGGTACAGTGTGCGGCAATGAATATGACCAATATCAACTGCCAGCTCATGACGATCGAGGCTGCAGTTACCAAAAAGAGAGAAGACATCTATCGGGCAGCGATGCTGGATCCGCATACGGCAGCAGAGTTGTCCATTGATGACATCATTGCCATGTGTGACGAGCTGATCGAAGCACACGGGGACTATATGAAGGACTATCAGTAGTTGATTTGAGGTTAAAGGTATGCCAAATTTTACCAGGAAAGCAATTAAAGATACATTTATTGATCTCCTTAACGACCGGCCTCTCAGTGACATTACGGTGAAAGACATTGTAGAGACATGCGGAATCAATCGGAACTCGTTTTATTACCATTTCCGGGATCTGCCTGCGTTGATTGAGGAAATTGTTGAGGAAGAAGCAGAAAGCATCATTGCAAAGTATACATCGATCTCATCGATTTCACAGTGTCTTGATGCGATCATTGAATTTTCATCTCATCGGAAAAGAGCGATTATGCATATATACCGTTCCGTTAACCGGGATGTATTTGAACATCATCTGATGAATGTCAGTGAATATTTTGTCCGGCAATATGTACATTCCATCTTTGCTGATGAGGATATCCCGGAGGAAACGCAGAATACGATCATTAACTATTATAAATGTGTCTGTTTTGGATTGACCCTGAACTATCTGGCGGAGGGGATGCCGGAGGGGCAGGTGGAAATGATACGGGAAATGCTGGAAATCCAAAAAAGCAAAGCACTCGAAATTGCAAAAATGATTAAAAAAGAATGAAATTCAGACAAAACGGTGCGAATGTCTGAATTTCAGACAAATCTCAGGCGGTGTCTGTTTTTCAGACATCGCTTTTTATTTGTCCGTTTCTTAAAATTTTGCAGGCGCTATAATGAACCGATAGCATTATGCATTATGTGACGAGAGCATACAACCGTCAGGCCGTGTTGAAATGCCTGGCACAATAATTCCATAATCATTGGAAGCGTGTGCAAAACGAAATAAGAAAGGAGTTGTCACATTATGAAATTCGCAAAAAGTATTGTAAAATGCAGGGTTCCAATACTGATCCTGACCGTTTTGCTGCTGATTCCGGCTGTGTTTGGTATGGCGGCCACGAGAGTCAATTATGACATGCTGACTTATCTTCCGGAGGATATCGATACCGTGATCGGACAGAATGAGCTGCTGGAAGGATTTGATAAAGGTGCCTTTACTTTTCTGATATTTGAAAACATGTCGGATAAAGACGTGGCAAAGCTCAAAAAGGAAGTTGAGAATATTGAGCACGTGGAGACAGTATTATGGTATGACGCTTCCGAGGGAAATCTTCTTCCGAAGGAAGTTCTTCCGGATAAGCTTTATCAGGAATTTAACACAGATCACTCTACGATGATGGCGGTCTTTTTTGACACGTCCACATCGGAGGACGCTTCTATGACTGCCGTCAAAGAAATCCGAAGCAAATGTGGAGAACAGTGCTTTGTATCAGGAATGACGGCGCTTGTCGTAGACCTGAGAGAACTTTGTGAAAAAGAAGAAGCGACTTATGTGGCGTTGGCGGTGATTCTGGCCCTTGTTATGATGATGTTCCTGTTGGATAATTTCCTGACACCCTTTGTATTCCTGCTTTCAATCGGAGCAATGATTCTCCTGAATCTGGGAACGAACTTTTTCTTTGGGGAAATATCCTACATAACCAAGGCACTTTCCGCTGTTTTGCAGCTGGCTGTCACCATGGATTATTCGATCTTTCTCTGGAACAGCTATAATGAGCAATGCAATTACTATCCGGACAAAAAGGAAGCCATGGCTGTTGCCATCAAATCTACTTTTACCAGTATTCTGGGAAGCTCGGTAACCACCATCGCCGGTTTTGCAGCACTTTGTTTTATGTCCTTCACCCTTGGCCGTGATCTGGGAATTGTGATGGCAAAAGGGGTGATATTCGGAGTACTTGGATGCGTGACACTTCTGCCGGCAATGATTCTGGTATTGGACAAGCCGCTGCAAAAGACAAGACATAAAGCATTGCTGCCGGCAATGAATAATGCGGCCGGAATAATAGTGAAGCGCTTTCCTGTGCTTCTGATTATCGCAGCCGTTCTTGTGCTGCCGGCTTTGTTCGGATACACAAAAGCAAATGAGGAAGTATATTACGATATCGGGCTATGCCTTCCAGAGGATATGAATTATGTGGTATCTCATGATAAGCTGAGTGAAGACTTTAACATTGCATCCACACATATGCTGCTGATCGATCCGGCTCTTCCGCGGAAAGATGTTTATAAGATGATAGAAGAGATGGAAAGGGTTGACGGCGTAAAATATGTTCTGGGACTGGAGACACTTATTGGAAACCGCATACCGGAGGAAGTGCTTCCGAAGAGCGTAACAGGGCTTTTGAAGAATGAGAAATATGAACTTCTGCTGCTGAATTCCACTTATCGCCCCACAAGTGATGAGGTAAACCGGCAGATCGATGAGCTGAATCAGATTCTGAAGAAATATGATGAGACCGGGAAACTGATTGGAGAAGCTCCGTGTATGAAAGATATGACGGATATTACAGGTCATGATTTTAAGGTTGTTACTGCTGTTTCCATATTGGCGGTATTTCTGATCATCCTCCTGGTGGAAAAGAGCATATCTCTCCCGTTTATTCTGATCGCGGTAATCGAGCTGGGTATTTTTATCAATCTGGGTCTTCCGCATTACTTAGGTCAGAGCATGTCCTTTATTACCCCAATCTGTATCAGCACCATCGAGCTTGGTGCCACTGTAGATTATGCAATTCTAATGACGACACGTTACAAGGCGGAACGAATGTCCGGTCGTAACAGGAATAATGCCATAACAACGGCGCTTTCGGCTTCCATACCGTCGATTCTGGTTTCCGGAATGGGGCTTTTTGCATCCACCTTTGGCGTGGCGCTGTATTCCGATATAGAAATTATCAGCTCCATGTGTATGATGCTGGCAAGAGGCGCTGTGATCAGCATGCTCCTGGTTATTCTCCTGCTGCCGGCCATGTTTATGCTGTTTGATAAAGTAATCTGTAAAACAACACTGGGAATGACCGGTATTAAGGATGAGAAATAAGATTGGAGGTTATGGAAATGAAACAAAAAAGGAATTATTTGCCTGTGCTGATAACAGGAGCTTTGATGGCTGCGGAAATGGCAACCCCGGTTATGGTATATGGAATGGATCAGCAGACAGAGGAATCAGACGCCTCGGCAAATGAAGCCGTTTTGTCCGGGGAAGAAGTGCTGAAGGATGAAACCGTGTATGTACTGGAAGACGCGGAGGGGAACGTTAATAAGATCATCGTCAGCGACTGGCTTCAAAATGTATCCGGAAGTCAGACGATTTCCGACAGAAGTGAATTATCGGACATAGAAAATGTTAAGGGAGAGGAAGATTTTTCCGTTGAATCGGAGAATCAGCTCATTTGGAATGCAGACGGACAGGATATCTATTACCAGGGCACGCTGGAGAAAGAACTGCCTTTGCAGGTTTCCCTTTCCTGCAAGCTGGATGGGGCCGATATTTCCATGGAAGATCTTGCGGGAAAAAGCGGTGAGGTATCGCTTCGCTTCCATTATCAGAATAATCAGTGCGAATCCGTTCTGATCAATGGGGAAGAAGAGACGATCAGTGTTCCTTTTATGGTACTGCAGGGAACATTTCTGGATAACGACAGCTTTCGCAATATTACAGTAAGCAACGGAAAAACGATCAATGATGGAACGAGAACCATCGTTTTGGGATATGCTTTTCCGGGAGTTCAGAATAATCTGGATTTGGATAAGGAGCAGCTGGAGATACCGGATTATGTTGAGATTACTGCCGATGTTACGGATTTTCAGCTTGGTACAAGCGTAGCATTTGCCTCCAATGAACTGTTCGCCGGCGTGGACGAGGAAAGCATTGGCTCCCTCGATGATCTGACAGGCGCTCTTGGTGAGCTCACAGATGGAATGACCAGCCTTTGTGATGGCTCTTCCGGTCTTTATGATGGACTTGGTACGCTGCTTGAAAATGCAAATGCGCTGGCAGAAGGTGTAGGGGCGCTGGCAGAAGGAGCAGAGCAGCTCAATACGGGTGCAGCCAATCTGGACACCGGAGCAGGACAGCTTTCGGAGGGTATCCAGCAGTTAAGCACAGGTCTGGAATCTCTTACCGCCAACAGCAGCAGCCTGTGTATGGGAGCGGAGCAGATCTTTGCCTCACTTCTTTTGACGGCAGAAGGACAGATTACGGCTGCCGGTGCTGCGATTCCTTCACTTACCATGGAAAACTATGCAGACGTGTTAAATGGAATCCTCGCTTCTTTGGATGAGACAGGTGCCATGTATACACAGGTGGCCTCTTTGAAAGCGTCTCTGGATGGGGTAAATGCTTTTTACAGCGGTTTGCAGGAATATACTGCCGGAGTGGATGCCGTGGCTGGCGGGGCAGCAGAGCTAGGCACCGGAGCCGCACAGCTGAAAGAAGGAACTGCTCAACTGGGAATCGGCGCAGAAAGCCTGAGCGGCGGCCTCAAAGAACTGAATGGTGGTATGCCGGCTCTTTTAGAAGGAGTGACTGCATTGCATGACGGGGCACAGCAGCTATCTGAAGGGCTGAACCAGTTCAACGAGGATGGAATACAGAAGCTTGCGAATGCTGGAGACTGTGATATGGGTGAACTCATTGTCCGCTTGAAAGCGACGATTGAGGCGGCTGGAAACTACAACAATTTCGCAGGCATTGATGAAGAAATGAACGGAAGAGTGAAATTCATTTATCGCATTGATGGATTGGAAGAATAAGCAATGTAGTTTCAAACGACAAAATACTACAATTGCAATGCTTGTATGCAGAGAAAGAGCCGGACACAGCATCCGGCTCTTTTTCGTATGGACATGTTTTGCTTGCTTATTTCTGCTTATAATACAGCATGCAATGACAGAAGCCTTCATAATCCGGATCCTTGATCTGATCCCGGAACTCTTTGCACATGCATTTTGTATCCTCTGTTTTCTCCAGGCGGCAAGGACAGTATCCGTCCTTTGCCTTCAAGCCTTCTTTTACGGTTTTCACGACATCTTCGTCTGGATTCAGAATAATTTTCATATGAAATCCTCCTTTCTATAAACAGTAGATGGCTTAGTTCTTCCCATGGTTTTGGAAGTACGCCCGCAGCACTGCCAGGCTTTCCTCACGCAGCACACCGGGACGTACTTCCGGATGACCTGGAGAATTTTCGAAAACGATCTTACTGCATTCACTTCCTTTTTCATTCAGCAATTCACACAAGTCAATATCGCTGGCACCGTATACCAGGCGCCCCAGTTTGGCCCAGACCATAGCCCCGCAGCACATAAAACATGGCTCGCAGCTGGAATACAATGTGTATTCACTGAGATCCGTGATTCCCAGCTCCGCAGCTACGTTGCGGATCAACCCCATTTCCGCATGATAAGTAAAATCATGGGCCGTATAGATCTGGTTCTCATTCTTATAGATGATTTCTCCGTTTTTTACAAGAACTGCACCAAAGGGTTCATTTCCGTGCTCTACTGCACGTGCGGATAAAGCAATCGCTTCTCTCATAAATTTTTCATCCTGTGAATTGCTGCTGATCGGATTGTTCATTTAAATCTGCTCCTCTCATTTTCCGAATCTATCCGGCTATGTCTTCTGTCGGTATCTCTTGCTGTAATCTTCCGCCGGATCCGTTATATTCATTCTACATCAAAACGCCGGCAATTCACAATAGCTGCTTTCTTTGCATTTCTCACTTTTATACAATTTAAGAGGAAGCAACGGTGCAATTCATAGTATTTTGGTCGTGATTTTCCTATCGCATCTTGTTATCTGTATTTAAAATGTACAGTAGTACATCGTTCGCAAAATAACTGTCCTGATACGATAAATCAGACAAGCATTTGCTCCGGTTATTTAAGAAACGAGGTAGTAATACTAGAAACGAATAATACATTAAATTAAGGCGGTGAAATTTATGAACAATATTTTTGGTGTTCGAATCATGGATGACTATATCCGTATGTGTGAAGACGGAGTACGACAGGGATGGCATGAAAGAAACGGTGGGAATCTTACCTATCGTATGCGGCCGGAAGAAGTAGAAGAATGCCGTCCGTATTTTCGGAAAATACCTGGAGAATGGGTAGCAATGGGGGTGCAGGCAGATAACCTGAAGGGTGAGTATTTCATCTCTACCGGCAGCGGCATGTTTCTGGCCAATGTCAGCCACGAACCACAAAACAGTATCTGTATTGTAGAGATCAACGAAGCCGGCGACAGCTATCGTATCGTATGGGGATTGGAAAATGGCGGAAAACCAACCAGTGAATTCCCGACGCATTTCATGAACCACTCGATTCGCAAGGAAAAAACAAAGGGTGCCAACCGTGTGATTTACCATGCGCACACACCCAATGTGATTGCTTTGACCTTTGTTCTTCCATTAAAAGCAGAAGTGTTCACCCGGATGCTGTGGAAGAGTGCGACAGAGTGCTGCGTTGTATTCCCAGGTGGTGTGGGGGTCGTTCCGTGGATGGTTCCCGGCGGCGCAGATATTGCCCGTGCAACCTGCAAAGAAATGGAAAAATACGATGCTGCAATCTGGGCATTCCACGGATTATTCGTATCCGGCCCGAGCTTTGACATTGCATTTGGTCTGATGCACACCATCGAAAAAGCCGCACAGATCACTTGTATCGCATTGTCCTGCACCGGAGGTAAGCCATTACGTCAGACCATCACGGATGATAACATCCGCCAGATCGGAAAAGAATTCGGCGTTACTTTGAATGAAGACGTATTGAATTATGGAAGAGATTACATCGACGAATACGCCGATGACTTTAAATGAATTCCTATGCTAAGTCATAAGGAGGGTTAGGGGGTTAAAAGGGCTTACGGCTTCGAACCACGTTCGATTTCCTTCACTTTTTTCCACAGTGCAAGGGCTTCTTCCGGATTCGTTGGCCGCGGCTCTTCTCCAAACACGTGAGGATGTCTGCGAATCAGCTTATCTGTCAGCATCTGTACAATATCATCAAAGGTAAATGCCCCTCGTTCTGCCGCGATCTCCGCGTTCAAAAGCACCTGCAGCATTACGTCTCCCAGCTCTTCACACAGATTGCGGTCATCCTGATTGTCTATCGCCTGATTGACTTCTTCGCACTCGTCAGTAAGGCATTTCTTCATGGTCTCATGGGTCTGGGCCGTATCCCAGGAACAGCCATAAACCGGATCCCGAAGGGCGTGTATGATTTCCAGAAGTTCGGACATGCTATGCGTTTGTCCTTCGTAGTATTTCTCCCGGTAGCCCTCGTTGCTTTCCGCAACACTTCCGGCAGGCTCCCCTGCTGATTGTTCTCTGCCATTTCTAACTGTAATGCGCTCTTTCTCCGGCATAGTCAGATCTTTTGCTTCCATTTTTCCCCCGGAAGCATCTCCAGTCGCTATTTCCACCGCATCTTCCATCAGCTTCTCCAGATGGATTCCTCTTCCCATGGCCATAAGTCCGTTTTTTTCAAAGACAGAAAAACCACCGCCTTCAATTTTCGCAACCTGTCCACCTGCCTCTTTTACGATCAGAGACCCTGCTGCGAAATCCCAGGGACAAAGCCGGTATTCAAAATACAATTCTGCCCTGCCGGCTGCGACAGAACAAAAATCGATGGCAGCAGAACCGCTGCGGCGAATATCCATTGTTTTTTCCAGATAATGCTTTGCCGCAGCTATGGAGCTGTCTCGAAGTTCCTCGTAATAAGGTGCCGTTCCGATCAAAGTCAGAGCATTCTCAATGCTTTGATCAGATACGTGAATAGGCGATCCATTTAGAAATGCGCCTTTTCCTTTTTCAGCATAAAACATTTCATCTGCATAGGGGTTGTATACAACGCCCAGAATCATTTCCCCGGCTTTGGCAAGCCCGATGGAAATACTGCTGCAGTGCATATCCTTAATGAAATTTACTGTCCCATCAATGGGATCCACAATGAATACAAGCCCATCCGGATCGAATTCCTGCGCTTCATCTTCTTCCCCCAGGAAGGATGCTTCCGGCAGAATCTTGTGCAATCCCGCCTCCAGTTCCTGCTGCACCAGCTGATCGTATTTTGTCACAAAATTCCCATGGCCTTCTTTTTCAAGAAGTCCGATGCTGGAGCGATCTGCATCCAGCATGATCTGCCCGCATCTTCTGGCCAGTTCTATTATTCTTTCAATCATA
>JABUSW010000268.1 GCA_021443885.1 Blautia sp.
AATCTGTCCCGGATATTCCAGCTCGGATTCAATCTGTTTTGCAATGTCTCTGGCAAGCAAAACCATATCCGCATCACTAACATGATCCGGAACAACCATAACACGTACTTCTCTACCTGCCTGAATAGCAAATGACTTATCTACGCCCTTAAATTCATTTGTGATATCTTCCAACTGTTTCAGACGATTCGTATAAGTCTCCAGAGTTTCTCTTCTTGCACCTGGGCGAGCTGCCGATATGGCATCTGCGGCCTGTACAATACATGCGATCAAAGATTCCGGCTCAACATCACCATGGTGTGCCGCAACAGCATTTACTACCACTGCAGACTCTTTATATTTTTTACAAAGATCCACACCAATCTGAATATGAGATCCCTCAACTTCATGGTCAATCGATTTTCCAATGTCGTGCAGCAAACCAGCTCGTTTTGCAACACGAACGTCTACGCCTACTTCACCCGCCAGCATACCGCATAACTGTGCGACCTCAATGGAATGCTTTAATGCGTTCTGGCCGTAGCTGGAACGGAATCTCATACGACCAAGGAGCTTCAGAAGTTCCGGATGAATACCATGCACGCCAACGTCCATAGCAGCGTTCTCCCCATCTTCTCGAATCTGCGCTTCCACCTCACGCTGTGCCTTCTCAACCATCTCTTCAATTCTTGCCGGATGAATTCGTCCATCGACAATCAGCTTCTCTAACGCAACACGTGCAACTTCTCTACGGATTGGATCGAAGGAGGACAAAACGACTGCTTCCGGCGTATCATCAATAATCAGATCTACACCTGTCATCGTCTCAAGAGTACGAATATTACGACCTTCTCGTCCAATGACGCGTCCTTTCATTTCATCGCTCGGAAGCTGAACAACGGAAATCGTTGTCTCAGAAACGTGATCTACTGCACATTTCTGAATTGCATTTACAACATATTCTTTTGCCTTCTTTCCAGCTTCTTCTTTTGCTTTTGTCTCCAGTTCTTTGTAGAGTTTTGCCACGTCAACTTTCACGTCATCTTCTACTGATCTGAGCAACTCTTCTTTTGCCTGTTCGGAGGTAAGACCTGAAACACGTTCCAGTTCCTGTACTCCCTTAAGTTCGAGTTCTTCCACTCTTTTTTCTTTCTTCAGCAATTCGGCAAATCTCGCCGTGCATTCGGTCTCACGCTTCTCAACTGCGTCCGCCTTTTTATCAACAGCTTCCTCTTTTGATAAAACGCGCTTCTCATATTTCTGCAGTTCATTTCTACGTTCCTTGGTTTCCTTCTCCAACTCATTTTTTGTTCGGAGAGATTCTTCCTTCACTTCCAATAAAGCTTCTCTTTTCTTCGTTTCAGCCGTTTTAAGAGCTTCATCTATGATGCTTCGCGCTTTGTCTTCCGCTGTACCGATGGTCTCGGCATCTTTTTTCATCTTATTATCTACGGCGACTTTGCTTGAAACAGGAACCGCAATAAGCAGTGCGACTACCACAGCGACAACTGCCACAATGATACTTGTTGTCACAGGAGCACCTCCTTATTTAGTTTTCATTGTACAAATACAACAAACCAATTTTATCTTCTTTTATCTACCCTGTCAAGTTTTTTCGGCATTATTTTTGATCACAGTACAGCTGCGAAACAATCTGTAAGCACTTTTAACACCAAGTCCTATTTGATAACAGTGTGTAATCGCATCTTCAACTTCACAAATAACTACCGCAGGTTTCGTTACATATCAGTCTTATGTTCAATTCTTCCAGTGCAGAATAAACGTCTGTGCAGGAAAATCCTCTGCGCAGCAGATAGCCCTGCAGCCGGCGCATTTCTTTCTCGTTTAATTCTGAACCCACCGGATATTTCTTTGTAATTGTTTCACATAATACCTTATGTTCGTCCGGAGCCAGCAAATTCGCTGCTTCTTCCCATGCATGTTCTGCCGTTTGCCTGCTGATTCCCTTCTGCACAAGCTCCATCAGAATCTTCTGTCTGCTTTTATCCTGTATCCTTCCGGTAATGTAGGTTACCGCATAACGATGGTCATCCAGATATCCAAAGCTTTTCACGTATTCGATTGCGTCTTTTGAAAGCTCTGCAGAAAAACCTGCCTGACGCAATCTGTCAGACAGGCCTTTTTCTGTGCGATCCATATATTCCAGGAGCTTCAATGCCTTTTTGCGGGCTTCTTTTTGCTCTTCCATGTTCATGGCGCCTTACTCCTCATCACTTGAAGGCTCCGCTTCTTTTGTAAGCAGATTATAGTGTTCTCTTACCTTTACTTCTATTTCACCGCAGATCTCCGGATGCTCTTTTAAGAATACTTTTGCATTCTCGCGTCCCTGACCGATCTTATCCCCTTCGTATGCGTACCACGCACCGCTTTTGTTCACAATACCGTTGTCTGCAGCAAGATCCAGGATATCTCCTTCTTTTGAGATACCTGTACCAAACATGATATCAAACTCTGCCTGCTTGAATGGCGGAGCGACTTTATTCTTCACAACTTTAATCCTGGTGCGATTTCCAACCATGTCACCGCCCTGCTTTAAGGTCTCTACTTTACGAACATCCAGACGGATGGATGAATAAAACTTTAATGCACGTCCGCCGGTCGTTGTCTCCGGATTACCGAACATTACACCGACCTTTTCCCGAAGCTGGTTAATAAAAATAACCACACAGTTTGATTTGCTGATTACCGCTGTCAGTTTTCGAAGTGCCTGTGACATCAATCTCGCCTGTAACCCGACATGTGAATCCCCCATATCGCCATCGATCTCAGCTTTTGGAACCAACGCCGCAACAGAGTCGACAATAACAATATCCACCGCCCCGGAACGCACCATCGTCTCTGTGATCTCTAAAGCCTGCTCACCGTTATCCGGCTGGGAAATATAGAGATTATCAATATCAACTCCGATATTCTTCGCATATACCGGATCCAATGCGTGTTCTGCATCAATGAATCCGGCGATGCCACCTCTTTTCTGAACCTCAGCAACCATATGAAGGGCAACGGTTGTCTTACCGCTGGATTCCGGTCCATAAATCTCAATGATACGGCCTTTCGGAACACCTCCAACACCCAAAGCAATATCCAGGCTTAACGAACCCGTCGGGATCGTCTCAACCTGCATATTCACACCGGATTCTCCAAGCTTCATAATAGAACCTTTTCCATATTGTTTCTCTATATGGCCCAGCGCCGCCTCTAGAGCTTTCTGTTTATCTAAATTTGCCATGATTAAAATCTCCTTGTGTTTCGTCTCGATATATCTCGAAAAATATCGAACCTATGTTCGTGTTTTCTGACTATATACTATTACATAACCTTGTTTCTGTCAAGATAGAAAGTTGATTTTGGTGTTAAAAGTGCCGGAAGAACGTTTCTCCGCGATACATAACGATGCCGGCCTTGATCCACATGATCAAAGCCGGCATATCATTTTCTATCGATGGCCTAAATACAGCCCATGCATACGATCATTCTCCAATCAGCCAGTTATACATCTCTTCATACTGACGGGCTGAATTATCCCACGAGAAATCTGCGTTCATTGCACGCTCAATCATCTTATTCCATTCGCGCTTATTATCATAGAAAATACGTTCCGCATTCCGAATCGTATCCAACATTTCATGAGCATTGTAATTACGGAAAGAAAAGCCTGTTCCGGTTCCTTCATACTCATTATACGGTTCAACCGTATCCTTTAATCCGCCGGTTTCACGAACAATTGGAATCGTACCATAACGCAGACTCATCAACTGGCTTAATCCGCAAGGCTCGAACAATGACGGCATAAGGAATGCATCACTGGCTGCATAGATACGATGAGAAAGCGGCTCATCATAATATATCTGTGCAGATACCTTTCCATGATACTTCCAGTCAAAGTGGCGGAACATGTTTTCGTACTGTTCTTCTCCGGTACCGAGTACCACGATCTGCACAGCATCCTGACAGAGTTCATCCATAATGTACGCAATCAGATCAAAGCCTTTCTGATCCGTCAGACGTGAAACAATACCGATCAGCATCGCCTTTGGATCTTCTTCCAGTCCCAGATCTCTTTGCAGCTGAATCTTATTTTTCACCTTTTCTTTCCGGAAGTTTTCTACATTGTATGTCTGCGTGATCTTCGTATCTGTCTCCGGATTGAAGTCGTCATAATCGATACCATTAACGATGCCGCGAAGACTGTCACTTCTGGCATTCAGAAGGCCCTCCAGACGTTCCCCGTAGAATGGCGTCTTAATCTCTTCCGCATAAGTATTGCTTACGGTAGTGATGGCATCAGAGAAAACAAGTCCGCCTTTCAGGAAATTACCGTCCTTATATGCCTCCAGTTTATCCGGTGCAAAATAATAATCCGAAAGACCTGTGATCGCACGAATCGTACCCACATCATACACACCCTGGAATTTCAGGTTATGAATCGTAAAAATCGTCTTGATATTCCAGAAAAACGGATTTGCCTGGAAGGAATCATGCAGATATACCGGAACCAGACCTGTCTGCCAGTCATGACAATGAATAACATCCGGATGGAAATCGATCACCGGGAGAACAGACAGTACCGCTTTCGAAAAGAAAGCAAATTTTTCAAGATCCCAGGGATTGGTGTCATAGGGCTTTGGTCCACTGAAATAATATTCATTGTCAATGAAATAGAACTGTATTCCGTCATATTCCATTTTCATGATACCCACATAACAGTTCTTTGATCCAAGGTCCATATAAAAATGAGTAACATACTCCATTTTCTCTTTCCATTCCTGTTTCATACAGCCATATTTTGGCAAAATCACCCGAATGTCAAAATAGCGCTTATCAAAACATTTTGGAAGTGAACCGGCTACATCTGCCAATCCTCCCGTCTTAATAAAAGGTACTGCTTCTGAAGTTGCATATAATATGTTTTTCATTCGTGTATTCCTCCTTAGCGATATATTGCAGCATGAAACAATCTCTTAAATCCGTCTCACTGCTTGCACTCATACGCAAGCTTTGCAAATATTATACCCTATCGAAATACTATTTAAAAGACCGATTTTTGTATTCCATCCTGATTTTGTCGGCAATCAAAGCGATAAACTCAGAATTTGTAGGCTTCCCCTTTCCTTTGTGAACCGTATACCCAAACAGTGCATCTATGGTATCCATTTTCCCTCTGTTCCAAGCCACTTCAATGGCATGGCGAATCGCTCTCTCCACCCTGCTGGGTGTTGTCTGATTCTGTTTTGCGACTGCAGGATAAAGAATCTTCGTTATGGAACTCAGCATTCCCATGTCATTCACCGTCAGTATGATTGCGTCTCTGAGATACTGATATCCTTTTATATGAGCCGGTACTCCAATCTCGTGAATAATGAATGTAACATCCCGCTCCAGCTGTATATCTCCCATGGACTCCGGATAAAGCGTATCGGTTATTCGTCTTACCTTAAGAAAATCCCTGCCCCAGCCGACCATTTCCTGTCTTGTTCTTTTGATCCGGTTCAATAGTTCTACAGGA
Source organism: Blautia sp. (assembly GCA_021443885.1). Lineage (GTDB taxonomy): Bacteria > Bacillota > Clostridia > Lachnospirales > Lachnospiraceae > Blautia_A. The sequence continues at coordinate 5,507 of JABUSW010000268.1, forward strand.
TTGAAAGGCTTCAGAATATAGTAATCGGCTCCGGCATCGAACGCGTATTCCACGATCTTTTCCTTACTGATTTCCGATAGTATGATAAAAGAAGGCAGATTCGCCTTCAATTCCTGATCTTTCCGACATTGCGCCATTACAGTCAGACCATCCAGTCCCGGCATAATCAGATCAAGTACGACTACATCCGGTTTTTCTTCCCTGATAATTCTGAATAATTCTTCTCCATCCCATGCTGAACCGGCCAGTTCCAGTTCTCCGTCCTTTTCGATCAGCTGTTTCAGAATACCAACATTTGCCTGGTTTTCATCAGCTATCGCAACACGCACCTTTCGCATGGCTCCATCCTTCTTGTCGAGATTCATTTCTCATCCCCCTGCTGCATAATCGAATAAGCTATATTATAGGGAAATAATAATGTCGGAATCAAGTTTATCCTGTCGACAAAGAAAGACTTTCGTTCGCAAAACTACGAGAAAAATCGATCCTTAATTCATCTATTCTTCTGCTCCTGTGCCAGTTTTTTCATTTCTACTGCATTTTGTAAAACAGCATCTGTGATCTGTGCGCCGCCAAGAAGTCTTGCCAGCTCCCGCACAGAATCCTCTTCTTCTAAAACATGAATACAGGTGACCGTTTCATTTCCTTCCACATGCTTCTCAATCTCAAAATGAATATCCGCCATAGCTGCAATCTGCGGCAGGTGTGTAATACAAAGTACCTGATGATGAGCTCCTATTACCGCCATCTTTTCTGATACCTTCTGTGCTGTTCTTCCGCTGATGCCCGTATCGATCTCATCAAAAATCAGTGTCTCAATTTCGTCACGATCCGCCAGTATCGTTTTGATCGCCAGCATGATTCTGGACAACTCACCTCCCGAAACGATCTGCCCCAAAGGTCTCACAGCTTCTCCCGGATTCGTCGAAATCTGGTATTCTATTTCATCAAAACCATTCTCGCTATAACTGCCTTTTCCGGAAAACCGGATTTCGAATAACACCTGCTGAAAATTCAGATCCTTCAATCCATCCACGATCTTTTCTTCTAATTGCCCTGCGTATTCCCGGCGAAGCTTTGAAAGTTCCCGGGAATCTTTTTCCAGCTGTTCCTTATTCCGTTCCAGATGGCACTTTGCTTTCTGAAGGTTCTCATCGTATTTGCGAAGAATGTCCAGTTTTTCAAGCTGCTTCGCCTGATAATCCCGGATCTTCTCTATGCTCTGCCCGTATTTTGCCTTTAATCCATTGATAAGGTCCAGCCTTTTCTCTGTCTCATAGAAGACCTCTTCGTCAAAAATCAGACCATCGTTATAAGAGGAGAGTTCCCGATTAAAATCATTCAGCAGTCCGTCAATTTCTCCGATCATTTCTGACAATGGTTCCAGCTCCGCATCATAAGTCAGAATCCTGGACAGATTTCTTACAGCCGCACCAAGCAGTTCTCCGGCTCCCTGCATCTCATATCCTGTACAGCCGTGAACCTCCTGGATCACTTCAGCGATCTTTCTGGAATTGGAAAGCTTACGATATCGTTTCTCCAGTTCTTCGTCTTCGCCCGGAACAAGATTCGCATTCTCAATCTCTTCCGTTTCATATTCCAGAAATGCAAGTTCCCGGTTTCTTTGTTCTTCATCTATGTCAAGTGCTTCCAGCTCTTTCAGAGATTTTCGATACTCGCAATAGGATGTTTGCACCTTTTCCTTTACAGTTCGGATTTCTTCCTTTCCAAATGCATCCAGTATTGCAAGCTGCTTTGCCGGATAAAGCAGCGACTGGTGTTCATGCTGTCCATGGATATCCAACAGTAATCCCGCTGCCATTTTCATCTGTCCAACAGTACTGATCGCACCATTAATTTTATTAATGCTTCGTCCGTCCATAATCTTTCTGGACAAAAGAATCTGTCCGTCTTCCGGATGTATGTCCATTTCTTTCAAAGCATTTATCGTATTCGTATTTTCGATTTGAAACAGCAATTCAACCAATGCATGATCTGCATTATCACGAATCATATTACGTGAAATCTTCCCTCCCAGAATCAGCTGCATCGATCCCAGGAGTATAGATTTTCCTGCGCCGGTCTCACCGGTCAGAATATTTAATCCCGGTCCGAATTCTACTTCAATTTCTTCAATCAGTGCAAGGTTTTTTACATGTAGCTGAACTAACATATCTTCTCCTTACTATCTTATGATTTGATCATTCAATGATTTTTCTTAATTTTTCAATCGCTCCCATCGCCAGTCCTGCTGTCTTTGCCGCGCACATAATGGTATCATCACCGGCAATACACCCCATCAGCTCCGGCCAGTTTAATCCGTCCAAAGCAGTCGCAGCCCCCATGGCCATACCGGGTGCTGTACGAATCACAACCAGATTCTGTCCGGCATCCATAGAAATAATAGAATCTTTCAGTACCCTGGTATAACGGTCTCCCAGATCCTGTGGTACATCCTTCAGAATTTCATATCGGGATCTCCCATCTTTTCCAGCAACTTTTGTCATTTTCAATTCGCGAATGTCTCTGGACACCGTTGCCTGCGTCACCCGAAAACCCGCCTCATTCAATCTGGCTGCCAGTTCTTCCTGCGTGTCGATATCATGCTGGTGTATCAATTCAATGATCTTTTCATGTCTTGCAATCTTCACAAATATCCTCCCTTGAGCAGGTTGATCACATTTAACTGTTACGCATTTTCTGACGCAGCACCTCGAGAAAGCTTTGATGGTTCAGTTTTAATATCTTTGTATTCACGGCTGCGCGCCTTATGATGATCTTATCACCGGATATCATCGGTACCCTGGTATCCCCGTCAAAGAATGCCAGTCCGTTTTCCTCCCGGTTATGCCTTCCTTCCCCAATCTCTACAGTAATAGTATCATCCGGCGGAAGCACAATGCTGCGGGTATTGATGGTGTGCGGTGCAATGGGTGTCATTAATGTCAACGCCGCAGACGGAGAGACGACCGGTCCCCCCACAGACAGACTGTATCCCGTAGATCCCGTAGGAGTTGCAATGATGATTCCATCTGCATTATAAGAATTCAGATATTCTCCATTCACATAATTATTAAACTTCACAACACGAAGAGAACCCTCCCGAATGATGACAATATCATTTAAGGCAATTCCTTCCCCCAGCAGCCTGTTTCCACGATACACCTGTCCTGTCAGCATCATGCGGTCTTCCACTTCATAGTCATCCTTCATCAGCTGATCCAATGCAGAATAAATCCCTTCGCGGTAAACCTCTGCCAGAAATCCCAATGTACCAAGATTGATCCCCAAAAGCGGTATCCCTTTATAAACCACGTCTCTCGCAGCCTGCAGCAAGGTCCCATCTCCCCCAAGCACGATAATGCACTGAATCTCATCCGGGATCAGGCCAGGATCGGTATAATGAAATGGTCCTCTGAAACGCCGTTCTCCCTGCTGAATCGTACAGAATTTCTTATGTTCTTTTAAGTATTGCTCAATTTTTCCCGTAATCTCCAGATTCGGATCTTTTTCACTGTTTGTAATAATGTAAAACTTTTCCATATGTTTCCCTAACTCAACTGTCTATGTGCATCATTTACAACAGCTTCTACGGTAACGGTAAGCCCATTCGTCAAGGTTTCTGTTGCCGGTCTCTTCTTCAGATGAAGGAGATATTCGATATTCCCCTCCGGTCCCTTAATAGGCGAATACGATAGGTGACAAGGTTCAAGGGAAACCGTCATGGCATAATCACGTATTTTTTCAATCACTTCCTGATGCACCATGGGATCCCGTACCACCCCTTTTTTTCCGACTTTTTCTCTGCCGGCCTCAAACTGTGGTTTGATCAGACAGACAATTTCCCCATCCTCCGTCAGCAGTTCCCGAACCGGCAGAAGCACCTTTGTCAGAGAAATAAAGGATACATCAATCGATGCAAACGCTGCCGGTCCTTCGATATCTCCCGGCGTCACATAACGAATATTGGTTTTCTCCATACATACGACCCGGGGATCGTTGCGTAATTTCCAGTCCAGCTGACCATATCCCACATCAATGGAATAAACCTTGACCGCACCATTCTGAAGCATACAATCGGTAAATCCGCCGGTAGATGCTCCTACATCCATGCACACCTTATTCTGCAAGGACACCTCAAAAGAATTCATGGCTTTCTCCAGCTTCAGCCCTCCACGGCTCACATACGGAAGCGTGTTCCCCCGCACTTCGATCTGCACGGTATCGGCAAACATGGATCCTGCCTTATCCTCTTTATTCCCATCCACATAGACATTACCGGACATAATGAAAGCCTTAGCTTTTTCTCTGGATGGTGCAAGAGCCCGCTCCACCATTAATAAATCCAGTCTTTTTTTCATTTTATCTTCCATGCTCCTCAATCACCCGCAGAATGTCAGAAGGAGATAAACCAAGGTCTGTTTTCAGATCATCCACATTCCCCTGCTCTACAAAGCGATCCGGTATTGCAACCGTTAAGATATCAATTCCGTGGTTACAGGCTCTCATATAACCCGATACATGTTCTCCATAACCACCGCTTACTGCATTCTCTTCCACTACCACGATCTGCTTATGCGTCGCTGCGATCCAATCCAGCAGTTCCTGATCGAACGGTTTTACAAAACGTGCATTCACCAATGTAGGTGTAAAACCTTTCTCACACAACGAATCATATACTTTCTCGCATGTCTCAAACATGCTCCCCACTGCCAGAAGTGCAATATCACACCCGGTATGTATCACTTCGCTTTTCCCGTAAACAATCTCTTCCTGATATTCAGCGCAGCCCTGATATGCACTTCCTCTCGGATAGCGGATTGCAACCGGGCCCTCCATGGATACAGCGTACTCCATCATCTGTTCCAGTTCCTTAGCATTCTTAGGTGCCATAACCGTCATGTTCGGTATCATGGAAAGGTAACTTAAGTCAAAGCATCCCTGATGGGTTTCTCCATCTGCTCCTACCAGTCCGGCACGGTCGATGGCAAAAATCACATGTAGATCCTGCATGCATACATCATGAATCACCTGATCAAACGCTCTCTGCAAAAAGGACGAATAGACCGCAACCACAGGTGTAAGACCACCTAACGCCAAGCCTGCAGCAAAAGTAACGGCGTGCTCCTCCGCAATTCCAACATCAAAGAGGCGGCCGGGAAACTTATCTCCAAACGCTTTTAAACCGGTTCCCAGAGGCATTGCAGCTGTAATGGCTACCAGCTTCTCATTTTCCTTGCCAAGTCTGCACATTACCTCGGAAAAAATATCTGTATAATCCGGTGTTGCTTTTTTCGTGACAGACTTACCGGTCTTCACGTCAAAAGGGCCGGTCCCGTGAAACCGATCCGGATGATTTACAGCCGGAATGTATCCCTTTCCTTTCTGTGTATGCACATGGACGATCACCGGGCCCTCTACTTTTTTTGCCTCATTTAAAATCCTCATGATCTGTATCATATTGTGTCCATCCACAGGCCCCAGATAGGTTAATCCCATGTTCTCAAAAAGCATACCCGGGATGATCAGCTGCTTAATACTGCTCTTGGTTTTTCGGACTGTCCGAACCATTCTTTCCCCGATTTTGGGAATCTTATTCAGAGATTTTGTGACACTGAGCTTCATTCCCGTATAACTCTCAGCTGTTCGAAGCGCACTCAGATAAGACGACATTCCGCCTACATTTTGTGAAATTGACATATTATTATCATTCAGTACAATAATATAATTCGTTTTCAATTCCGCTGCATTATTCAATGCTTCATATGCCATTCCGCCGGTAAGTGCTCCATCACCGATGACAGAAACCACCGTATGGCTCTGTCCTTGAAGATCTCTTGCAAGAACATATCCGACTCCGGCAGAGATCGAATTGGAACTATGCCCGGTATCAAAGGAATCACAGTCACTTTCTCCTCTTTTTGGAAAGCCGCTTAATCCGCCTTTCTGTCTTAAACTCTGAAAGCCATCCTTTCTTCCGGTCAGTATTTTATGGGTATATGCCTGATGCCCCACATCCCAGATCAGCTTATCCTGCGGAAAGTGCAATACGTTATGCAACGCAATCGTCAATTCCACTGCTCCAAGATTAGAAGCCAGATGTCCCCCCGTTTTACTGACAGATGAGATCAGAAACGCTCTGATTTCCTCTGCCAGGGCCGGAAACTCACTTAGCGGAATATCGTGTATATCATTTGGACCTTTAATTTTATCCAGTATCATTTGTATCCTTCTTTCATTTTCTACGGTCTATTAATTCCTTAATCAGCTCCATTAGAAAATCATTTTTTCTATTCATGCTTTCCAGAATCAAAATTGCCTGTTCCGAAAGCGCAGCAACCTGTTTCCTTGCTTCGGATAATCCTACTAAAGTCACATACGTTACCTTATTGTTTTTCTCATCACTGTGAACCGGTTTCCCTAATTCCTCATCTGTACCGGTCACATCAAGAATATCATCCTGTATCTGGAATGCCAGCCCAATCTTCTGTGCAGCCTGTTCAATCTTTTGAATCTCATTTTGGTCTGCACCTGCCAGGATTGCCCCAACCATCATAGCGCATTCGATCAGTGAGGAGGTCTTGTTTTTATAGATATAATCCAGCATTTCGCGAGTCAAAGGTTTTCCGTCGTTTTCAACATCAACGCTTTGTCCTCCCAGCATTCCATAGATTCCCGTCTTACCCGCCATCACTTTCATGGCTGCGATCACACGGTCTGTCAGGCTCGTCAAGGCAAAGGCATTCAGCATCACTTCATATGCATAATTAAGCAGACTGTCTCCGCTTAACACCCCCATGGCTTCCCCGTATACTCTATGGGTTGTCAGCCTTCCTCTTCTATAATCATCATTATCAATCGCCGGAAGGTCATCATGAATCAGAGAATGTGTGTGGATCATTTCCATGGCTGCCATAAAAGGACCTATTACATTCTCATTCCCGCCGAACATGCGATACGTTTCCTGCATCAGCATCGGCCTGAGCCGCTTTCCTCCAGCCAACATGCTGTAATTCATAGCGGCTGCCATTGTTTTAGCAAATCCGGATTCTTCGGGCAGAAAGCTTCGGATGATGCACTCGATTTCCGCCGTTTTTTCCTGCATTTCAATTTGGAAACTCATTTGTACTTCCATCTCCATTCATCTGAAGCATTTTTTTCTCTACCGTATCCAGTTTCTCATTACAATGCTTTAACAGTTCCATTCCTTGTTTATACAACAAAAAAGAGTCTTCCAGACTGGTCTCTCTATCTTCAAGCTTCTTTGCTAAAATATCCAGTTCTGCGAACATCTCTTCAATCTTTTTCTCATTCATATTCGCACTACCTCTCTGGTATCGCACACTTGCGCATTGATACTCCCATCCGTTACGGCAATCATAATTCTGTCTCCAGCCTTCACCTGGTGAACACTGGTAATGGTTTTATCCTCAAGATCAGACACATAAGAAAACCCCTGATTCAGCTTGCGAAGAGGCGACAGCCCTTCAAATCGTTCCAGATAGATAGACAGAATATGCCTGTTGGCAACTAATATCTGTTCCATACCGGTCTGCAGTCGGTTTTCCATATCCAATGCATACTGACGCTTCTCACGAAGCTGATTCTCCGGCCCCAGATATTGGAGTCTCGTTTTCATCTGTTCATATCGTCCAAGGGTCATGTCCAGACGATTCCACATCGCTCTGTGAATGCGGTCACGGTATCCGCTGATACGCTCAAGTACACTTCGAAAATCATTAACTGCCAGCTCTGCTGCAGCAGATGGTGTCGGAGCTCTCAGATCCGCAACAAAATCTGCAATCGTAAAATCTGTTTCATGTCCAACTGCTGAAATAACAGGCGTCCGGCATTCAAAAATTGCCCGGGCAACGATTTCTTCATTAAAGGCCCAGAGATCCTCTATAGAGCCTCCTCCTCTTCCGACAATTATGACATCCACATCAGCAGCATCCAGCATCTGTATGCCTTTCACGATACTCATTGCAGCCCCTTCCCCCTGGACCAGAGCAGGGTACAGGATGATCTGAATATAGGGATTTCTGCGAAGTGCGATATTTCGAATATCCTGAATCGCTGCTCCTGTTGGAGCCGTTACAACTCCCAGCTTTTTAACGTACCCGGGAATCGGCTGTTTATATTCCGCCGCAAACATCCCCATCTCTTCCAGTTCTGATTTCAATGCAAGATATCTTTCGTAGAGAGCTCCCGCCCCTTCCAAAGAAATTTCTTTTGCATATAACTGGTAGCGGCCATCCCGTTCGTATACGCTTACAGCTCCGGTGACGATTACCTTGTCACCATCTTTCATCCGAAAAGCAAGGCCCCTGCGGGAAGATGCAAACATCACGCAAGGCATAACAGCACTTCCATCCTTTAAAGAAAAATAAATATGCCCGCTGGGGTGATATTTACAGTTTGATACTTCCCCTTTCACAGATATGCTTTTCAGGAAAAAATCCTGGATAAACATATTCTTAATGTAGGTCGTGACTTGTGCTACCGTGTATGTATTTCTCATTCTTTCTCTTCTTTTCCCGCTATTTTTCCAAGGATACCATTCACAAAAGAACCTGAGTCTTCGCCGCCAAACATTTTCGCGATTTCGATGGCTTCATTGATCGCAACCCCGACGGGAACATCTTCGTCATATTTCATCTCATATACAGCAAGCCGAAGAGCGGTGAGATCCACACGATTCATACGTTTCGTCTTCCATCCCTTGCTGGTATCGTTGAGCAATGCATCAATTTCTTCTATATGCGCCGCAATCTTTTCAAATTTATCCTTCATGTACTGCTGGTCTTTATCCTGAAGTTCTTCCAGACCCTCAAAATACAAAGGCAGCTGTTGTGCTTCCATCTCTTCGTCGGTATTAAACTCTCTGATAAAAAGAAGTTTGAATATATGCTCTCTCAATTCACTTCTACGCATCATATCCTCCTATATAGAAAAAAGGAAAGAATCACTTTCCTTTTTTCTCCTCCATATCTACATTTGCAATATTAATATTCACTTCTGCAACCTCAAGACCTGTCATTGTTTCAATTGCAGACTTTACTCTGTCCTGAACCGTCTTGCATGTCTCCAGAATGTTCTTTCCATATTCGATATTTAACACCATATCCACCGTAACAACATTCTCTGCAATATTAATCTTTACCCCCTTTGACAAGCCCTTCACACCAAGCTTGCTCACCAGGTCGTATGTAATATTTCCTGCCATAGAAGCGACACCGTCCACATCAGTAGCAGCAAGACCTGCAATGATCGCAACAACTTCATCCGCAACACGTACCTCTCCTACTGCGCCTGCTGCATCCTGAATTTTATAGGTTTTTCTTTTTTCTGCCATATTTCAAACCTCCTGTGGATTTCGAATGAACTCAAAAGCTGTATAAATCAGCATATATATGCATACTTTCAGACTTTTTATGCAAAACATTATATCAAATCCCATAATAAATTGAAAGGATTATTTACTGAATTCTGTCAATATCAGACCCGGATTACGATCCAGTGTCATACCGACACTCCAGGAATTCACCCACAGCAAAAGCGGATTTCCCTTCAGATCCGTTACTTTTTTCATATCAGAAGTACCTGTGATTCTCTCGACATTCACCTCGTCTTTGTTGGCGATCCAGCGAATATGTTCATACGGGAGATTATCCAGACGGATCTCAACATTATATTCATTCTCAAGGCGATATTTCAGGACATCAAACTGAAGAACGCCGACCACACCCACAATGATTTCTTCCATGCCGGTATTGAATTCCTGAAAAATCTGAATCGCACCTTCCTGCGCAATCTGATTAATTCCTTTTACAAACTGTTTTCTTTTCATCGTATCCAGCTGCCGCACGCGCGCAAAATGCTCCGGTGCAAAAGTCGGAATACCTTCAAACGCAAATTTACTGCCCGGGGAACAGACGGTATCTCCGATAGAAAAGATTCCGGGATCAAATACACCGATAATATCACCTGCGTACGCTTCCTCAACAACATGTCTGGATTCTGCCATCATCTGCTGCGGCTGCAGCAAACGCATCTTTTTCTCCCCCTGAACATGATATATTTCAGAGGACGCATCAAATTTCCCGGAACAGATTCTCATAAAAGCAATACGGTCACGATGCGCCTTATTCATATTGGCCTGAATCTTAAAAACAAAGGCTGAGAAAGTATCGTCCATGGGATCGATCACACCCTCGTCAGAAAGCCTGGGAAGCGGAGAAGTCGTCATCTTAAGAAAGTGCTTCAGGAAAGTCTCAACGCCAAAATTTGTCAACGCCGAACCGAAAAACACCGGCGTCAGCTCCCCTTTGCTGACAAGCTCCTGATCAAAATCTGCACTGGCTCCATCCAGCAGCTCAATTTCCTCCAGCAGCTGTTCTTTTTGTTCCGGATCCATGATTTCATCTGCTCTTGGATCGTCTAAGTCAATTTCTTCAATAATTCCTTCCCTGGTACCCTTCTGCGTATCCGAAAAGGTCATGATCTTATTGGTATTGCGATCATAGACACCCCGGAATTTCTTACCGGATCCGATTGGCCAGTTCACCGGACAGGTAGCAATACCCAGTTCTTTTTCAATTTCATCCAGCAGATCGTATGTATCGTTTGCGTCCCGATCCATTTTGTTAATAAAGGTAAAAATTGGAATATGACGCATTACGCATACCTTAAAAAGCTTTCTCGTCTGTGCTTCAACGCCTTTGGAACCATCAATTACCATAACTGCGGAGTCAGCAGCCATCAATGTCCGATAAGTATCCTCTGAAAAATCCTGATGACCGGGCGTATCCAGAATATTGATGCAATATCCATCATAATGAAACTGCAATACAGATGAAGTAACCGAAATACCTCTCTCCTTCTCGATTTCCATCCAGTCTGACACTGCATGCCGGGCAGTCGCTTTTCCCTTTACACTTCCGGCCAGATTAATTGCCCCGCCATATAACAGGAATTTCTCTGTTAAAGTTGTTTTCCCGGCATCCGGATGAGAAATGATCGCAAATGTTCTTCTTTTTTCGATTTCACTGGTAAAATTCGACACACCTGACCTCCTGAATCTTTTATATAATCAAATCTGAAATCCTTAACACTCTTTTTCACAGCATTCCTATTCTAGTATAGAAATCCAGAGAATGTCAAGTAATCCTCTTCGAGAATCGTGATTTACAGCAATCCCGCTTCCGTAAGGAAGCGAGATGGTTCTTTCTGTTTGTCATATTGATAATGAACATATCCCAGAATCAGCTTTTTCTTTGCCCGAGTCAATCCAACATAAAACAAACGCCTTTCTTCTTCCTGTGCTTCTTTCAAAATTGCCTTTTTATAAGGAATTACCCCTTCGTTGACATTCAGAATATAAACATTGTCATACTCAAGTCCCTTCACAGAATGCAGCGTGGCAATTTCCACACCCTCTTTTTTCTGTTTCTGCTGCCGGACCTGCTCCTTCATTTTCCCTGTATAATCTTCTATGTATTCTTCCCATTCCTGCAAAGACTTCCTGTTCTTCGCAGATTCCTGAATACGATCCAGGACCTCAAACAAGTCTTCCGGTTTCAGCCGCCGAAACTGTGCATACTCCCTCAGATAATCCTCATAACCGATTCCTTTGCGGATAAAATTGATTGCCGCATACGGAGGCAGTTTTGATAAGATGCGAATATGTGTCTTTAAGGTTGTTATCCGATCACACATCCAGTCCTTATCCTGATAAAACACTTCCAGTGCCTCCAGATCCACCCGTGCCCCCGTCAATGCTTCTCTGGAAATATATCGATTCGGCCGGTTCATGATCTCAAGATAGTATTTCCTTAGATTATCTCCGGAAGCGATTCTCAGATATGCCAGAATGTTGCGGCATATCCAATGGTCAAACAGATTCGGCAGGTTTTCTTTCATATGAAAAGGGATGCCGCATTCTACAAATCTTCTTACCAGTCCTTCTGCCTCCAGATTCGTGCGAAACAGAATTGCCGTGTCTTCCAGGCTTTCCCCTTCATCATATCGTTTGCGCAGGCTCCTGCTGACTGCGAGATATTCCTCTCCGGTGTTTTCAAACGAAAGACACTGCACCGGCTCTCCATCCGGATTTGGGGTTACCAGTGTCTTGGCAAAACGGTCTGTATTATTTGAAATCACCTTTGCGGCAGTCTTCAGAACATTGCCGCTGCACCGATAATTCACATCCAGAAAGACCTCCCCTGCGGATGGGTAATCCTTTCGAAAACGACGCATGATTTCCGGACGTGCTCCGCGAAAATGATAGATTGATTGATCATCATCTCCGACTATAAAAAGATTATCCTGGGGCTTCGCCAGCATTTTTGTAATGTCATACTGCAGGTAATTAATATCCTGAAATTCATCTACCAGAATATATTGAAATTTGTTCTGCCACAAAGCCAATATATCCTTGCGCTGATGAAACAGTTCATAGCAATAAAGAAGCATGTCATCAAAATCCAGTTTTCGTCGGCTCTTCAGTTCAGCGTCATACCCCTGAAATATCTGCCGGAACACTTCATCCGGGCAGCAGGTGGAATAATAATGCTCCGGATTGATCCGGTTCTCTTTTACGACACTGATCTCTCTGGCAATTTCTTCCGGAAAATCTCCTTCCAATACCAGATCCTCCCCCTGCTTCAGGGACAGTTCCTTCAAGATTGTGTGTTTTTCCTCCGGTGATAGAATGTTTTCTTTGCCGAATCCATATGCGTGTTTCAGAATACTGTAAAACACTCCGTGAAAGGTTCCAAACGTAACCGAAGTCCGGTTCATCCCCATAAACTGTAAAAATCGTTCCTTCATTTCATCTGCAGCCGACTTGGAAAAAGTGACAACCAAAATAGAGGAAGGATCGATCTTCCCCTCACAGATCATATTTGCAGTTCTTTCTACAATAACGGAGGTTTTCCCCGAACCGGGGCCTGCCAGAACCATCATAGGTCCTGACAGGTGAGCGATTGCTCTTATTTGAGATGCATTTTTCTTCATATCAGCAAATCCTTATTGCGCTGTTCCCACACAGCTTTCCAATTTTGCAATTGCTGCTTTGATACGTGCGATCGATTCTTCTTTCCCGATAATTTCCATGATCTCTGTTGCGCCTGCAGGTGTCATCTGTTTTCCGGAAACCGCAGTGCGAATCGGCCACATCACATAACCATTTTTATACCCTTTTTCTTTTACAAAACCACTTAATGTTTCATATAAAGGATCATTAGAGTAATCTTGCTGTGCTTCCAATACCGGAAGAACCTCCTGCAAAACAGCAAGGGAAGTTTCTTCCGTAGTTTTCATTTTTTTATGACGGTACATAGACACATCGTATTCCGCTACTGCTTCAAAAAAGTCTATGAGCTCCGGGATATCCGGAAAGACTTCAATACGTGTCTGTACCATAGATGCAATTTTTCGGAAGTCATAATCCTTCTTCAGAGTTTCTTTGAGATATGGAAGTGCCTTCTCATAGAATTCCTCTGTATCCATAGCCTTAATGTATTCCCCATTCATCCAGCGAAGCTTCGGAATGTCAAATACTGCCGGCGATTTATTGATATGATGATAATCGAAGGTTTCCACCAGTTCTTCCAGCGAGAAAATCTCACGATTATCAGATGGGCTCCATCCCAGCAATGCAACATAATTCACGATCGCCTCGGATACAAACCCCTGCTCCAGCAGATCTTCATACGAAGAATGCCCGGAACGCTTGGAAAGCTTCTGATGCGTTTCATCTGTGATCAAAGGACAGTGCACATACTCCGGAATCTCCCAGCCGAAGGCTTCATAAATACGATTGTACTTCGGAGAAGATGAAAGGTATTCATTTCCGCGTACAACGTGCGTGATTCCCATTAAATGATCATCCACAACATTTGCAAAATTGTATGTAGGATATCCATCGGATTTAATCAGAATCAGGTCCTCCAGTTCCTCATTGTTTACCGTAATATCTCCGTAGATTACATCCTGAAAAGTAGTCGTTCCTTCTGTAGGCATATTAAATCGAATTACATAAGGCTCTCCGGCTTCCAGACGTCTTTTCACCTCTTCCTTCGAAAGCTTCCGGCAGCGTTTATCATAGATCGATATCTCTTTTCCGGAAACAACGCGCTTCATGCTTTCCAACTCTTCCTGCTTGCAGAAGCAATAATATGCATCACCTTGTTCAATCAGCTGCTCTGCATATTTCATATAGATTCCCGAAGCCTGTCTCTCGCTTTGCACATAAGGACCATATCCGGCATCTTTATCAGGTCCTTCATCATGAATCAGTCCCGTCTTTGCCATGGTACGATAAATAATGTCAACAGCCTCTTCCACATAGCGGCCCTGGTCCGTGTCTTCGATTCGTAAAATAAAATCGCCGCCCTCGTGCTTTGTGATCAAATAAGCATACAGTGCTGTACGCAGATTACCTACATGCATCCTTCCCGTAGGACTCGGTGCAAATCTTGTTCTCAGTTTTGTCATTTTTATGATCTCCTATTCTTTAAAAAGACCCTGAAGCGATAAGCCCCAGGGTTTTTGTTTTAATCCTCTACGCCTTTTTCTTTAAGAAACTCAATAACTTTGCCCACTGTAGTGAGTTCCTCTAATTCTTCAGCCTCGAACTCAACATCGTACTCAGATTCCATCGCTGTGATCAGTTCAAATAAATCCAGGGAATCTGCTCCAAGATCATCCTTAAAAGAAGCATCCGGAACAATCTCCTCCGGGCGACAGCCGATCTGCTCTGAAATCATCTCTCTCATTTTTTCTAACATGATCTCTCTCCTTTACACAGTATTGTCCATGTACTGAACCATTTATGATGAAAAAGTATAATCTTCTGCAATACATTTTGTCAAGTAAAACTATATTAAAACCTGGTTATCATGAAATTTGATCTGTCTTGCGACACTGAGGGCCAGCCCCATCTCCGACATCAGAAACAGGATCGATGTTCCCCCGTAACTGATAAAGGGCAAGGTGATTCCGGTGTTTGGGAGCAGGTTTACCACAACAGCTATATTCAATATAACCTGCAGGGCAATATGAATGAAAACACCGCTTACCATAAGAGACCCGAAAGCATCCGGTGCGTTTTGTGCAATAAAAAACAGGCGGTACAATAAATAGCCAAACAGCAAAAGAACCATAATGCCGCCAAAGATTCCAAGCTCTTCACAGATGATTGAAAAAATCATGTCATTGTGAGCTTCCGGAACGCTTCCAAGTTTCTGAATACTGTTGCCTAGCCCTCTTCCAAAAAGGCCTCCCGACCCAATGGCATACAAGGCCTGCAAAGTCTGATATCCGTCACCGGATGCATAATCCTCCGGATGAAGCCATACGAGAATACGACGAATCCGGAAATTCGAATTTGTTTCCATCGTCGTAACCAGAAAAAATACAAAAGCCGCAATCAGAATTACCGCGACAATGAGTAAGATGATAAATGGTTTTGTATCCGGATGAGCCACAAAAATCAATCCGGCCGTGATGCAGGCGATAATGATCGCTGTACTTAAGTTTTCCGTGAACACATACGCCACCATGGCAAGCCCACCGCCCATAGCTCCCAAAACCATGCATGCTTTCATCGTTTTGATTCTTTTTCCCATATAAACGATCATATAGGACAAACAGACGATTACGGCGATCTTTGCCACCTCTGCAGGCTGGAATTGAAGCGGGCCGATGGCCAGCCAACGACGTGCCCCATTTGCGGTTACACCCAATGGCGTTTTTACCAGCACCATCAGAACAACAGCTGCACCATATATCATCGTTGTAAAATGAGTAAGGATATGATAATCCACCATGGATATTCCAATTGCAGCAATGATGCATACCAGACTGATCAATGCCTGCTTCTTGAAATAGAACATATCGTCACCATTCTGTATCTGAGAGGTATAAGCACTTGTACTGTATAACATGATAAGACCAAAACAGATCAACAGTATAATGACTGCAAGAAGATTGAAATCATAATACTCTGCTTTGCTCTTTTTGATTACCTTGCCGGATGCCACTTTTGAGATCAGCTCTCTGCGGCTCTGATTTGTACGACTCATTATCTCCCCTTCTTTCTGACCCGAACACTTCATTCGTTCAGTATAGCAAATTAGCCTTGTATAAACAAGTATTGTTTTTTTTAATTCCATCAGTAAAATATAGGAAAACAGACAGCGTCATGTACTATCACAGCAGATTTCTATGTTTCAATTATTGTCTTATCATCAGCAGGAGCGTTTTATGGGAAAAGTTGATAACAACAAGAAGCAAAAAGAAACCACATTGTATAATGCTGCGTATGAGCTCTTTTCACAAAAAGGATTGACCAAAACAACCATATCGGACATTGTCAATGCAGCCGGTGTTGCAAAAGGCACCTTTTATCTTTACTTTCATGACAAATACGACCTTCATGAAAAGCTGGTTGCCCAAAAAGTTACCGGAATGGTGATCAATGCGTTTCAGGCATTAAGCAGGAAAGATCTAAACAATTTTGAAGATACCGTTTTCTTCCTGATCGATCACATTATCAGCCAATTAGAGGCTGATCACGTGTTGTTGAATTTTGTATATCATAATCTTTCATGGAGTACCTTTACACAGACAATTCTTGACGATTCCATGCGCCAGCTGGACATTCCTACACAATTGGATACTTTTCTTCTGCAATCAAATATACACTTTGAACACCCTGAGTTTATGTTTTTCACAATTATCGAATTGATTGAAGGAACCGCCTACAACTGTATCTATTATCAGCAACCCGCAGCCATGGAAGCATACCGCCCCTATCTCCATAAGGCAATCCTTGGAATTATTTCACAGTTTCAGATTTCCTGATGTGCGAGAGGTACGCTTACAAACCCTGGTATCCAAATGGCGGGATGAAGCTCTCTTTTGCAGTCTCTCCTTCCTGATAGTATCCATATGCAAAATCCAGGTCATATGCTCTTTTTAAAACTTTTTCATACTCTCTTCTTGTCACTTTTCGATTCAGTTCCGGAAAACGAATATTTTCCCGGACAGGAGTATATTGGTTCATGATACTGACTGCAATGCTGTCACCAAATGCTTCGTGCAGATACTCCAGCACTTTAATCGCATTTCTTGTGTGTCCGGGCAGTACCAGGTGCCGGACGATCATTCCTTTTCTGCAGTATCCCCACCGGTCAACCTGAAATACCCCTACCTGACGAAACATTTCATTCAGTGCCGCTTTTACAACCTCCGGGTAATCCGCTGCATTAGAGTAATTGGATGCTGTCTCTTTCTCAAGGTATTTACAATCCGGAAGAAAAATATCAACAAGACCATCCAGTAATCTCAGCGTTTCCACCTTCTCATAACCACCGCAGTTATACACGACAGGAAGCAGCATTCCTTTTGATTTTGCGATTTCCAATGCTTTTACCACCTGCGGAACATAATGTGTCGCCGTCACCAGATTGATATTTGCGGCACCTTGTTGTTCCAGTTCCAAAAAAATATCTGCAAGTCTCTCTATGGTAACCACTTTTCCATGATTTCCCAATGCAATCTCCTGGTTCTGGCAAAAACAACATCGCAGACTGCATCCTGCAAAAAAAACAGTTCCGGAACCTTTGGTACCGGAGATGCATGGTTCTTCCCACATATGCAGGGCCGCCCTTGAAGCCCGAATCTCTGAAGGCATTCCACAATACCCTGTCTTTTGGTTGTCCCTGTCCGCTCCACAGTTACGCGGGCAAATCATACACCTGTCCATCTTCTAATCCTCAGTCTCTTCCAATTCTAACTCTATTACAGCATCAATACACGGTAAGCACTTTTGACACCCAAACAAGCTTTCGTACGATCAGGAGTCTAAATCCCCTTCATGAGTATTCTTAAACGTCTCAATATATCTTTCTCCAATCGTGAAATATAGGACTGTGAGATTCCCATCATATCTGCCACTTCTTTCTGTGTCCGATATATGCCGTAGGGATCTGACATTCCAAAACGCATTTCAACAATCCTCCGGTCACGGTCTGACAGCTTCTTGATCGCATCCTTTAACAGTATCGTATCCATCTGTAATTCGACTCTTTTTGCCACATCGTCGTGATCCGTTCCCAGAATATCCTCAAGATACAAAATGTTTCCATTCCGATCCGTCTTCAAAGGTTCCTCCATGGAGACTTCCATAATAACATCATGATTCTGCCGCATATACATCCGTATCTGGTTTTCAATACAGCGAGATGCATATGTAGCCAGTCTGACATTCTTGTCAGGATCAAATGTATTTACCGCTTTTATCAGTCCGATCATACCTTCCGATATAAAATCCTCCAGGTATTCATCTGTTTCGGCAAATCTTCTGGCAATATGCGCAACCAGTCGCAGATTATGCAGAACCAGAAGCTGCTTTGCTTCTTCGCTTTTTGGAGTTCCTAATAATGAGATCGCCAAAAGCTCCTGGTCTTCCGTCAATGGCACAGGAAAAGCATTTGTCGATTCGTATATAATCATAACAGCCCCCTGACATCCTCATTCTTTTGCTATGCAAAATCATTATAGATATCAGACGGTTAAAAATTTATCGTTATTTGTCGCTCAACCAGAATTATTTAACGCATTATTTCGCTTTATTTCGCTTTTCAGACGTTATGTTCTGCGAAACATCTCCAGGAATTGCGGTCTCTTTAAGACAAACAGGTATGGGCATTTATGACAAATTGCTCCCGCTATGGTATGTCCTTAGCTGGGAGCAATTCTTTATTTCATCTTAGTTCTCTGCTTCAATTTTTCGAATCGTTTTTTTCTGGATCTCATCTTTGATAAATGTGATAAACCCATTCAGTTCCTGCATTCCCTCATCTCCAAGATAACGGCTTCTGACAGAAACCTTATTCTCCTCTTCCTCCTTTGCTCCTACTACCAGCATATAAGGCACACGGTTCAGCCGGGCTTCACGAATCTTATAACCCATTTTCTCACTTCGCTGATCTACAGAGCAGCGGATACCGTTTTCCTTCAGGGCTGTTTCTACTTTCGAAGCATAATCATGGAATTTCTCAGAAATAGGAATCACGCGAACCTGCTCCGGACACAGCCATGTCGGGAACAGACCGGCATACTTCTCAATCAGCCATGCCAATGTTCGCTCGTAGCATCCCATGGAAGTACGATGAATAATATACGGGCGCTTTTTATCGCCATTTTCATCAATGTAATACATATCGAACTGTTCTGCCAAAAGAGCATCCCACTGAATTGTAATCATGGTATCCTCTTTGCCATATACGTTTTTGGCATTGATATCAACCTTTGGTCCATAGAACGCCGCTTCACCGATATCTTCTGTAAATGGGATGTTCAATTCCGTCAGCATCTGACGAATATGCCCTTCTGTTTCTTCCCACACTTCCGGCTCACCAATATATTTTTCACGATTATCCGGATCCCATTTTGAAAGATGATAAGTAACATCCTCTTCAACACCAAGTGTCTGCAGACAATACTGCGCAAGTGCGATACAATCTTTAAACTCTTTTACCATCTGATCCGGCCGTACGATCAGGTGTCCTTCTGAAATCGTAAACTGACGAACACGGGTCAGGCCATGCATTTCACCCGAATCTTCATTCCGGAATAATGTTGATGTCTCACCGTAACGAAGCGGAAGATCCCGATAGCTATGCTGTTCTGCCTTGTACACATAGTACTGGAAAGGACAGGTCATTGGACGAAGTGCAAACACCTCCTTATCCACTTCTTCATCGCCAAGAACAAACATTCCATCCTTATAATGTCCCCAATGACCGGAAATCTTATAGAGGTCACTCTTTGCCATCAAAGGTGTTTTGGTACGGATATAACCACGTTTTGTTTCTTCATCTTCGATCCATCTCTGCATTTCCTGTATCATGATCACACCATTTGGCATGATCAATGGAAGTCCTTGTCCGATTACATCAACCGTTGTAAAAAGTTTCATTTCTCGACCCAGTTTATTGTGATCCCGCTTCTTTGCTTCTTCCATGCGGGCAATATGCTCTTCCAGCTCCTCCTTGGATCCATAAGCAGTTCCATATACGCGTGTCAGCATTGGGTTTTTCTCGCTTCCTCTCCAATATGCACCGGATGCAGACAAAAGCTTGAAGGCCTTGATTCCCTTAACATTCATTAAATGCGGTCCTGCGCAAAGATCCACCCAGTCTCCCTGGGAATAAAACGATATTTCAGAACCTTCCGGAAGCTCTTCTATCAGCTCAACTTTAAATACTTCATTTTTCTCTTTGAAGAACTGAATTGCCTCCTCTCTGGATTTTGTATACCGTTGGATTTTAGCACCCTTTTTTATGATTTTCTTCATTTCCTTTTCGATATCATCCAGATCTTCTCTGGAAAATGGAGGGCAATCAAAATCATAATAGAATCCTGTATCAATTGCCGGCCCAATCGTAACTTTCGCATTTGGATAAAGCTTTTGCACTGCTTCTGCCAGAACATGAGAAGCGGTATGGCGAAGCACT
The DNA here is from genome assembly GCA_021443885.1 of Blautia sp. Classification (GTDB taxonomy): domain Bacteria; phylum Bacillota; class Clostridia; order Lachnospirales; family Lachnospiraceae; genus Blautia_A. Next base: position 26,035 of record JABUSW010000268.1, read on the forward strand.
CTGAGTCCCTGTTCATCCTTCGAAGTCAATATGTTCAATTCGCAATCCTGGTCCAAAACAGTTCGAAGATCGACCACTTCTCCATTCACTTCCCCAGCGCAAGCTGCACGTGCAAGTCCTTCACTGATATCATAAGCGATATCAATTACGGATTTACTTTCTGTGTATTCCTTTCTGGAACCGTCTTTTAAAGTAATAATCATTTTTCTTCCTC
>JABUSW010000155.1 GCA_021443885.1 Blautia sp.
TTTTCGGGCATAAAAAAAAGACCTAACTTCCATGTCGCCCTAAGATATTATCATAAATCCAGACATTTCGTCAAGTCTTTTCCCTTATTTTCGCAAAAAAGCACCGTAGAACTTTTCTCTGATTATCCTTGGTATCAGGGCAACTGTCACCCGGATCACGCAATTTTTCAGGCAGTCCCGAAGACCATTAAACCCCGCCTTGCGCAGGTAGAACTGAAAGCGGATCACCGATTTCAGATAAGCCATTCCACCCCTTCGATCATACATCCCTTTTCCGGCTCTCATGTCAAGCAGCACCTCCGGAAGGTTATATCCTCTGGCATGCCGTTCCAGCATCCTGGCCCATAGATAATAATCTTCAAACCATGGAAAATCCTGATAGCCGCCGGCTTCCAGAACCGCTTCCTTTCGGAACATTACGCACGGATGGTTGAAGGGATTCCTTTTCTTAAGATATTGCGCGATTTCTTCCCCTGTCTCAGGTACCTGCCGGATTCTTCCCGAATCTCCCGGTACCTCATTAAACTCCTCCAGCCAGGCACTGACGATGTCATAGTTCCCCTGCAGCATTGCTGTCAGCTGTCGTTCCATACGGTTGCTCCGGCTGATGTCGTCGCTGTCCATTCTTGCGATACAGGCACAGCGGCAATAAGGAAGTCCGGTTCTAAGCGCCTTCCCGAGACCTTCATTTTGCTTTAACCGGATGCACTGCATACGGCTTCCCAGCAATGCTTCTGCCCAGACGATCACCTCTTCCAGACCTTGGGTCAGCGGACCATCACATACCAGAACAAAATCTGTTGGAGAGATGGTCTGATTCAGGACACTCTGGATACTATTTCGAAAAAAGGCAGGATCCTCTTTCTGATAAACCGCCATTAAAACAGAATATTCCATATTTTTCTCTGTTCTCACTCCAGATCATCCCTGCCTTCTTTGCCGATCACATCCTGACGGATCGCTTCTCTTCCAGAGCCGGAACTTTTTAATGCATTGATCTGACTCGTGTCAATCCCCTCTGAAGCATCCTTCTGGAAAAAGATCTTAACTGTCATAAGGATCAGTTTTATATCCAGCATAAATGAATAGTTTTCAATGTAATACAAATCCAGCTTCAATTTATCATATGGGGTTGTATTGTATTTTCCATAGACCTGTGCATAGCCGGTTAACCCGGCCTTTACTTTCAGACGGTAATGGAATTCCGGAATCTCTTCCTCGTACACCGCCATGATCTCTCCTCGTTCCGGCCGCGGTCCAACAAGAGACATATCCCCCACAAACACATTGAAAAGCTGCGGCAGTTCATCCAAATGAAGGTTCCGGAGCACTTTACCAACCGGTGTGATCCTGGAATCGTTCTTCGCCGCAAGTCTGGCACCATTTAGCTCCGAGTTTGCACACATACTGCGGAACTTCCAGATATGGAATTCTCTTCCATCGGTTGTCAGGCGATCCTGCCGATAGAAAACCGGTCCCCGGTCATAAGCCCAGACCATAAAACTGATCAGAAGAAATAAGGGGGATACCACCACGATGCCGATTCCGGATACCAGGATATCAAATGCCCGCTTCAAAGCTCTCTGATCCACAGATAAACCATGATTTCTGGAAAGCAGCAACGGTGTATCGAACAGATGGATCCGGTCACTTCCATCAATGATGATATCCGAGATCTTTGGACTGATGTAGCAACGGATCGAATGATCAAAACAATACTTCAGATAGTAATTGCGCACCTCCGCCGGCAGATCCCAGATAATCACACCCTCGTAATGCTTGATTGCTTCCTGAATAGCTTTTTTGCCAAGGTCTATATGCATCATTTCACAGATTTCATATTTGTCTTTTCGGGTTTTGATTTTCTGAACCATATCTTCCGGGCTTCGTTTTCCGTAAATCACCAGAAGCTTTCTGGCGCGATAGATTTTCGCATAGACGTACTGGGAAGTCCATATCCATACCAGAACCAGAATGATCTGCACAAACGTCATCTGAACCATGGGAACCGCAGGCAGAAACCAGCGGTTGATCAATGTGATCTGAAAATAGGTAATGACATTCGTACACAATAACGTCAACAGCAAAGAGTAAAAGATATCAATTTTTTTCTGATATCCAACTCTTAAGCCACCATATACTTTTGCAAACAAAACATAAATCAAGGCATATATTGCGATCAGAACCCAGTTTCCTTTTCTCCAGAAAGGTTCGAATATCAGTTTGCGGTAGTAGCCATACCACAGATATGCGAATAATGCTGCAGATGCTATTACCACCACACTTGCCAGGCAGAACACGATAAATCTTTTATAATCTTCTCGTTTACTCACAAAATCCCTCACTCATACAAGCTTCCTTCGTTATTTGCCTATAAAAACAGCTCTCCCATCAGCCAAAGGATGGTTCGCATGCCAAAAGTGCTTACGGATCGTTTCGCTGATGCGCAGCTTCCGCAATCCTGTCTAAGGATGCTATTTTGCATTCATATAATGAATCCCCCGATATTCCAGATACGATTTGTCCGGATCCAGGAACACGATCTCATGATCCGATCGCCGTTTATCTTTTGGCGGCATCTGCAAATAATCACCGAATGCCGTTCTCAGGTAGGTATCATATCCAACCGGTACCGGAAGCCTTACATCTTCAAAATCCTTATAGACATACGATGCAAAGATCTCTTTCGGGTAGCGCAGTTTCATATAATGCGTTCCGGTACAAAGCTCTGTGATTGCATCGATCTCCGGCGCATCAATATCGTACTTGCTCATCTGCTTTTCGGCAATCTTTGAAATCTTATAGCGAAGCTTTGTCGGACGAAGGACTCCCAGGATGATTCTTCCTGCACACCGGATCATCCAACCGTGTTTCTCCGGCACAACCTGAGTGCTGAACAGCTGGTATACCAAAGACCATACCATCTGTATTTTCCTTTTCACTTTGGTCGGTGCATATCCATCAATGGGAATTACATCAATAAAGACGCCCTGGCAGATGTCATCGTTTACCTGCAGCTGATGGATCATGGTTGTCTCCGGATGGCGGATCTTCGCATGCTGGTCATGGGTCAGGCAGGCTGCACTGACGTAACAAAGCTTGTATTTCTGTCCTTCTTCCTGCTGATCCCATAAAGAGATGAATCTTTGAAAATCTTTTCTTGGCATAAAAAAGTCCAGATCGTCATCCCATGGAATAAATCCGCCGTTACGGACAGCACCGATGCAGCCACCGCCGCAGAGATAACGGGTAAGGTGATTCCTTTCGCAAAAAGAATCAAAGGCAACAGCCATCTCCAGATCGATCTTCTGAACCTTTCTTAAGTTCGAATCATTAAGCCATGAACTCTTCATATGCTGCCATAACCTCTTCTGTGTCACCGATCATACGAATCAAACCATCATGCAGCCAGAGTACCTGTGTACACAACTCCCGTATCGTTGCATTGTTATGTGAGACGATCACAACCGTACGGTCTTTATTGGAAATCAGCTGCTTCATTTTTTTATAGCTCTTTTTCTTGAATTTTGCATCGCCGACACTTAAAACCTCATCGATCAGGATAATATCCGCTTCCAGAATCGCAGTGATGGCAAATGCAAGCTTGGAATGCATACCGCTGGAATAAGTCTTAACGGGCATGTCGATAAACTGTCCAAGATCTGCGAACTCGATGATCTCATCGATTTTCTCATTCACCTGTTCCTCCGAGAATCCCAGCAGCATACCGGACAGGTAAATATTTTCACGTCCGCTTAGAGCTTTCTGAAATCCCACGCCAATAGACAGCAAAGAGATAGAATTTCCATGCAGATCAATGGTACCCTCATCCGGACAAAAGATTCCCGCAATGGAGCGCAGCATAGTAGACTTTCCGCTTCCATTCTTTCCTACGATTCCAAGGATCTCTCCCTTCTGAAGAGAAAAGGTGACTCCGCGAACAGCCTCAAATACTTCTTTTTCAGCCTTTACTAATTTAAACAGATTTTTCTTGATTGAAAAACTTTTCAGACTCCGATATACAATATGAAGGTTCTCCACCTCTATCGCAATTTCACGCTCCATATTACATCACCTTTACATATCCGTTTTCATATTTGTAAATTGTACGCGTTCCCGTTATGCATAACACAACGCCAACGCACCCCCATAATACGATCAGCTTTCTATATGGGGTCTGAGAATACAGCAGGCACATCCTGGCAGACTCGATCAGCATGGCTGCCGGATTGCACTTCAACAGGATGGTAAGATACGGTTCCGGAACCTTATCGGAAATCGAAAAAAAGATTCCCGTCAGGTAAAACATAAGGCGGAGCAAAACCTGCATCACATTATGAAGGTCATCCACAAACACTCCAAAATGCAGCATAAAGCAGCTGACCCCAAAGGTGATCAAAACCAGATCCACCATGATGGGAATAATATAAATCACATTAAATGTAACCGGTACACGATAAAGTACCATCATGACAATGATCAGCAGGAAGGAAATCAGCATTTTAAAACCGTTTACCATCATATTTTGAAAGATCAGAAAATACTTTGGCAGGTAAACCTTAGAGATAATATGACTGTTTGACCGAATGATCTTCACACTGCTCAATACTGTTTTATTAAAGAAAGTCCATAATGTCAATCCCACAAAGACAAACACAGGAAAATATGGTTTTCCGCTGCGGAAAACCACGATTGCTATAAAAGTATAAACCATCATAAAAAGCATAGGGTCCAATATCCACCAAAGCCAGTTCAAATATGAACTGGCCACTTCTGCTTTCAGATCTGATTTTGCAGAATACTTGGTGTATGGAAAATATGCTTTCACATCATCTGCTACACGATGAAATAATTTCATTCTCTCCACCCAATCTCTGTTTTTTCAACATATCATTTCTTCAAATATTTATCTTCCAGATAATTCCAGACTCTCTCACAGCTCTTGCCGTCTTTGAATTTCCATGCCTTATCACAGATCTCTTCACGTTTTGCTTTCCATTCATCCTCCCCGAGAATCAAATGACGATAAACTGCATCAAACAGCTCTTCCTGTGTAAAGCATTTCTCTCCAGGAGACAGTTCCATAAAATCATCACGGATTCCACGGCAGCTCTGGGTATAAAACTCATAATCATATAAGAAGAAAAGACATGGTCTGTTCAATAACAGGTAGTCCATATATATGGAAGAATAATCGGTAATCATCATATCCACATATTTAAACAGCGGGTATGCTTCTTTCTTATTATTGTACTCCCATACATTTTTATATTTCGAGAAATTGATATCATATTGCGGAAGCGGATGAAGCTTGAAGATAAAAATAATGCCGTTCTTCTCGCCGAAATCGGACAGTGCCTGGAAATCAAGATTATCCGAACTGATCTCATACTGTTTTACCCTGCGGAAGGTAGGCGCATAAAGGACGATCTTCTTTCCCTTTTTCTTTGCCTTAATGACCTTGTGCAGCATATCCATGTCTGCATTGATCTGGAAATCGTCCTCTTTGAATTCGTAATCCCCCATGAATACATCATTTCGCGGATATCCCAATTCTACGATTTCCTTGGGAGAGAATGCCGGCCCGAATACTTCCTGAGAATAAAAATCGGATGTTGATACGAATGTATCGTAAACTGCCAGTTTTCCCTGCAGCTTATGCGTAAAAAATCCTTTGATTCCCTTTGCAGCCGCTGCAAACTTCGGATCCCCTACACGGATATCCTTAAAACCGATTCCGTGCCATAGCTGAACCTTTTTACTGAAAAAGGCCATATTATAACGATTATGTTCTGTCCAATGCGCATTATCCGTAATAACCATTCTTGCCCGCAGACATGTCCAGATTGCCTTCTTAGAAGGAAATGAAACCACTTCGTACCCATGTTTTTTCAATTCCTTCAAGGATACGTCGTGATGTCCCATAAACACCAGTTTATAATCTTTATCATAGCCCTGATCATGCAGATATATGTATAAATACTTGATATTATCCAAAAAACCGGAGAAGTTTCTGCCCATGAAAACGATCAGCTTTTTGTCCTTTGGGATAATCAGTCCTGCCAGAAAAGCAAATGGGGAGATCAAAGTATCCACGATCAGCAGTACGATCTTCTTTGCAAAATTCTTTGCCTTATTATGCTGAACCAGGAAAAGCCCTATCATGATTAACTGTAAAATAACAAGTATTGTTCCAAACAGAACAATCAACGTTTTTTCCGAAAACATATACTCGAACTCCTTCTTATTCTTCCCAGACCATGACCGTCTTACCCATCATTTTATGGATATCCATCTCAAATGCTGTTGTGATATCCTTGATGCTGCGAACCACAACCTCTGCTCCCATAATATTTTCCAGATAGGAAATCATATCCGGATTCTTTTCATACAGCTCCAGAAGCCCTTCGTAATCACTTCGACCGCTTCTGCTGCTGCCAAATAACCGCAGACCCTTCTCCAGGATCATTCTGGTGTTGATCGGGGCATTGTCCTCCGTTACTCCCAGAATGCTGATAGTCCCCTCCGGTTTAATATAGTCAATGATCTGATTGATTGCAACCGGTGCTGCGTTGCCTCCTACACATTCAAAGGCATGGTCAAAAGTCATATCTGCAGGAATGTCCATTACCTGATACGTTCCATCTGCAAATGTAAAATCTGCCAGTTTATTCTCTATTACTCCAAAAATATAGATTTTTGCCTCCGGCAGCATCTTACGCAGAATCAGGGAAGTAATGTATCCCAGGTTTCCATCTCCCCAAACAGCAATGGTATCTCTTCTTGCATGGGAAAAACCAATAAAACGGCTCACAGCATGATAACTGACACTTACGATCTCTGTGAATGCCGCAATCGCAGGGTTGATTCCTTCCGGAAGCTTTACAAATCGATCCGGAAGCGCCTGTACATATTCCTGCAGAAAGCCGTTTACGGAACTTGCACAAAACTTACTGGTGCGAAGATAGTTCTCCGCAATATAGTCATCCTGTTCAACAGGACGGTTTGGAATCATAACGACCGTGTCACCAATCGCAAAGGTTCCTGTGGGATCATAGATCACTTTGCCGATCCCTTCATGGATCAATGCCATCGGAAGCTTCTGTTTCATGATTTCCTTTGGGCGAAGCCCCTGATAATAGCGCTGGTCTGCATGGCAGATGGAAAGATATGTCGGGCGTACGATCACCTGTTCGTCGTCCATTTCAATATCCTGAAAAGCCAGTTCAAACTGCCTTGGCCGGGCCAGCTGATAGATGGTATTTAACATGTCTGATTTCCCCCAAGCAGTGACTCTGCAACACGCAGATCATATGGATACGTGATTTTAATGTTAAAAACCTCCCCTTCCACCAGGGCAACCGTTTCTCCTTTGAGAACAAGAATCTTACATGCATCTGTAAGGATTTTTTTCTCCTCTTCCGTAAGATTCATAAATACCGATCGAAGCTTCTTTGCGTGGAAGCTTTGCGGTGTCTGCCCCTGATACATGATCGAACGATCCGGAATGGAAGTAATGCTCCGACTGTTTGTGCTTTCTACAATCGTATCGGTAGCCGGTATCACCGTATCACAGGCCCCATATTTCCTGGCAAAACTGATATTCTCTTCCAGAATACGATGTGTTACAAAGGGTCTGACCGAGTCATGTGTAACGATGATGGTGTCATCATCGATTCCGTAATTCTTTTCAATATGGGCAATGGAATTCATAACAGTATCATTTCTTGTTGTGCCGCCTACGATCACATCGATCCTGTCGGAATTCCTGATATACTTCTTAACGATATCAGTCGTGTATTGCAGCCACTGCTTCGGAGAAAGAACAATTACTCTCTCAAACTGCGGATTTACAACAAACTTCTCTAATGTATGAATAATGATCGGTTTGTTGCCCACCTCCAGAAATTGCTTCGGTTTTTCAACATTTCCCATACGGGTTCCCTGGCCTCCGGCCAAAACAACACCAAATACATTTGTTCCCATATCCGATATTCCCTTCTATTCTTATATTCGTAACTTCTTTCCCGCCACAGAACGCTCTGCATGCTTGATTTGAGGCGCCCTTTCTAAAGTTTATCAGCGCTTCGCCGTCATTCCATCTTTCTTTGGTGCAAAACAGACAGAATCCACAACGCGTTTTAAAAAGTTGTCATATACTACAATATTCAATCCGGTCTTATTCGGGGATTCATCCTCCCCATCAATGATAATGGAGCATGTATTTCCCTTTTCTTCACTTGCGCTGGTTACGGAATACAGACTTCGTCCATCCCGGAAGCTGCCGGAGGCAGAAACGGAATTCACGGAAAAATTCTCCTGTATTTCCTCTTGATCAATTATCGCGTAGTAGCATGCGGCACTATTTTGTGTCAGATCCGACTTTAAGCCAAGCTTCTTCAGTTTTGACTGAATCTCCTTTGTATAGTAATCGTTTCTGTCCCCTTTATAACCAATAAACACCGTATAATCCGGATAATTCTTCAATGCATCAATATACTGATCATAGTCCGTGATATATTGCAGGGATGCGCCGTACAAGGCATCTTTGTATGCTTTCTGCCCTTGTTCCCACTGCGGGTCCTCAACACCTTCAATGCCGTACTTCTCCGTCAGGCACTTCCCTGCCCAGTTTGTCAGCTTTCGGGCTCCCTGATAATTGCAGTGCTTGGAGTCTTCCATATCTTCACCGTATTCCATCCCCAGTTCCGTATACAGCTCCGGTGTATTAAAATCGTAATAGTCGATCTCATTTCGATCCGTATATTCCTTCAAGGTATTATATCTGCCTAATTCCGGATCTTCGTATGGAATCGTAACAAGAATCAGCTGGATATTCTGTTCCTTACACAATTGCACGATCCTGCTGAAATAATCGATCATCAATGGATGAAACTCTTCTTTTTCTTCCGGATCTTCTGCTTTCTCTGCATTCAGAGGTTCATATTCTGTTTTGGCCTTTCCGTCCAGCAAAGAATACCCCATCAGTCCCATATTCTGTTCCATCTGGATGTAGTCAAAATCGTCTTCCCCCAGATCTGTCCATCTGGAATGATAACGAATATACGGCAGATAGTAGCTGATCTCATCCTGTTCTTCATCAAGAAGTGAAATCTGATGAATCGCTTCCTGTTTTACGCCGCCCCATTGCATATTATCCAAAGCAGCCCGGATTTTGGGTTCTTCCGAATTCAAAGCATTATCCGGACGATACTCAAACAACATATAAGATTCCATTACCACTGCTTTCGGAGTCTGCGTCCTAAGAGCTTCCTTCAGCCAATAATAAGTAACTACCACGCTCTGCGCCTGTGTGCCCAGATTGTAGCTTCGGATTCCGTAATTATTGTACAATTCCTGCGGGATAAAAGTAGATGCACTTCGGCTGCTTCCCATAAACAAAACATCAACGGAATCGGGTTCAAGGTCATAAAACTTCTTCGTAGTTGTTGTGGAAGGCCAACGATCATCATACAAATATTTCTGTTCCAGTATCTTTGTAAAAAGCATCAATGCCGGCACAAGTATTGCCAGAAAAATCAGACACTTAAATACATATGCTATTTTCTTTTTCAATTCCTTATCTCCTGCGTTAAACAATATATATCAGACAATTGCTCTGCGTCCGAACCCCGTCAGCAAATGTAATTATTCTTTAAAAGTTTATATTCTGAAACTTTTTCTTAATACATCCAATACAAAATAACACATTCTTAATAATTTGTCTACTTTTGCATTTCTTTTTTCCATGAAAATATGCTATTATCAAATAGTACGATAGAAATCTAAGCACATTACTTTCCTATCACAATATACTATTTCGGAGGATCCCGGCATTATGAATATAGCTAAGAAAACACGAAAACTTCTTAAAACCCTCCCTTTCGTGCAATCATTTCAGAACCAGCAAACCAGGAATGAAAAAGAAAAAACAGAAGAAGAGACTCCGATAGAACCGTCTGTTCCTGAGCTTCTTATTGCGGAAACAGACAAAAACAAAGTCTGGGCCTTTTGTGCAGGCCAGGCCAGTGATGACTTCCGCGGCAACCCAAAATTCCTATTCATTTATATCAATAAATATCGAAAGGATATTACCGCATACTGGCTCTGCCAAAGCGAAGAAACCCGGGATCAGGTAATCGCCCAGGGCTATTCGGCATATCTGGAGCATTCTCCGGAGGGGCAGGAAGTTATGGAATTAACGGGGGTACTTGTTGCGGAACAGGCAAAAAATACGATTCCGCCGGCATTTCAGCATGTAAAATATCTGAATCTGTATCACGGTGTCGGCGGCAAACATATTGAGCGAGCAACCCTTGACGACAACCTCGCACAAATCCTGGCCAAAAAGTATATCTGTCACAACTCCTTCTACCGGGATAACCAATTATTCCTGGTAACTTCTCCCGTCACAGAGAATCTGTTCAAAAGTATGTGTGGCATAGATGACGACAAAGTGATCCGGGCAGGGTATCCGCGTTGTTGTTATCAGCGTTATTTTGAACGTATTGCAACCTTTGACCATGACCTTCTGAACAGGCAGGGGCTCCCCGCCGATACAAAGCTGGTAGTGTACGCTCCTACTTACCGCGACGCTTCTCGCAGTGTATTTCTGGAAGCATTTCCCTTTTTGGATAAAGTGTTGGATATATGTAAGGAAAAAGGATATCTTTTCATATTTAAGATGCATCCATTTCTTGAAAACGATGCCCATTATATTCTTGCCAAAGAGAAATACAAGGACTGCCCGAACTTTTATTTTTGGGACAACAAGGACGACTTTTATGAGATTCTGGACAAAATCGATCTGGCAATCGTCGACTATTCTTCCATTTTTACAGATATGCTTGACGCAGGCGTTCCCCGCTTTATTCGCTACGTTTACGACTTTGACAAATATGAATCTACCCTGACGGACCCTTACGATGAAATAACTGCCGGTCCAAAATGCTTCACATTTGACTCTTTTTTACGGGTATTGGCAGACTTTGATTCCACTTTGCTTACGAATTCGGAAAAAGATCGCATCAATCAGCATTTCTGGGCTTATTCGGGGTCAGATACTTTCGATAAAATCATTCAGCAGACGCTTGCTTTCACTCCGGTAAAAAGGGAACGCAAAAATCTATATAGTTTTGATATTTTCGATACCCTGATCGCCAGAAAAGTATTGGAACCGGTCGGAATTTTCTATTACGTGAAAGGAAAAATGGCATCCTGCGATATTGACTTTCCACGTTTTCTGACAGACCAATATCCGGAGATCCGTGCTTTCTGCGAACAAAATGTACGCCTTTACTACCAGAAAACCATGGCATCCCGTCATGACATGCGAAAAGAAATACAGTTCTGTGAAATATTTGATCGTATGAAAAGCTTATATGGCCTATCCGACCAGCAGATCGATCTTCTGAAGGAATGGGAACTGGAAGCGGAATTCGAAAATACGATTCCTGTGGACGAAAATATCCGAAACTGTCTGGAACTGGTCCGGGCAGGAGAAGAAGTCGTCCTGATCAGTGACATGTATCTTCCGAAGGATTTTATCCAACGGATGCTGGCGAAAGTATGCCCGGAACTGACCAGACTGCCATTATACCTTTCCAGTGATCTGGGTTGGCAGAAAACCACAAGTATGCTGTATCTGGAAGTCTACAAGAATTATAATACACAATATGATTTCCATCACTGGATACACACAGGAGATACCTACCATGCGGATTATGCAATGGCTCTGTCTCTCGGCATCATTCCAAGAAGTGTAACGCGCCCTGAATTCAACGACTATGAGAAAGCTCTCGTGGAATACATCGGTACCTATGATGCCTATCTCATTGCTGCCAGAATGTGTCGTTTCCGCCTGACGCACCCCAACGCCAGACAGCAATTTACATATGAGTATATCTCTTTGTATTTGATTCCATACGTCGAATGGGCACTGAATGAAGCGATTCGCCGCGGTGATCAGACTCTCTATTTTATTTCAAGAGACGGATACCACTTAAAGAGGATTGCAGATAAACTGATTGAAGTAAACTCTTATCCAATCAAAACCCGGTACATTTATGCTTCAAGGCGTACCTGGCGAATTCCATCCTTTATCAGAGAGATTGATGAAGATTTCTGGGGAACATACGGCAATTTTACAGACATAACAGATTATACAAAATTCTTAAAAGCAGCTTATCTGGATGACCGGAAATTCCATGATCTCTTCCCGGAATTCATGAATGTTAATAAAGAGACGGAATTCACAAAGGAACTGAAGCAATCCATCATTGATGCCCTGCAAAGCTCAGATGCTTATCAGGAACTCGTCCTTCAGAAAGCCGCAGAAGAACGCGTCTCTTCCCAGGGATACTTAGAGCAGGAAATTGACCGGAATGAACAATTCTCATTTGTAGAGTACTGGGGAAGGGGATATACACAGGATTGCTTTGTTCGTCTATGGAATCATATAACCCGGAAAGAAGACCCTGTAACCTTCTATTATGCCAGAACCATACTGCCAACGATCGGAAACAGTATTCGTTATAACTTTTCTCCAAATATGGGGGCACTGATTTTCATCGAAGCGATATTTGCCAATCTGAATTACAAGAGCATCGAATCCTATAACAAAATCGATGGAAAGTACGAACCTGTCTTCACACCTTTGGAATGCGATATGGAGCTATTGCATTCCATGGAGGATTATCTGCCTGTATTTGCCGAAGAATATACGAAACAGCAATTTCTGGACCGTATTTCATTACAACATTCCTTATTCGACTTTGCATTGCATTACTATCACGAAAACCCTGCGGATCCGATGTACATCCAAATTCTTGCCCCATTGGTGGATGCTCCCGGTATCTACGGAGATAAAAAAGAATTTGCGAAAGAATTTACATTAGATGACATCACAATCTTCTCAGAAGCTATTGTGAAACCTGAAAATATAACCAAAAACCGGGAACTTTCTTATGCACGAAGCACCAGTATCGTGCAGGAATCATACAACGCATTGTATCAATATGACCCGAATGATCCTGACAGCAAGCCGGTTCTGCTAAATGAAACGGAGATCAGGCAAAACCGAAAGGCGCTGAATACGCTGGAGAATGAAAGACAGTTTGCAGAGCAGCTTAGCTATCTATACACGAAATATTGCAAGACGACCGATGTAAAGTCCTTTGTGGCATTTTGTTATAAGGGTAATGAAAACCCTGAAAATGATACTGCTTTCCAGGAATTATTCCGCTGCTTTACGCTAAACCCGGAATTTGAATTGTGCTCCATCGCACTGGATAAAGGAATCGATAAAGCAGACGAAATTGCCCAAAAACTTAGCCAGTCAATTGCGATTCTATACTATCAGGATCTTGGACAGTTGTCCCGCTTACATGTCCGAAAAGAAAGCAAACTTATCCGATTAGAAGATTTTGCCTTCCATTATCCTAAGAAGAAAAAGCAGAAACTTGTTAACAAACGGAAGCTTGACCTGCTGCGTCAGCATGCCGATAACAGTGTCCTTCAGATTTCCTCTGATCTCATGAAGCCCGTTGTATTAGAGCATCACCGTATGGAATATGAACCTGACAATTACATCACGGGGTGCTGTCAGACAGATGTTCTGTTGAATATGGAAGCGCAAAAGAAGGCGAAGGAGAAACTGGTTTCATTGTATCCCGATGCAGCAGAAAAAACCATCGTTCTTTATCTTCCGAAATTCCGTTACCGTTCTGTAGAAGCAATGTATATGAATGTCTTAAATATGCGTGTTTTGGAACGCGAACTGAAAGAAAAATACTTTTTCATCCTGCACCTGCAGGCAGGTGCACTTAAGATCGATAGCTTCCAGCTGAAGCTTCCCGGATTTTCTGCGGACTGTACAGAACAGATGCCGCTGCGAGAACAAATGCTGGCGGCGGATATTATCATAGGTGACTTCCGGGATGGAATTTTTGAAGCGCCTATCTTAAACAAACCGGTCTTCCTTACCTGCAACGACAAAGACACGTATGATATCAAAGAAAAGTATTTCCGTTACAATGACATCATGCCCGGCGTTCCTGTGGAATCGGAAATGGATCTCATTGAAAAGTTACATAAGATAAAAGATTACGATTATACCTCACTAGCAAACTTCCGGTCAAAATACCTCACGTATTGTGACGGACATTCTTCAGAAAGGGTATATCAATATGTCCGATCATTGGTGCATTCCTCACTAAACAACAGGCCAAATGCATAGAATGCTTTCCTGTTGCAATCTCTTTGATAACGTCACACTTTGAAATAGAAATACTCCCCGGCACAATCCATGTGAAAGGGAGTATTCCTATTTCTTTTTTATTATTCGGTTGTCCTTTCGAATCTCTTTCCGGAACCGAAAAAAATCACCCAAGGCATGCAGGCCGATCCGGATGATCTTCCTGTAATTCAAAGAATTCACACCAGCCTGTCTGGGTTTAAAGGAAATTGGCAGAAATTCCATTTTTTCCTGATAAGCCTTATAATAAACCACCAGCATAATATTGGGCAGATTGTAATCCATCGGCAGTTTTTCAATATATTTCTTCAGAACATCTGCCTTCATCAGACGAAATGGTGCGTTTGCATCCGGAACTTTCATTCCGAAAATGATCCAGAGCAGTAAACAGACAACCTGCTCAACAAATGCCCTGTTCTTCCCATCTCCCCGAATCCTGCGATATCCGAATATACCGTCATATTTTCTTCTGTTTTTCCAGAAGTTCTCAAATTCATCCGGTGACGTCTGTCCATCTGAATCCGTCTGAAAAACGTAATCTGCTCCGGAAGCGATCGCATACTGATATGCCTGGATCACGGTGGGCCCATGACCGGAATTCGGTTTGTTCTTCATTTCAAGCATAGGAAGCTCTTCCATCAGGCGTAAACCTGTTTCATAAGTCTTATCCTTGCTTCCATCGTTGAATACAACCAGTCTTGAGGCTCCATTTCCACTGTGTCTCTCAATGACCGGGTACCAGGAGCGTACCGTGGCCTCTATGTTTTCTTCCTCATTATATGCCGGCATTACGATATATAATACGTCCATTCATTTCTCCATTTAAGAAAAAGCAGGGCGGCCCGCAGACCACCCGCCTTTCTTCAATCTGTTATTTCTTAACACTCAAACGTACAAGAGCTCTTGCAAGTTTAGACTTAGCAAGCTTGTACTCCTCGTCTGTCAGACCTGTTTTCGCAAGCTTTTCCTCTGCGCGTGTCTTCGCCTGCTTCGCACGTTCTATATCAATATCTTCTTCCCACTCCCACGTAGTGGCTAAAAGGGAGCATTCGCCGTCCATCACCGTCAGCATTCCACCAATGCATGCCGCATTTCTCCGACTGCCATCTTCATAAACCACATGGGCCTGTCCCATACCCAGTGCGGTACAGAAATTCATATGCTTTGCCATGATGGCAAGATCCCCGGTTATGGTTCTGCATACAAGACGGTTCACTTCCCCTTCGAACATCAGCCCGTCAGGAGTACCTATTCGTAATGGAAAGGTGCTCATATACGCCCTCCTTTACAGATTTTTTGCCTTTTCAAAAACCTCATCAATAGTTCCTGCAAATAGGAAGCAGCTTTCCGGGATACTGTCACATTCTCCTTCCAGGATCATCTTAAATCCACGAAGGGTTTCCTTCAGAGGCACGTACTGTCCCGGCATACCGGTGAACTGTTCTGCTACAGAAAAGCTCTGAGACAGGAAACGCTGTACCTTTCTTGCGCGGTTAACTGTCTGTTTATCTTCTTCCGAAAGCTCATCCATACCCATAATGGCAATGATATCCTGCAGTTCTTTGTAACGCTGCAAAACCTGCTGTACCGCCCGGGCAATTTCATAATGCTCTACACCAACAACCTCCGGCGAAAGGATACGACTTGTGGAATCCAGCGGGTCTACAGCCGGATAGATTCCCTGGCTGGCGATATCACGGGAAAGTACTGTCGTAGCATCCAGATGGGTAAAGGTCGTAGCCGGTGCCGGGTCCGTCAGGTCATCCGCCGGCACATAAACTGCCTGTACGGAGGTGATGGATCCCTTTCTGGTAGATGTGATACGTTCCTGCAGAGCGCCCATTTCTGTTGCCAGTGTTGGCTGATATCCTACGGCAGAAGGCATACGGCCAAGAAGTGCAGACACTTCGGAACCCGCCTGTGTGAAACGGAAAATATTATCAATAAACAGCAGCACATCCTGATTTTTCACATCACGAAAATACTCCGCCATAGTCAAGCCGGACAAACCAACTCTCATACGTGCACCCGGCGGCTCATTCATCTGTCCATATACCAGTGCTGTTTTCTCAATAACACCGCTTTCCTGCATTTCATTATAAAGGTCGTTTCCCTCACGGGTACGCTCTCCTACCCCTGTAAATACAGAGAGACCGCCATGTGCTGTCGCAACATTATGGATCAGTTCCATGATCAGTACCGTCTTGCCAACGCCGGCACCGCCGAACAAACCGATCTTACCGCCTTTGGCATACGGGCAGATCAGATCAACGACCTTAATACCGGTCTCAAGGATTTCCGTAGCCGGCGTCTGTTCTTCGTATGCCGGTGCCGGACGATGAATCGCCCAGCGTTCTTTTGCTGCAGGAGCCGGCTTATTATCAACCGGATCCCCCAGAAGATTAAACACCCGTCCAAGGCATTCCTCTCCTACCGGAACCGTGATGGGGCTGCCGGTATCCACTGCCTGAACTCCACGGACAAGACCATCTGTAGAATTCATGGCAATACAGCGAACGGTATTATCTCCAAGCTGCTGTGCCACTTCTGCCGTCAGCTTTTTGCCATTATTATCGATCTCTATGGCATTTAACAGTGCAGGCAGTTCATCATGGGCAAACCGGATATCCAGAACCGGTCCTATGACCTGCAGCACCTCGCCAATATGTTTTTCACTCATCTATAAAATCTCCTTTAGATTTTTACACTCCTTCGGAGCCTGCAACAATTTCCGTGATTTCCTGCGTAATACTTGCCTGACGCGCACGATTATAATACAGATTCAGTTTCTCGATCATCTCTCCTGCATTCTTCGTAGCCGCATCCATTGCAGTACGTCTGGCAGCCAGTTCACTGGCGACGCCTTCACATACTCCGCCATAGATCAATCCGGCCAGATACTCCGGAACAATGGCATCAAAAACCGTATTGCTGTCCGGTTCATATAAGATCAGGTCCCGGATTACCTTTCTCTCCTCTTTGGATTCTTCCACATCTTTTAACGGAAGCATGGAAAGAACTGCAGGTTTCTGTGTCAGCATGGAAACAAATCCCGTGTAGCAGAGCTCAATGTGTCCGAATTCACCATCGCGGAATTTGCTGCACAATAGTTTTGCCATGGAGAAACAGTCTGCCACCGACACTGTCGCAACTTCAGCAAATTGATTCGATACAATTTCAATGTTCCTACGAAGACAAAACTCTACAGCCTTTTTTCCAACCGGCAATACCGCAAATTCCTTCCCGGCACACTCCGCCTCAAGGCATTTAAACAGGTTGGAGTTATATCCCCCTGCAAGCCCCCTGTCTCCTGCGATCACAACAAAACAGGTCTTTTCTTTGTCAGAAGCTTTTGCATATACCGAGGAAAAATCCGTATTCCCATTCGCAATGTCCGTTAATGTATCATGCAAGGTATTAAAATAAGGCCGGCAGGTCTCTGCCCGCTCTTTTGCCTTACGCAGCTTGGAGGATGCAACAAGTTCCATTGCTTTGGTGATCTGCATGGTGTTCTGTACGCTTTTGATGCGCAGCTTCACCGCTTTCATATTCGCAGCCATTGCTTTCCTCCTTTATCACTTATTTCTCAGATCTTGTATTCTGGAATTCTTCTGTAAAAGTATCCAGAACGTTCTTCAGTTTATTCTCTGTTTCCTCTTCCAGCTTGCCGGTATTACGGATCTCCTGCATAACTGCAGCGCCATCTGCGTTCTGATCCAGATACAGGAAAAGATTCTTCTCATATTCCTTTACATACTCTACTTTGACATTTGTTAAAGCGCCCTTTGTAACAGCGTAAAGAATCGCAACCTGCTTTTCAACAGGAACCGGTGCATTCTGGCTCTGTTTCAGAACTTCTACAATACGGGCACCCTGATCCAGACGAGCTTTGGTATCCGCATCCAGATCGGAGCCAAACTGTGCAAAGCTTTGCAGCTCACGATACTGTGAATAAATCAGCTTCAGCGTTCCGGCAACCTTCTTCATGGCCTTGATCTGCGCATTACCGCCGACACGGGAAACGGAAATACCCGGATTTACTGCCGGCATTACACCGGAGTGGAAAAGCTCTGTCTCCAGGAATATCTGTCCATCCGTAATCGAGATAACATTTGTCGGAATGTATGCCGATACATCTCCGGCCTGTGTCTCAATGATAGGAAGCGCCGTAAGGGAACCACCGCCATGTTCATCATCCAGTTTTGCTGCGCGTTCCAGAAGTCTGGAATGCAGATAGAAAACGTCTCCAGGATATGCTTCACGTCCCGGCGGGCGACGAATCAGGAGGGAAAGTGCACGGTATGCAACCGCATGTTTGCTCAGGTCATCGTATATGATCAGGACATGTTTTCCCTGATTCATAAAGTATTCCCCCATTGCGCATCCGGAATATGGAGCGATGTACTGCAACGGGCTGGCATCCGATGCTGTAGCGGCCACCACGATGGTATAATCCATCGCGCCATTTCTGGAAAGGGTTTCTACCAGAGTTGCAACCGTAGATCTCTTCTGACCGATAGCAACATAAATACAGATAACATCTTTTCCTTTCTGATTGATGATCGTATCGGTAGCAATGGTCGTTTTACCCGTCTGACGGTCGCCAATGATGAGCTCACGCTGACCTCTTCCAATGGGAATCATGGAATCTATGGCTTTAATCCCTGTCTGCAGCGGTTCGTGTACTGAACGACGTTCACAGATGCCGGGTGCCGTACTCTCAATAGGTCTGTAATCCTCTGTTATGATCGGACCATTTCCATCGATGGGCTGTCCCAATGCGTTTACGACACGTCCGATCATATTATCTCCTACCGGAACGGATACTACTTTTCCGGTACGCTTTATGGTCTGTCCTTCACCGATCTTTTCATCAGAACCAAATAATACGATGGATACGCTGTTCTCTTCCAGGTTCTGTGCCATACCGTAGCTTCCATCTTCAAATTCAAGAAGCTCGCCGGCCATACAATTCGTAAGACCGCTGGCTCTGGCGATACCGTCACCTACCATAAGGATCGTGCCGGTCTCATCCTGTTTGATCGTATTTTCATAATATTTGATCTGGCTTCGGATGACCTTCGATATTTCTTCCGGTTTTAATTGCATGTTTCCATACCATCCTTTTAATCTATATTTCTTTTCAAAGCAATGCCTGTGGGTCAAAAAGCTGCCAGGCAGCCTTCAAAGCCCTGTAAACATCACTGCGGGATCACAGTATCCTGCAGCTTTCTGGAAATGCCTGCAAGACGTCCCTGTACCGTACCGTCCAGAAGCTTGCCTTCCACCTCTACACGGATACCTGCAAGAACCGAAGGATCCACCTTCTGGGAAACGGAAAGTTTCTTTCCGATTGTCTTCTCTAATTTCTCCTGCAGTGCACACATCTGCTCCTTACTTAAAGCCACTGCAGATGTCACCACCGCCTCTGCAATCCCATTTGCCACATTATAACGACGTCTGTATTCCTCGCAGCACCCTGCATATTCCTGCAGGATCCCGCGGTCACAGAGAAGCTTCAAAAAATTCACTAAATATCGCTCTGCCTGTGTTCCAAATGCTTCATCGATCAATTCTGCCCTCTTTTCCTTGGGGATCGAAGGGTTCGATAACAGACTCTGGTATTCCGGATTCTCACGGAATATCCCGCGGATCTGTTCCATCTGTTCCAGAATCACATCAGACAGCGATTCTTCGGCAGCGAGATCATACATGCTGCCGCCATATACCTTGGCAGTCTGTGTCATGGGTTCTCACCTACATTCGCAATAAAATCATTAATGAGTTTCGTATGATCATCCTCTTTGATTTCACGCTCGATTACTTTTCCGGCAATCTCCATCGCAATGTCACCAATTTCATCTTTGATGTCATTTACCGCTTTTCGTCTCTCCTGAGCAATATCTGATTCTGCCTTTGCTTTCATTGCTGCAGCCTGGCGGCCCGCCTCTTTGAGCATCTCTTCGCTTTGAATCATAGCAGTTCTCTGGGCCTGAGAGACGATCTCGTTTGCCTTTGCTTTGGCCTGCTCCATATTCTGCTCATATTCCTGTTTCATAGCAGTGGCTTCTTCTTTCGCCTTTACGGCATCCGAGATTTCTGCATCCGCCATTGCTTTCCGTTTTGCAAGCATCTCATTGATAGGCTTAAACAAAAAACGTTTTATAAGATATACCTGTATGAAAAGGTTGCAAATCTGCGCGATAAACGTCCATGGCACAATACCGACTAAACCCTGTACCTCCATGTTTGTAACCTCCTACGATCGTTGTTCGTTCTTAATGACGGTGCTCCGTCATTGTCTCATTATGTCTGCTTATCACCGACATGGCTATAAAAGTATCAGCTGAGGAAGTTCATGAACATTCCAGGAGCTACGAAAAGCAGAAGAAGACCTGTAACGAAACCGTAGATACCGGTGGTTTCCGCAATGGCGCATCCAAGAAGCATCGTCGAAGTAACATCTCCTTTGCACTCCGGCTGACGGCCGATCGCTTCAAGAGCTTTTGCGACTGCGTTACCTTCACCAATACCAGGTCCGATACCTGCGATCAAAGAACAACCTGCACCAATTGCGCATCCTGCTAATGCAATACCTTTTGCTAAAACATCAAATCCCATCATTCATTCCTCCTGTTTTTATACAACTTAAGTTTTATATCATTTATATTTGTATCACTATTCTGTTATAATAAAATATCATTCTGCCTCTGCTGCATTTGCAATATACATTACCGTCAGCATACAGAAAATAAATGCCTGCATAAACCCTGTGAACCAGTCAAAATAGACGGACAGCACCGCCGGGATACCAACATCCAGAAACGGGATCTGTGACAGCACATCTCCAAGTACGCCGGGGATCCACTTCAGCAAAGCTGCTGTAGCCGCAGCCAAAGCGCCATATACCAGCCCATTGATAACGATTCCGGAAATAATATTTCCGAAATGACGGCAGGCCATACTGATGGGAGTTGCAAGCTCTGACAAAATATTGAACGGCGTCAACACCTTGATCGGAGTCGTAAAACTGAGAAAATATCCTCCCACTCCATTTGCCTTGATTTTCTGCGCTGTAATCATAATGAATACAACCGTTGCCCATGCAGCCTCTGTGGAGAGATCCGCCGTGGGACTTCGTAATCCGGTGAGACTGATCAGATTCGAGAATAAACTCGTAGCAAACAACGCTGCCACAAAAGGAATAAAGCTTCTGAACTTCTCTCCCATGTTTCCGGTCACAAAATTATTCGCCAATTCTACGATCATTTCGGCCGCTGCCTGGCGCCTGGAAATGTCTTTGACCTTCAGATCTCTGGTCATCCATATGCATAATCCGGTAATGATCAGCATTACGAGCCAGCTGATCACAATGGTTTCACTGATCTGAATTCGTCCCAGAACCGGAAAATCAATCGGTATCGTATAAAAGACCTTTGCACCGGTTATATCTAATTCCATTCATCGTCCACCTCCCATCTGATTCTGGAATAGATTTCATTTATCATCAGCCATCCATTTATAGAACAGCTTGATACCCGTATTTGGAAAGATCAACGGCAAAATGCCGGCCACATAATGAAAGCAGGGCAAAACGATGGCGGCTACCACCCATAAAGCACGGATCAGCATGCGCTGTGAATATCCCGCTTTCATTTTCGAACGGGCCAGGTCCTCGTCCTTCGTCGTCACCACGTTCTGAATGGTCAGTCCCATCAGCAGGAAATTGAGTACTGCTGCGATTCCCCCGCAGATTCCCCCAAGAACCACCGTATAATCAAAAGGAACCTTTTCTTTCATGTACATGTGCAATAAAAAAAATACGATCAACATCAGGATGACACCACCACCTGTCAAGATCGCAACTTTTTTGGTTTGTTTTGCCACTTCCGGCTGAATTTTCTGAAAAGGGCTGCTCATATCGGTTCTCCTTTTACGCTCTTGCTACTCATGTTGATTAAATGAAATCGTCTTCTTTCTTTCATTCTGTTCCCGCTCATTATCCCGCACTGCTTTCCGGTAAAACTTATATGCCACCATAAAAGAGCTGCCGATGCCAAAGATAAAACCGGGAATAAAAACCCACGCACCAACGGAGAGCTTTGCCGTGAACAACCAGCCGATGCCGACGCACATAATCATTGGTGTAATGAAGGAAAACCCAAACTGTGAAAAAAGGGTAATACTTTTTATCATATCATTCCATTTTTTCATCCAGCACTCCTTTCGTCTTTCCCTTAGACTAACAACAAAATATTACCATATTCCCATGGATAATACAACATAAAGTGCAAAAAGCTGCCGCATCCCTGCAGCAGCCTTTACTATCCAAATCCCGATTTTTAACGCTGTAATCAGTAATATATGTATTCCTTGCATTCTTCCGAATCAATATTGGAAGCATCGATCCACATAGGGGCAAGCATATCCTCAAGCCCGTATTCATCCCAGCCCGGATCGGATGCGCAGATTGCCATCCACATGGTTTTATATCCCATCTGATACGGATTCTGCGATATAATGCCTTCCTCTGCCCCGCTGCGGACAGCCTCCTGCTGCCGGCTCGTGGCATCTACACCGATCATTTTCGGATCTGCCATATTCTCCTCTTTATCCAGATTCAGATACTGTTCTGCGGTTACCGCATTGCTGCAGAACACCCCGGAAAGATCCGGATGATCCGTGAGCTCCTCTGCCATGGCAGTCCCCATATCTTCCACCTGATCTCCATATACGACATCTATGACCTGAATCCCTTTTTCCGATGCTATTTCTTCCAGAAAAGCATCCACCCGATCCTTTGCACTTAAGGTTTTTTCCTGCGGCGCAAAAACAACCACCTTACCATTTCCTCCAAGCGCATCAATCATATGCCGGGCACCCAGGCGCCCCACTTCCTTGTTGTCCGTACCACAGTAAGCATCCACCATTCCCGTATCTGCAACGCTGGAATCAAACAGAAGCACCGGTATTCCATTCTCTTTCGCTGTCTCGATCTGCGGCTGACAGGAATCCATATCTCCGACACTCAATACCAGAACCGTAGGATTCTCCGCTATCACAGCATCAATCGTATTGATCTGTGTCTCCACATCTCTCTCATCACTGGGGCCCTCAAAGCTCATGGTAATCTGGTCATCTTTAGAGAAGCCGTATGCCTCATTCACGTCTGCCACAGCAGCTTCCATTCCTGCTTTAACCATGTCCCAGAACTGACCGTCATCACTTTTGCTGACCACGGCAATTCTGCTTCCCGCTTCAATCCGAAGAGACGTATCAATGCCGATTCCGACATACCCCGATTCGGATGTCTTTCCATGATCGTTCTCATTCCCATGCTCCTCTGCCGTCACATGTTCGGGCGTGTTTATTCTTTGAAAAACAGGAAGCATACACAACACCCCTAAGAAAGCAGATGCTGCAACCATACGTTTTCTCATCTCAAATCTCATGCTCCTCATCTATTGCAACTTATCAGGTTCCCTTTTATTTACGAACATTATACTCTCTTTTGTTTTCCCGTCTACTGATTTGTTGCATTTTTCACAAAATGTTCATCGGTATCGCTATGCAAAGATCCTGTTTTCCGGATTTATCGTCATACACATAGCCCCTTTATGAACCGGATGTCGAAATTCCAGTTTCACAGCACAAAGACCAAGTGTTTCTCCGGACATATCTCCAGGATTGTATTTACGGTCTCCCACCAGCGGCATGCCGGCATGCGCCATCTGCACCCGGATCTGATGATGTCTCCCGGTCTCCAGCCGGATCCTTACCACAAAATACCTCGTACCTTCCACCCCGATTCCGGATACCCTTTCCAATGCATATTGCAAGCTTGCAGGTTTTGCACCGGGGGTCCCTTTCGGGACAACCCTGGATGTATTGCTTTTCCCGTCCTTAAGCAGATAATCTTCCAGAGCTCCACGGTCTGATTCCGGTCTGACGGATACTGCGGCCAGATACTCCTTGGTGATCTCCTTTGCAGAGATCTGTCTGTTCAGTTCCTTTGCCGCCCTGGGTGTTTTTGCAAAAACCATCACGCCTTCCACCGGCTGATCCAGGCGATGGATCACCGCCAGATACGGAATTCCTTCTGCATTCTGCTTTTTACCTGCCAGATAATTTCTTAATGCGCTTTCCAGATCCATCTGTCCGACACCTGCGCTCTGGACCGCAATACCTGATGGCTTATGGCACACAATAATCGCATCATCTTCATAGAGTATTCTTTCCTGCATATTCCCGGTCCACATATCGCTCTTTCTCCATCCTGTCTTTCCATTTGACTGCATTCTACCACATCCCGGATTTCGGTGTCAAAACGCCAAAAAGAAAACGGCCATCACTTTATCTTAAAAATGATGACCGTCTTCAATGGATTTCAAATTCCAATGGTGACTACCTCTCTTCCTTTCTACAGTATCGGAAAATCTCTCTATTCAATTATCAATATTCAGTTTTTCATTTGAAGATATCCTAAGATGTATCCTCTGATCTATATAAATGTTCCGCTCTGCCAAATCCTGTATCGAAATATTATCTCATATTTAATATTTACCTATATCAAACGTATCAGATCATAATCAATGAAATCTACTATCAGGATTACGCGGATTATTCGGATATTCCCTGCTCGCTTGGTACGCTTAGAAAGTTAATAGAATATATATGATGTATTGCTTACGTGACATTTGCTCAATATGGAGAATCTGATCTAAAACTTCTGGATACGGTTCCTTTTTCAATCTGATCAATAAGGATGACTTATATAATAATGTACCCGGTCTTTCTTGCAGGAAATACGATTCCTGTCACATCATATTGAGGGGATGAAAGCTAAGTTTTCAAGGGATTCACCTCTTTCTTCTGATATTTCTTTATGTTTTCTCATCTGTTATTTGTTGATATGATATTACCACATACCCCCTTCATTTGTCAATACTATTTATTATATTTTTTATTATTTTCTGTTATTTTGCAAATATTCTGTTTATTCTTAATTTATATATCCCTTTGTGTATTATTATCTGTTAATTGTCATAATCCCTCAATGATGGCAGGAATCTCCAGGAGTTCCTGCACCTCATAGTCAGGGATGATCCGCCCATTGTTTTCTTTCCCTGTCCGGTTCAGCCAGATGGTTCGGACCTCTGCGTGGATCCCACCCAGAATATCCGAAGTCAGGCTGTCCCCGATAATAACAGATTCCTCTTTGGAAAACTCTTCAATTCCCTGAAAACAATAGTCAAAATATTCTTTTGCCGGTTTCGCAAGCCCGATTTCCTCCGAGATAAATATAGAATCAAAAATGCCTTCGATCCCCGCACTCTTCAGGCGTCCCTTCTGAACAGAAGTTGTGCCATTGGTAATCAGATACAGCCGATACTTCCCATGCATCCACTGAAGAAACGCCTCTGCTCCTTCTATATAATAATGTCCGTAAGACAGATTCTGTTCATAGAGCTGTTTTGTTTTCTCTGCCGAAAGGCTGCAGCCCAATTCTTTGTAGAGATTTTCAAAGCGTCGAACCTTCACCTGCGCAAGGGTGATCTCACCCCGCTCCAGAGCCTCCCACTGCTCCATATTCAGAATATGGTACCGGGCAAGAATCTGCTCCGTGGGATCCACTCCCATATGCATCAAGGTTTTTGACAATGCAATGCGCTCCGCCTTATTAAAATCAAAGATCGTGTTATCCAAATCGATAAAAACGTTACGGATCATCCTCTTCTCCTTTCACCTCATCAGGTCTGAAACCTCTTCGAGATTTGCGGTTTCCCTCATCGGTCCGGATCCCCCGCTGATAGGCATCTCCTGCTGCACGTTATTCTTCTGCGTCTGCCTGCATCAGTTCCGCAAA
>JABUSW010000281.1 GCA_021443885.1 Blautia sp.
ATTTGATTGAGCGATGGACCAGGATTAATAAAGACAATAGCAGAAGGAGCGATTGACTCCGTATTTGTTGAGGTTACTCACTCAGAGGATCTTGGTCTGCGTAATCCTACTCAGCTGAGGTTATTTCATTTAAAACTCGATGGTGTTAGCTTCACAGATGAAGGTTTATATAAGTGCCTTCGAAAAAATATAGGCCAGTATGTCTTTTCGAGGGCAGAAATCGACAGATATGTAAATGGGGGCGATGCGTTTAGCGTTGCCCTTGAAGCAATGGAACGTGTATTGGAGCAGAAGGGTAAAGCACCGGATGAGTTTGGTAATATGCTTGGAGAAATCCTTCTGTACGCCTTTTTCGAAGAAAAACTTAACGCACCAAAGATCTTCAGCAAGATGGAACTGAATGCCCATGGAACAGACGCAGTGTATGACGGAGTACATTTGTTAAAACTGTCTGATAATGAATTTCAGGTTGTTTTTGGTATTTCTAATCTGGATGACGGACCGGAAGATGCAGTGAATAATGCCTTTGAAAAGTTAAAGAAGGCAGATGGTGCCAAAACAAAAGGCATCCCACTCGTATGCGAGCTTCTGTTCAATAGACATGTGGATGATAATCTTGCGGCACAACTTGACTATATCATTTCTCCGAGACCGGGTGTGGTGTCATCTGATTCTGCCTACGGCATTTTCCTTTGCTATAACATTGGACTTGCCAAGGATAAGTACGATACTCCAATATACAAATCATTGGTTGAAAACAAGATGATCTCGGATTTGCAGTATGTTCTTCCTAAAATCCAAAAGTGGATTTCAGACTTAGGAATGAATTCAAGATCATTTTATATATACGTGGTTCCGCTTGATAATGCTACGGAAAATAAGACATCCATCATGAACAAGATTATCGGAGGTAGGAACTAATGGGAAAAACCTTCGGTGAAATTTATTTTGAAAATATTGATTCCAATGAGTATCTGAATAGTCTTTATGGGGATATTCTCTTCAATTATGCCCAGAAGGTCTTTCGGTTTAATCATAATCTGAAGCAAGATATTCGCATAGATGATGCACTTAGATTTGCCGACATTCTATCAAAGTCATCACATCCTACAAAGGCTGATAAGCACAGAGTTTGGGCCCAGGAAATTATTACAATGCTTCTGTTTTTGGAACCAGACAATCAGGATGTAAGGTATGTTGCCGGATCGGTTCTGAGCTCCGTAGGAAATTACCAAGGAAAGGCTATTGTCAAATCTGATTTTGACGGAGCTGATTTACTTGAAAAGGTATTTCTTGAATACAAGAAGTCATACTATACAATCCCTGTAGATAATGGGAAGCAGTTTATGCGGGCACAGAAAATTGCCTATGACCATTTTGATGATGAATACTTTAGCTATTCGGCTCCTACATCGATGGGAAAATCTTTCATCATGCGTATGTTTATAAAGCAGCAAATTGTAAGTGGTGAAAGAAAAAACTTTGCGCTGATAGTGCCAACTAAAGCGTTAATAAATGAAATCAGATATAAGATCACAAAGATGGATCTGGGAGTTATGCTCAGTGAAAACAGGTACCACCTTGTTACAGCTGCTGGTGACGCTGTTTTAACAAACTGGAAGCAAAAGAATCAGAATTATATTTTTGTTTTGACACCGGAGAGATTGCTGTATTTGCTTATTCATGAGCCGGATATTATCATCGATTATTTGTTTGTGGATGAAGCACATAAGATTACAGGAAAGGATAAACGCAGCCCCTACTATTATCAGGCAATACAGATTTTGTCAGAACGGGAGAAGAAACCACACTTTATTTTTGCTTCACCGAATGTGCCTAATCCGGAAGTGTATCTGGATACAATCCCTGAGATAGAGCAGGACAATGGCGATAATATTCTAACTACGACATATTCGCCGGTGTCACAGCCAAAGTTCATTGTAAATCTGGTGAACAAAGAAGTCAGTGTGTATAACGAGCACAAGGAAGAAACGGTTCCCATTACATCAATTGCATTAGAGGATGCTGATCTGATTGATGTTTTGCTCCGATTTGAAAAAGACCAATATGGTAATGAAAAGCCATTCATTTGCTATTTCCCGTCTACGAGAAAAACCATCATAGCTGCAAGAGATTTTGGAGCAAACAGGATTCCAAGAACAGACTGTAAGGAACTTGTAGAACTTTCTAAAGATATCAAAGAAGAAGTTCACGGAGATTACTATCTTGCAGATCTGGTTGCATGCGGCATCGCATATCATATCGGATACCTGCCTTCTTCAATAAGACAAAGAATAGAAGACCTTTTCAAGGAAGGTAAAATCACAGCACTCTTTTGCACCAGTACTTTGTTAGAAGGCGTCAACCTTCCGGCAGATAATTTGTTTATTACTGATTACCGCAATGGACTGAAGGATATGAAGCCTATAGACTTCAGAAATCTTGTCGGCCGGGTAGGACGGTTGGAGTTTAATCTGCATGGAAATGTATTTTTGGTTGCTTTGACAGATAAAGCTACTGATAAATACGCAAAGCTTTTGGAGGCAAAGGTTGAGGCTCAGAAACTATCCGTAGAAAAAGGTCTGACAAAGCCGCAAAAAATGCATGTCATCAATAATTTGGTGGCAGGTAATCTTGAGCTCCCCAAGTATCCTATCAAGCAATCAGATGATGATTATGAGCTGATGAGAGAGCTGTCTATTATTCTTCTGGATGACATTATGAAGAATAGGAACAGTCGTGTCAGGAGAGAATTTGCAGCTTTAATGAAGAACGGAGAAGAAGACAAAATCAAGGCTGCGTTTTCAAATAGCAAGGATTTCATAAAAGAGAACGAAGTGACGATGTCCGCTGATCAGTATGAGTCACTGTACGATGCTATTGCCCATAATGGGCTGGAATTTCCTAAGATAGATACCAACGGCAATTTTGATTCTGATGAGTTGTGGGATTTTCTGATCAGGATAGCCAAGATCTTCAAGTGGGATATATATGAATCAAACGGGTTGGGATATAAAAAAGGCGGTCAATACAAGAAACTGACATGGTACAGAGTTGTTCTCAGCCAATGGGTTTCCGGGTACGGCCTCAACATGATTATGAAAGAGGCAATCCGTCACAAGAAGAATAATCCTGTTGACGCAATGTGGGATGAAATTAACAGAACGTACTACGATTATAAGGACTGTAAGGAACACAATAATATCATCATCGCTGATGTCCTGGATGTAATTGAGAAGGTTGTATTATTCAAGATTTCGAACTACTTCTTGAAGGTATCAAATGCATATAAGGAAATAAAAAATGTTGCTACGGTGCCAAATGACTGGTATGAATTTGTTGAGTATGGATCCACAAATAAAAAATCAATTATGATTCAGAAATTTGGGTTTTCACGAGAGGCGGTTATCTATATCCTCAACCATGAATCAGAATATGTAGTATGGGTTAATGGTGACCTGAAGCTGAAAAATTCACTGAAGGATTGCAGAAGCAGAGCGGTGAAAGCAGATTTTGAACTTGTGAAGTATAATACGCCGGAGTTGTTTATAGATTAGGAGGCGATAAATATTGAGTGAAAAGATTGCTATAAAAATGAATGGAATTACGATAGGAACTGCTGATACAGAAGGAATGAAGCTGATAATTGCAGAGCCATATGCGGATGATGCAGTACCGAGGAATCTAAATATTAATATTTCTGAGGGCTCCAAAAGCCACCCAGAGTTGAGCTATACAACAGATATTGGAACATTAGAGCTTATTTTCAGGTATCAAACGTTTAGGAGTAGTAGTCTGTCTAATGCTAATTTAAATGACCCTATGGAAAAAGAACGCGTAGGTGTTAGTGAATATGCGGATGGTCGATTTATTACTTGTTTCTGTCAATCAGACCATGAAAATGTTCCGTTTTGGATGTATTATGGAAAAGACAAACGAGAGGAAAAAGTATTATTAAGATTTAAGAACTTTGCTCCTTCATTTGCTGATAACATATTTATTGATTATGCGTTAACACCAGACGGAAGGAAATGTGCATTCAAATCACCGGACAATTTACAGCTAATAAATCGGCAACACTTTGATGATCGTATCAGTCAGGAATATGATCTTCGGGGAATTATTTCTGCGATTTTAATGTTTGATGTTGAATACGTACCAGCCACATCAGAAATATTTACAACTGATTATGCAGGATCTGTTGATGTTGACTTTAGTAGAGTCGGCGATGATGGAATGGTTATTAAGATGGACGGAGTAGACCCAACTGTCCTCGGAAAACAAAAATCTAATCCTTGGGAGTATGAAAAGGAAACGAGAATAATGAGCGTATTATCAGGAGGACAGTTTCCAGGTTGGGATTTTATTGATTTAAGACTTAAACCAACAATATTTAAAGATTTATCTATTGTACTAAGCCCATGGGATGACGGTAGTTTGAAAAGTAAGGTTTGCGAAGCTATTCGATCAAGTTCTCTTCCTGATGAAATTAAAGACAGCATAGAGGTAATTGACAGTGCATTAAAGGGAAAATTAAATTTCCCAGTAGGGTAAGTAAAGGAGCATAAATATGATCTCTGATGAGTTGAAAGAAATAATAGACTTATTAAAGTCTCAAGGAAAAATGCATTTCATTGAAGCAGCGGACGATGAACACATTGTCAAATTTGAAGCGGATAATGATATACAGTTTCCTTCTAAATATAAGGAATGGCTTAGATTTAGCGATGGTGGAGAATTCTTTTTACCCGCAGGTGTTCAGCTGTATGGTGTGGCACATAAGCCGCTTATTAATGTAGAAGATGATGACAGGCCAGATGATAGTTATATTGTTATTGGTGCTTTGGCATCTGGTGATCCGGTGTTATGTCAAAAAAATGGTGAAAAGATATTTGTCTATGACCATGAGGCAGGCGAGATTGACGAAGAACTTATTTATGAAGACTTTTTTGCTTTTCTGAAAGATCTATATGATCTGCTAGGAATAGGAGAGTGATCCTATGTCAAAAACCAGCATGAAGGAAAGAAACAAGGCTATTCGTAAAAAATGGGAAATAGAGCAGCAACTAGTTCAGGAAGGGAAAGGAACAAGAGATTGGACTAAGGAACAGCAGGCAGACATTCTAGACCCTGAAAAAGGCAAAGCATATGATGATCAGGGCAGAGCTTTTGAAGGGCAACACATGAAAAGTGCTGCAGAATATCCTGATTATCAAGGTGACCCCGATAATATACAGTTCCTTACAAAAGAAGAGCATCTCGAAGCTCATAAAGGGAGTTGGCAAAATCCGACAAACTGGTATTATGACCCTGTAACAAAGGAATATCATGATTTTGGGAATGGTGGAATTATTCCATGCAAGGTAATAGAATTAAGCGAGCCGATTGTTGTTACGAGGATTGCTGATACAAAGGAGTCTTTACCAAATGAGCAATCAGAAAAGGACAAAAATTCTGATAATTGCGTAAAAACAGAAAACGACAATAATGTCAAGGCACCGCCAATAGGGTCGGAGTTAGGAAATTCAGAAAGGATACATTTATCGGGAAACACCGAAGCTAAAAATAATGGTGTAAAAAAGATTGCCGCAAATAGTTCTTCAATCCATAAAACGGCAAAATCTGTTGCTACGCCTAAAAGCAACGGGAAATTTGTCAAAGGCTTAAAGGCAGTCGGTTCTTTTATAGTTAATCATCCGGTCGAGAGTATTGAAATTGCTGGAGTTGTAATTGGTGGAACAATAAAGGTGGCTTCTTCGATTGCAGGAAGCAGACATAAGAGCAGCATTAATATGTCAAACACACGAGTAAGTAACTCCAAAGCCACAAGTACATCTGAAATAATTGATAGGGTTTCAGAAATTGTTGAGCAGGCAAGCAGAGCGATGCCAAGTGAAAATGACGTTTCAGCACATAAACAACGTTACCACACAAAGAGTGGTATTGTGTGGAAAGATAAGGCACCTTATCATAGGGGTGGAAAAGGTTAATTTTGTAATTGTTTAAGCGGCTTACCGGTAGTGTCTCGGCAGGCCGCTATTTTTAATCTTTTTTATAAAATTCCGTCTCGTACCCGTCAGCTCGCAGGAGGAGTTCCGGGAGCCAGTTGGGAGTTTTTCCCATCTCTTCGCAGATTATTTCCAGAGATGTTTCCGGGCTGCATTCTATGATGAGCTCGTCATGAACATGCCCGACGATGGAACAGTGAGACAGACTGCGGATGGCATACATCAGGATGTCACGGCTGATGGCCTGGACAATGTTTTCTACGAATTTAGGACCGTAGGATTCCAGACGTTCCCATTTCTTCGTGGATCCGATACCTTCGTAGGTGACGTTCTCGCCGCCAAAATGGTTTTCACCTATGCGGGGTTTGACGTAGGAGAGAGTCCTTCCGGAAGGCAAGGTGATAAAGAGCATTCCACTTTGATATCTGAATATGATTCCTTTTACAGCTGTGCGGGTTCGCTCCCTGACAGCTGTTTTTACTGCCCGGTCAACGTCCCACCAGAACCGAACGATATTCGGGTTGGATGAACGCCAAGCATCTACCAGCGGTTTCAATTCTTCCTCCTGCAAGCCCATGTCGAGAGCTCCCATGGAAATCAATGCACCGACAGATCCGCCATAACCGAGTGCTAGCTCAGCAATTTTTCCTTTTTGGCGAAGGTGGCTGTTCTGTCCATGCTTCTCAACCGGTACTCCAAACATTGCGGAAGCGGATGCACAATAGATATCTCCGTTGTTGGCAAAGACTTCTGTTCGCCAGTTTTCTCCGGCAAGGTGAGAGAGCACACGGGCTTCGATTGCACTGAAGTCAGAGACGATGAATTTGTATCCGGGTTTCGGAATGAAGGCTGTACGGATGAGCTGACTTAAAGTATCCGGGACATCTTCGTACAGTAGTTCAGTAGTTTCATAATCGCCTGAGCGCACGAGTGCTCTTGCTGCTGATAAATCTGGAAGATGGTTTTGTGGAAGATTCTGTAACTGAATATGTCTTCCTGCCCAACGGCCGGAGCGGTTGGCTCCGTAGAACTGAAACATCCCGTGAGCTCTGCCGTCTCGGCAGACAGTGTTTTGCATGGCCTGATATTTCTTTACACTGGATTTTGCCAGCTGCTGTCTGAGCTGCAATACCTCTTTATATTCTTCTGGCACTTCCTTGATCAGAGCCGCAACACCCTTTTTACCGAGAGATTCTGTCTTGATGTCGCAGTCTGAAAGCCACTGCTTCATCTGAACAACGCTGTTAGGGTTATCAAGACCTGTCAGCAGCTGCAGCTTTTCGGTAA
Source organism: Blautia sp. (assembly GCA_021443885.1). Lineage (GTDB taxonomy): Bacteria > Bacillota > Clostridia > Lachnospirales > Lachnospiraceae > Blautia_A. The sequence goes on from JABUSW010000281.1 coordinate 7,296, forward strand.
GATTATCCTTTGATTTTGAATCGAAGTGTACAGCCTCTTCGACAAGCCTCATATCAAGCATGATTCCGCGGTCATTGATTTCCTGATCAAGATGGTATTCTTCCCATATGAATTCCGGAACCGGGAAGTTTTTAAGCTTTTCCTGTATAGACATTTCTACTTCAACATCACGCTTGTTGTATGCCTTGAACAGTTTCCATTTATCCGGATCGTGATCGGGGAGATTCCTTGTGCGGCCTCCATTTGTTTTGGTTGGTTTGCAAGGAGAGCAGAAATATCGTATGAGTTCTTTACCTTCTGTCATTTTCTGTTCTTCAAGACCAAGTACTTTTCCGGCACCGGCCAGAGAAAGGGGCAGCCCCATATAAGCTGACCATATCATGCTGCAACGCCAGGAGGCAGAATCAAGGTAGGTGTTTTCTATAAGCTTTGGGTAATTCCTATGCAGCCACGCAGATAGACAGATTCTTTCAAAGGCAGCATTGAATGCCCATTTGAGGGTATGCGGATCTAACAACGCCTGAATTACATCTGACGGAATTGATCCACCGGATGCCAGATCAACAACTGAAACACTGCCTCCATTGACAGCATATGCAAACAACAAGATGTCGAAGGCTTCGGATTCAGTATATCTGTAAACACCGCATTTGTTGAGATCCGCATCGGAATAGGTTTCAATGTCTATGCTGATTGTATTTATCATAAGCAGTATCCTTTCAAATAGAGGCAGCAGGTTTCCCCACTGCCTCAAAAATGATTATTTCTTCATAAGCTGTTCAAGCTCTTTTGTTCTGACCTCTTCAGTGAGCTCGTCATTTTTCTTTCTTCGTTCTGCCTCTTCTTTTTCATGTTTTGAAACATTTAAGAGAAAGCGAATTACGAAGAAGAGGCCAACGGCGAAGAGCACCAGAATTACTAAACTTACGGAGTTGCCGATAAATACGACGATGTCATTCATTTCTGTTAATGTCATGATAATTTACCTCATTTCTTAGATTGTCGCAGGCGGTAGAAGCACCGCCTGCATGGTTGTCAGTTGCTTAAGCGAGAAAGTCATCATCTTCCTCGGTTTCAAAATCGTCCTCTGCTCTGGACTTGCCGCCGAGAGGCTCGCCGTCCTTAATCTTCTGGAGATTGTTGAGCCCGCAGGCAATGCCCTTATTGCCATTGCTGTTGAAAGCGTAAAGGTTAATGCTGGCACGTCCGTACACTCCGGAATAAACTTCAGAACGTTCCATGATAGGATTGCGGTCTGCATCAACGATGCCGGGAGCTGTTGCACTGTTGGCATTGATGAAATAGCTGTCAGCGTATGCCGGATCATCAGGTCTTTCGGCATCACCGTCACGAAGGGGTGTCTTCAGTACAGAGAGTGCAGGTACGGTTTTGCCGTTGCCCTTAAGCTTGCTCTGACCTTCCTCGTAAGCAGCCTGAATAGCAGACTGAATCTTTTCCACCGTCTTGGTATCTGACTTCGGGATGATGAGGCTGACGCTGTATTTCGGTGCGCCGCCGTTGATTGACTTAGGATCCCATATGTTTGCATAGCTCCATCTTGTTGTAGGTCCTGTAATGACTTTTGTCGGATTCATGATTTTTGACATGTTATTGTCCTCCTATTCTTCTTTGAAATCTTCGTTTGCTGTATTGATGGACGGACGCTTGTCGCTGTCCGGAACCAACGTAGGTTTGCCCTGTGGTTTGTGAATAAGACCGCTGAGCAGTTCTTCAAATCTCTTCTTTCCGAGAAGTGAAGTCATGGCAGTGATGCCGAGTAGCTTCTTTTCATACGGATCAAATCCCGCCTCTGTTACGACTGCGGCAACAGCAGCATCATCTGTGTATTTACGGATGGCTCTGCCTTCTACGACCTTGAAGCCATCGTAATGAACACCGTTTAGTGCCTGCTGCAGTGCGTATTCCTTGATGTCATTTCCCCATGCCATTAGGCTGTCGATCTTAGGGAGGATGGCAGCAATCTCTGACTCTCGTAATGTTGCGGGCATCTCAAAATCGTATCGGGCCAGCTCAAGGTTGTATTCGGCACGTTTTCTGCAGGTCGCTTTTACCTTGCAGAACTGACAATGTTCGCCGGCAGAGTAATCGCCGTTTCCTTCATAAGCCAGTTTTGCTGTCGGCATCAGAACTTCATTAGCCCAGGCGAGAAGCTCTTCCTTAGATAAGGTGAAAGTGCTGATGTTCTCACGCCTTGGCTGGAAGATGGTCATCTGGATTGTTTCGATATCGTAGATGCCGTCAAAGAGTTCTAAAGCACCGAGACCGTAGCACATCATCTGAGAATTGTTTTCTGCATCAACCAAAACACCGATGCCATATTTGAAGTCGATGATCTGAAGCATGTTGTCCGCTACGATGACGCAGTCACCGGTTCCGAAACCATTTTCTACCCACCGGGAGAAATCGAGTCTTTGTTCTACAAGTACTGTAGGATCAGGACATAGCTCCTTCGCTTGCTCAAGCTGTTCAAGCACATAGGCACAATAGCCTTCCGTGCAGTCTTCCATTTCAGGACCGTAGTAGCTTAAGTTTTCGATGGGATTCTCAGCTTCTTTTCCGAGTGCCTTCAGTACCTTGTATTCACAGAGAGTGTGTGCATCAGTTCCTTCCTGTGCATAGGGTGAAGTTTTGTCATCCGATCCTTCGCACAGCTTTGCTGATGGCGGACAGGCGAGCCAACGATGGCTGGCTGATGCTGAGAGAAATGCATGTTTAGCCATTGCCAAGCACCTCCGCATCTGACAGTAAGGCTTCATAATCCTTCGGGTTCACGGCGGATAATTTGTCAGCACCGTATTTACCGAGAAGCTCTTTTACCTGTTTTGTGAAACCGGCTCTCGATTTTTCGGCAAGTACAGCACGGATGTCTGTGAGCCTGATTTCCTTCTTTGGCGTCGCGGTCTCTTTTGCAGGCTTCTTCTTTTCTGCAGTCGGTGCCGGTGCCGGTGCCGGTTCAGCTTCGGCTGCATCTGTGAAGATTGCTTTGAGTGCATTTGCTGATGCAATCAGTTCTTCCCCGCACTGAATCATTTTGTCCAGCGTCAGCTGCAATTCCTTTGTTTTACTCATTGCTTGTCGCTCCTTTCTTTGATTTTCCTGTAAGTTCCTCTGCCAGCAGTTTTGCAATTACGCTGATAGCGATCAGAGTGTCAGCTATTTCAGCATCACGTTTTGTCTGGCTGTTCACTTCATTTATCTGCATGAGCAGTTCCTCACTTTCCGAAAGGGCTGTTCCCCTTCCTGACTCTATAAGGACAGTTGAGCCTTAATTTTCCGGAGAATCTGAAAAGTTTTTTGAAAATGGGCAAGCCGGGATTTCGCTAAATAAAAGGAAGCGATTCATATTTGATTTTTTGTTTCATCAAAGTCCGGAAAAAACATAGGTAACTGTCCTTACAGAGATAGGAACTTTAAGTTTGTTTATAGAAAGGAGTCTGATGTGAATGAAGATTTCATATGGGAACAGCCGAACAGAAAAGCGCTGGAAGAATAAAGATGTTTCCTGGGATGACTTCTGCACACGATTAAGCACGACACAAAGAACGACAGAATCTGTGGAGGAGTATCGGAAGGCAAGTAAAGCGCAGCAGGCCAATATCAAAGATGTAGGCGGTTTCGTGGGCGGACACTTAAAAGGTGGAAGCCGCAGATCAGGAAATGTGCTTTGCAGGTCCATGCTTACTTTAGATATGGACTATGGAAGACCGGACGTTATTGATGAGATAGAGCTGTTGCAGGATTTTGCATGCTGTATCTATTCCACGCATAAGCACACTCCGGAAAAACCGAGGCTGAGGATGATCATTCCATTATTAAGAGAGATTTCAGAGGAAGAGTATCCGGCTGTCGGAAGAATGGTTGCGAAGGATATTGGTATTGACCTTTTCGATGACACAACCTACCAGCCGCACCGACTGATGTACTGGCCGTCGACTTCAAGTAATGGTGAATATGTTTACAAGAAGATTGAGGGCGATTCGCTTGATCCTGATGCGTACCTATCCAGATATGATGACTGGCACGATATTTCAACTTATCCTGTTTCATCAAGACAGTCAGAGGCAGTGACAAAATCAGCAAAGGAACAGGCGGATCCGTTGCAGAAGGAGGGAATAGTCGGTACATTTTGCAGAGCATACAGTATCAGTGCAGCTATTGAGAAATTCCTGCCGGATGTGTATGCGCCATCGGCTATGGAAGGGCGCTATGACTATGTACCGGCAGACAGCTCAGCGGGCGTATGTGTTTACGATGATAAGTTTGCATATTCCCATCATGCTACAGATCCTGCCTGTGAAACGATGATGAATGCTTTCGATATGGTCCGCATTCATAAGTTTGGGAACCTGGATGAGAAGAAGTCATTTACGGCAATGTCCGAGTTCGCTGTGAAGGATGAGGTCGTTAACAAACTTCTTCTTATAGAAAAGCAGCAGGAAGCCTGTATGGAATTCGAAGGTGAGGACTGGGCCGTAAAGCTTCAAAGAGATAAACAGGGCAACCTCATAAACAATCTTTTTAATATCCGTCTGATCATGGAGAACGACGATAAGCTGAAGGGCATCGTATTTAATCAGCTGGCAGACGGCATGGAGATTAAAGGTGAGGTGCCTTGGAAGCATCCGGCAAGATTCTGGCGTGATGCAGATGACGCACAGCTTATCTGCTATGTGGACGCAAATTACGGTGCCTTTTCAGCGAGGAATTATCAGATCGGAGTTCAGAAGGTTTCAGATGACAGAAGTTATCATCCGATTAAAGAATATCTTGAGGCACTTCCGAAATGGGATGGAGTTGTTAGGGCAGAAAGAATTCTGATTGATTATCTTGGCGCAGCTGACAACGACTATGTCAGAGCCGTTACGAGAAAGACACTTTGTGCTGCAGTTGACCGTGTATATCATCCCGGAAAGAAGTTCGACAACATGACAGTGCTGAACGGAGCTCAGGGTATTGGTAAATCCACTTTGATTGCAAGGCTTGGAGGAGACTGGTATTCGGACTCGTTGAACATCAGCGATATGAATGATAAGACGGCTGCGGAGAAGCTGCAGGGTTATTGGATTCTGGAGATAGGCGAGCTGGCTGGCATGAAGAAAGCGGATATTGACAAGGTGAAAGCATTTATTTCCAGACAGGATGACAAATACAGGGCTTCTTTCGGCCGACGTGTTACGCCGCATCCGAGACAGTGTGTGTTCTTCGGAACGACAAATTCAGAAAATGGTTATCTCAGGGATATTACCGGTAACAGACGGTTCTGGAATGTGAAGGTTCCGGGAGGTGCTGCGAGAAAGCCTTGGGATATTACCAAAGAAGAAGTTGACCAGATCTGGGCTGAAGTAATGGTGCTTGTTAAGGCGGGCGAAAAGCTGTACCTGGATACCAATGTTGAAGAGATGGCACGTCAGGAACAGAATGCAGCCATGGAGCAGGATGAGAGAGAAGGCTTTGTGCGTGAGTATCTTGATATGCTGCTTCCTGCGAATTGGGAGAGCATGGATCTATATAAACGTCAGAGTTTTATCCGAGATATCGATGATGCCACAAGACCTGTGGGAACCGTGAGACGTGAGTATGTCAGCAATATTGAAATATGGTGTGAGTGCTTTGGGAAACGTAAAGAAGATATGAAGCCTGCGGATTCTTATTCGATAGCAGCGATTATGCAGCACATTGAATCCTGGGAAAAGACGGGAACTACAAGAACCAGTCCAATTTATGGCAAGCAACGAGTTTATCGCAGAAAGTAACAGGATTTAGGGTTTGTTCTGAAGCTTGTTCCGCCAGAAAAGCCTTGATACTGCGGCACTTGAGGGCTGTGCGGAACAAGAGAACAACTTTCTATATATAACAATTAAATATATGAAATACAAAAGTGAGCGCTTGTGAGCGTGAGTGCGTATATGCGTATTTCGCACGTAAGGAAAAAACTTGTGTTGTTGTTCCCTGTTCGATGAAATGCCCCGGTTTTATAAGGGCTTTCGAGAGAACAACTCAGGGAACAACGTCGGAACAGAACAAGGAGGAATCTGAGATGTTAAAGAATGGAAGACCCTACAGCATAGAGAACGGATATGAGGATGCTGCATTGATTACAGACAAACCGGAAGAGATTCAGGAGATTGTTTTTGCATGGATTCATGAGAACCTGATGCCAAGGAAAACAATACTTCATGGGCGGACAAGCTACGGAATAAAACATATCCTGGAGCACGATACAAAGATATATCTCACCAACAATGAATTTAAGGATGCAATGCTTCAGTGTGGGTATGAACCGGTAGATCCTAATATGCTGAACTGGGTGTATTGCTTAAGCAAGAGGTCACCGGCGTTTCAGTGGAAGCGGTCATGAGAGAACGTGACATAGAACGGAAACTTGTAAACGCAGTCAAGGCAGCAGGTGGTATCTGTCCAAAATGGGTATCACCTGGGTTTGATGGTATGCCTGACCGAATCATATTGATTCCGGGTGCAAGGATTGGTTTTGTAGAGGTCAAGGCTCCGGGTGAGAAGCCGAGACCTCTGCAGGAATCAAGGCACAGATTGCTTAGACGGTTAGGTTTTAAGGTTTTCGTATTGGACAATATTGAGCAAATCGGAGGAATTATAGATGAAATACAGTCCACATGATTATCAGAAATTCGCAATTGAATATATCGAGGAGCATCCGGTGGCAGCAGTGCTTCTGGACATGGGACTTGGGAAGACCAGTATCACGCTTACTGCCCTGAATAACCTGCTGTTTGACAGCTTCGATGTGCATAAGGTTCTTGTGATTGCACCGCTGCGTGTGGCAAGAAACACATGGTCAGGTGAGATCGGCAAATGGGAGCATCTGTCTGATTTAAGGTATTCCATCATAGTCGGCAGTGAGAAGGAACGTCTGGCGGCACTTGATACGGCAGCGGATATCTACATTATCAACCGTGAGAATGTGCAGTGGCTGATTGAGAAAAGCGGATACAGCTTTGACTTTGACATGGTGGTTGTGGATGAACTGTCTTCTTTCAAGAATCACGAAGCAAAGAGGTTTAAGGCATTCATGAAGGTAAGGCCAAAGGTGAAGAGGATCGTGGGACTGACCGGAACACCTTCTTCCAACGGACTTATGGATCTCTTTGCTGAGTTCAAGCTGCTTGATATGGGAGAGCGGCTTGGCAGGTTCATCGGCAATTACAGAGTAAATTTCTTTAAGCCTGACAAGATGAACGGTCCGATTGTTTACAGCTATAAGCCATTGCCGGGAGCAGAGCAGAGGATTTATGAGAGGATTTCCGACATCACGATTTCAATGAAGGCTGCAGA
>JABUSW010000025.1 GCA_021443885.1 Blautia sp.
ACGGTAAGGCAACGGACTCTGACTCCGTCATTTCAAGGTTCGAATCCTTGTAGCCCTGTTACAGAAGATATGGAGGTACTCGAAAGAGTACCTCTTTTTCTTGTGAGATAAAACCACCATGTGGTCGCCGGGTATACCCAGATAGTGTTTGACAATTTTTATGAAAAATTATAAACTTTATGAAGAAATATAATTTTTGCGAAAGAATATAATGCTCGCAGTGCCAAAACATGTTTCCCAGGATGTGCTTGCACATGAGCGGGATCGTGCGTTAGGGTAAGCTTTTTGAATGGTGCTATCGGGAAATCAGACAAGCATTTGGTCCAGTTATTTAAGAAACGATGTACTAGCAATACAGCGATGGCAAGAGCTGCAAAGAGAGAGGTAGTTCATGAGAAATTTATTTACGCCGACATTTGGAAGAATGCCGCTTATATTAGCAGGAAGGGATTCATTGATCGATAAACTAACCAACGCATTGGTGCATGCGGACACAGACCCCAACCTTTCCTCGATCATTGTTGGGGCGAGAGGAACGGGAAAAACCGTGCTGCTTTCTTATATGGCAGAAAAAGCGAGCTCCATGGGGTGGATCCCCGTGAATGTGAATTGCGCAGAAGGGATGCTGGAGGACATTCTCATCCAATTACTGCGGGCAGGAAGAGAATATCTGGATAAAGAAACACAAAAAGAATTAAAGGGACTCTCTCTTGGACAGTTGATCGGACTGGAGTGGGAGAAGAATCCTTCGCCCCAGAATTGGAGATCGAAGATTACGGATATTTTGGAACAGCTGGCGCGGGAAGACATCGGCGTGCTATTCACCATCGACGAAGTCAAGCCCAATACCAAAGAGATGATACAGTTTGCCTCGATATACCAGCACTTTGTAAGGGAAAACCGGAAAGTAGCCGTGTTCATGGCCGGTCTTCCTTACCAGGTGACCCAACTCCTTGCGGACAAAGACGTTTCGTTCCTGCGCAGGGCACAGTACCACTCACTCCGGCGCATTCCGGAAGGGGCATCTGCCAACGCCATGGAACAAACCATCCGGCATTCCGGAAGAAGGATCTCGAACGATGCACTGATTCGGGCGGTAGAGGAAGCGGATGGATTTCCCTACATGATTCAGCTGATCGGATACCAGATATTTGCCGAAAACCCCAATGCAGATGAAATCACCATGCAGGATGTCTGCGCGGGTGTAGTAACTGCAAAGAGAGAAATGGCAGACCACATTTACCGTGTCACATATATGGAATTGTCGGACGGAGACCTGCGATACCTAAGAGCCATGCTCCCGGATGCAAAAGAATCTGCAACTGCCGATATCGCCGCACGACTGAACTGCACTCCCGGATACGCGTCGAAGTACCGCCAGCGCTTATTGGAACACGGAGTGATCCGCACTGCCAGACGAGGATACGTAGCCTTTGACATGCCCGGCTTCCGCGAATTCCTGAAGACGGTGGAGGAGTAAATTGTTTGTCTGCAATGGTCTTTCGAAGGCTTAACAAAGTGTATTGAGTTTTCCGAAGAGTAGCATATAATAAGGACAGATAGAATTGGGGAACCTATTCTGAACGGAGGGGAGACTAATGAACGATAAGATTTATACACAATTGCAGATCAAGGAGATTTTGGCGCCGGTATTTCGTAGTCATAATGTGAAAAGGGCAGTGTTGTTTGGATCGTATGCAAAAGGGAATGCGAAGAAGAAGAGCGACATAGATATCATGGTTGATAGTGGCCTTAGAGGCCTTGCGTTCTTTGGGCTTCTTGAGGATGTGGTGACGTCGTTGGATAAATCTGTAGATTTGTTAGACAAGTCTGAGATTATTCCGGACTCGAAAGTTGACAATGAGATAAGGGAAAGTGGGGTTGTAATTTATGGAGAATAAAGATTATCAGGTCCTTAACAAAATATACCATCACATTGATTCGATACTAAACTATTGCGAGGATTGTGAAACACTAAGTGAATTTCAACAGAATGACATGAGGGTAGAGGCGTGTGTTTTTAATCTGATGCAGATTGGAGAACTTGCAAAGGCCGCTTTGAGTGACGAAGCCAAGAATCAGATTTCTACGATTCCATGGAAACAAATCTATGGAATGAGAAATAGAATTGTTCATGGCTATGAAGGGGTTGAGATGAAGGTGGTCTGGACAACAATACGTGAGGACTTGCCGTTGTTAAAAGCAGAGTTATATAGGAATTTGAACGAGAAGAATTGCGTTTAACACAATTATGCAGTTGGAATGAACAGTCACAAGGCAAAGCCGGTACACAGAGACATCGTGACAATAGCGAGGCTTTGTATGTGACGTACGTGATCCTTATATCGAAAAAACCTTCGCTAAAGTTCTGGTGGAAGCGGTCTTTGATTAAATATTTACATCCTGTATAAAAAATGCTTGCATTTTCCAAAAAAAAATTATATAGTAAGTATAACGAAATTTCATATTTGGCAAAACTGATGAAAATCAGTGACGCAAAGCTATAGGGCCTGTGAAATGGCAGCCAGTTGCAGTTGAATTGTGGTACACGATTTTACTTATTAAGCGTTACAGATTTTCTGTAACGCTTTTTTATCGTGCGGCAAGGCTGTCATGCGGCTGCCGGGCTCGCACGAGCAGACATCGCTTTTGAACACGAAAGGAATATATATGGCTTACGCTGGACAGAAAGAAAAGAAAAAGGACACTCTGTTGAACGTAGCAGAGCAGCTGATGATGAGGAAAGGGCCGGAGGAAACCTCTTTTCAGGAAATTGCAGAGGAGGCGAAGGTGACCCGGCAGACCGTGGTGAACTACTTCGGCACCAAGGAAAAACTCTACACTGCCCTTCTGGAAAAGGACCATGACTACAACAGTGAACAGATCGACAACTTCTGCAGCTGCGAAGCATACCAGAAGAAAAACGGCTACGAACAGATCGAAAGCCTCTTCCTGGAAGATCTGTACCGAACCAAGGACAGCGGTGACAACACCATCTTGATCAACCGGATCAAGCTGGCCTTAGGCAACAGCTACAAACGCCTGGAACGTATGAAAGACATCTCCTGCGTGTGGCAGCGGCTTCGCCTGATCAAAAAGTCCATCGACAAAGGGCACCGGGACGGCAGCATCCGCAGTGATGTGAAGCTCTCCGATGATGAACTGGAAGCCTGCATCTGCACCACTCAAGGCATTCGCCTCTTCCTGGCACAGCAGCTGATGCTGATGGATGAAGATATGAAAGGGCAGGAAGATAAGATGATCGAAACCTATGTAGACCAGACAACGAAATATATAAGAACCATGTTCAACAGGAAATAGGAGGAAAACGATGGTTCTGATGCAGAACAGAATACTGCCATTCCTGTTTCTGGCAAACAGTTCAGCATCTGGAACATAGACGGTATGCAGACAGGAATGAACGCATGGATTCATAGAAAGGATTCCTTATGAAACGAATACTAGTTTTAACCGGCATCTTATTTGTAGGAGTCGGGTCGCTCTGTATGAGTCTCGCGCCGGATTCATTGTCCTTAATGATGGTGGGTATTATGTGCGCGATCCTGGCGACGGGTTACATCGTCGGGATCTGCCCCATGACAATGTTCAATGTAGGGTTCCGCAATGGGATGACCAGTATCGATAAAGCTTTGGATATCAACGCAGACTCAGAATGGGTGGCCGTGAACCAGATTGAATACTTCTTCCACCAGCGTACACTGGACAAATGGTTTCGGGAATACAGGGAAAAGGTTGCGCGGCAGCAGGAAGAGGGCATGATCGTAAGTGATATCGAAACCGTATACAACGAAGATTCCATTGCACTTCGTTGCTGGCACAGTGTTATGGCACAACTTCCCGGCACCCTGACCGCCGTTGGCCTTTTGGGAACCTTCCTGGGACTGATTACCGGAATCAGCAACGTGGGTTTCAGTTCGGTGGATGCAGCCATCAGCAGCATTACCGTTTTGTTGGAGGGTATCCGAACAGCATTTTACACTTCTATTGTTGGTGTAGTATTGTCCATACTTTTCAACATCGTATACAAGTTCCTATGGAACTCCATGCTGCGATCCCTGGGGCTTTTTGTAGAAGATTTTCATAAAAGGATACAGCCGGATGCAGAGGAACAAATGTTGCAGAGACAGCAGAGCGAAATGCAGATGATTTTGGATCGCCTGGATCGTATTCCGAAGAATCGTGGTTTTTCCAATTCTCAGATGCGATATGTAGTGCCGTCCGCCGGAAACGAAATTGGCATAATGACACAGATTCGAAAGGCATTTCAGGAAGGAGAGTTTGTGTTCTATGTACAGCCGGTCTGCAACCTGGTAACAAAGCAGGTAATCAGCGGTGAAGCATTGATTCGTTGGAAAAACAAAGATTTGGGCTTGATACCTCCGGCCGAATTTCTTCCAGCGGCGGAACAGAGCGGCTTTATTGTAAAACTGGATCAGCATATATGGGAGCTGGTATGTAAAACCATTCGCAAATGGATCGACGATGGAATTCGTCCGGTGCCGATATCCGTGAACATCTCTAAGACAGATATTCTTTCCACAGATGTGGCGGCATTCTTAGAAGAATTGGTAAAAAAATACCGTATTCCGCCTCATAACCTGCAGGTTGAGATTTCCCAAAGTGCGTACGAAAGCTATACAGATGCGGTAATTGAAACCGAGACAGCTCTTCGCCAGTGTGGTTTTAAGATAACCGTAGACGGATTCAGCGGTGACATGATCTCCATGAATGCGTTGCGGTACTCCAATGCAGATTTGTTAAAGACGGATCTGCGATTTGTGGATAAACACATCACGGAAGACGGCACAATGAACACCATTGTGGATCAGGCCAGGAAGCTTCGCAGAAGCCTTGCTTTCTCTGGAATCGAGACGGCAGAACAGCTGAATGATGTACGCATGCATGGATGCCTGGAGGGACAAGGGTATTATCTTTTCCATCCAATGGAGGAGGCAGAGTTCGAGGATATACTGCGAAGTCTTCTGAAAGAATAAAGCGTAGTGGGTTATAGATAATTATTGATGGATGACAGAGAATGATTAAGAGAAAAAATGATCGTAACACAAATAAAAACGATCCGGTCGATTACTGGTTGTCTTCGACAGATGTTATGACAGCACTTCTGCTTATTATCTTGCTGATCATGATGCTGCTTATGCTTTATATTGTCCGAATTCCGGAAGAAGAGTACACGGATCCATACAATGGAGACGAATATGAAGAGTACGATGAGAAAGAGGATGATGAAGACAACGGATATGAGCAGGATTACGAATATGATGGTGAATATGATGATAATTATAAATATAAAGAAGAAGTAACCGGTGGAGGGGACGGTCAGGCGGAAGAAGAAGGTGAGTATGAAGAAATACCGGAGGATATCATCGGTGATGGGGACGGAAAAGATAAAACGGCTGTGTTCGTCATGGTTGTGGATGAGGAGACCGGAACCACCATCAAAGAGAAAGGACTTACTTTCGAACTATACTCCGGGCAGAAGGGACTGAAGACGCTGTATACCTATTATCCGGTGAAGACGGGATATACAAAGTATGAGACGACTTTGGAAGGAACCTTTTACCTCCCGGAAAAAATCCCTCTTGGGAATTACGAATTGCATGGTTTGAATGCACCGAAGGGATACGACAATGCAGAAAATATCAGTTTTACCATAACGGAATCCCTGGACTGGTCAGAGGCCTACAAGGTGACGGTGGAAATGGCTCCATCCAAGAATTCCATTGCCATTGTGGTAAAGGATTCCAGCACCGGAGATCCGATTCCGGATGTAAGCTTTGAGGTGGTTGCAGCGGAGAATATTATTACTGCGGATGGTACCGTGCGGTATCACCAGGGATATGTTATTGAACAGTTAACCACTGATGCATCGGGATATGCGGAGTCCTCGAGGCTATATCTTGGAAAATACAGCCTTCGCCAAAGTACAGTTCCCCCATTTTATGCAGGGATGACAGAATCGGTGGGCGTCGAAGTAGAACAGAAGGGCAGTTCCGTCAGTGCAAATGCAGAAACGATCAAGCTGCAAAAGACAGCAGCGACCATTCAGCTTGTAGATGAATTGTATGAGAACCTGACGTTAGATAGTGCTTCCTTCCAGATTACCTGTGCCAACAATCCGGCGGCATCCCAAACCATGGAGACGGATTCCAGCGGAGAAATCTATCTGACTGAACTGGAGAAGAATACCATTTACCGCGTGAAACAGACATCCTCACAAAAAGGATACGGCTATGCGAAGGATTTGTCCTTCAAAGTGGATGAGCGAGGACTGATTAACGGACAGCCATATGCGACCTACTCTTTGTACAATCGAATCCTGCGAGTAAGTATTGGTGCACAGGATAGGTTCTTCCGCAATCAGGTTTCCGAAGTAAACCTTGCACTATTTGATGAGAAAGGAACATTGGTAGATTCCTGGAATTCTACAGGCGTTGCGAAAACCATCGAAGGATTAGCTCCCGGCAGCTATTACCTGCTGACAAGCGGTAAGGAAGAGAGCCGGGTAGACATTGAGATTCAGGATCAGGCCGAAATTCAGGAGTTCAACACTTTTGTTCTTACAAATATGGATTTTGCTGTAATCATTGCAGTCTTCCTGTTCATTGTATTTGTTTTCGCTATGATTATTATTTTGATTCGAAGGAACCTCAGGGCCAGAAAGGAAATGGAGACGCCAGAAGAATGAATGATACAAGATTGAGTGTCCGGATCGAGGACCTGATCCGGGCCGTAATTAAAAACAGAGGCTTGATCATCGCTACGACCTTGGCAGGGCTGTTTCTTGGAATCGTACTTTCTGCGGTTTCGTATCTAAGAGGAGAAATGTCCAGGGAGTATGTGATTAAATCGTCAATTGCCGTTACTTCCATTAACGAAGATGGTTTATTTACGACGATGACGAACGACCCGAACCAGATCGATATTCATCTGGCAGAGGATATGGTCGATGCCGTGATCTATGTGCTGAAGAGTGATTCTACGTTAGGTGCGGCAATCGATGAGATGGAGATGGTAGGGGTATCGGCCCAGGATCTGTACCGGAATATTACGCTGCAGCAGTACAACGAGACTCAGATCATTGAGATGACGCTGTATTGGAGATCTGCAGGAGAAGGTGTGCAGATTCTGAACGCAATCAACAAAGTCGCACCCAGTATTCTGATTCGCACCTTAAAGATCGGTAACGTTGCGGTCGTGAACGAACCTACAGCAAAATACCGTCTGGGAGGAAACATCAACGCCGGATTATGGTTGTACACCATGGCACTGGGTATGGTTGCCGGAATCGGGTTTGCAGTGCTTCGATTGCTGATCATTCCTACAGTTACCAATCCAAGAGACATCACAAAATTGTTTTCTTTGGATGTATTAGGAGAGATTCCGGAGAACAAACAGTACTTCAGCAAAAAAGGAGCCATTCTGGCTGAGGATGACGATGCGTTGGGAGCCATTATCAAAGATGAATATGCATCCTCAGCACATTTCCTCTTGTATCAGATGGGAGAGGCGAAGCACAAATGCATCTATGTAACTTCTGCGGAAGCTGATGAGGGAAAAACGAATGCCGTTGCGCATCTGGCCCTGCAGTTATCCGACCTTGGGAAAAAAGTACTTTTGGTAGACTGTGATTTGCGAAATCCAACCTTGGGAACTATCTTTCTGAACAAGGTTGAATATCAGCATTCCTTGAATGCACTATATCGGGGCGATACAACTTTCGAAAATGCGATTACTTCCTTGAATGGGAACCTGGACATTCTTCCTGCTATATTGGAACGCAGAGAACTTCCTCTTCGAGATGCTATGGCAGATATGATCAATGACCTGACGGAGAAATACGATCTAATCCTGATGGACTCTGCGCCGATTGGAAGAGTATCCGACTCTATGAATCTGAACCGGATCACCAAGGATGTTATCTTCGTGATACGTTATGATTACGCAAGCCTGAGTTCTATACGGGATGCATTGGGACGGCTGGAAAAGACTGGAGTTCATGTATATGGCTGTATTGTAAATAGAGTTAAAAATATGAATCAGGCAAACAGGCGTTATTATAAGGGATATCATTCGTATCGTTATGCAAGTAAGGCGAAGGGTAAAATGAGCGCAGACAAAGCAAATATCCAGAATGATGAGAAGAAGGTATGAGAAGAAGATACAAAATAATAATTCTTGGTCTGATAGTAATCAATATCATGGCCTTCCTGGCGACTTTTGTACTGATTCGAGTTGACCGGAAGCGGAAGGCACTGGATAAACAGTATCTGAATGCGGTGAACGAGAAAGTGAAAAATTCGCTGCACGACACGGACTATGGAGAGCAATATGATGAGGTGTTCGACGAATCACAAACGGTATCTGATGTGAAAACAGAGGATGAGGTTGGTGAATATGAGAATCTCCAGACGGAAGTGTCTGGAAATCGACGATTTATTACATTTATTAATGATGATGGATATCAATCGTATTATGAGAAATTTCTGCCCATCGTGAAGAAGAAAAAAGTCTCTATTTCCAATGCAATTGAGGTGGCGAATGTGGGGACAAATAACTTCATGACATGGGAACAGATCCATGAAGCGCAGGAATGCGGTGCGGAAATCCTGAATCATACGCTGCATCACGTGGTATCCGATGAAGAAGTGAAGAAAGTAGGAGAAAAGCAATACACGGAAGACCTGCTAAGGGCAAAAGAAATTATGGAGGCGAATGGTTTCTATGATACAGCAGATATTCTTGTCTATTCTGGAGCAAGCGCTGTGAGCAGCTGGCCATGGGTTAAGAAGACCATGCGGGCTGGAATTAATTCCTGCGGAAACAAGGTAAACGTTATGCCGTTTAATTCGAACATTCTGGACCGCTACCGCATTGGGTCTGATCATGTACCTACATTTGAAGAGCTGAAGGGGTATATCGATGACCTTATGGAAGTTGAGGAAGGCTGGGAAATCTGGATGATGCATTCAGAGTATGCTTACGTGACAGAAGACTATCTGAAGGCGTTTGAGAAGGCTATAGATTACTGCCAGGAGATCGGGATTGAGATTGTGACTGCGAAATATGCCCTTGATTATTTTGATATTCACGGATCTGAAGAGACCACAAGAGGTTTGAATTGAGGACAGGACTGCGAGAACTGCATTGAAGCAAGGAAATCCATAATCGCTTTTGATACAAGTACAAATTACAAAGCAGAGCAATACGTTGAAACAAAAAAACGAACTGTACAATACACAGAAACAAAAAACCGAAACTGAAACTGAAACAGATAAACCGAATGAAGGGAATGAGAAAAGTGTATATACCGGAGAATCACACATTTAGCAGATCAGATACAAGAATCTGGTTATCCAGCCCCACGATGCATGGACCGGAACTGGAATATATGAAAGAAGCGTATGAGACCAACTGGATGAGTACGGTAGGAAAGAACATTAATGAGGTGGAGCAGCAGATTTGTGAAATGATCGGGTGTAAGTATGCAGTGGCGCTGTCCTGCGGAACAGCTTCCCTTCATGTAGCTATGAAGCTGGCGGGCGAGGCAATATACGGCATGCCGAAACCCGGTAACGGCGCATTAGCAGGCAAGAAAGTATTTTGCTCAGACATGACCTTTGCCGCCACGGTGAATCCGGTGGTTTATGAAGGGGGAGAGCCGGTTTTTATCGATACGGAATATAATACCTGGAACATGGACCCGGTGGCATTAGAGAAAGCTTTTGAGTTATATCCGGAGGTGAAGATCGTTGTGGTTGTCCATCTCTATGGAACGCCTTGTAAAATGGATGCGATCAAAGCTGTCTGTGAGAAGCATGGTGCGTTGATCGTAGAAGATGCCGCAGAATCTTTGGGGGCTTCCTACAAAGGTATCCAGACCGGAACCTTCGGTTCTTTTAATGCGATTTCATTTAATGGAAACAAGATCATTACGGGATCTTCCGGAGGAATGTTTCTGACAGACAGCCTGGAAGCTGCAGAAAAAGTACGCAAATGGTCCACGCAGAGCAGAGAAAACGCACCTTGGTATCAGCATGAGGAGATTGGCTATAATTACAGAATGTCCAATGTCATCGCAGGTGTTGTGAGAGGACAGATTCCTTACCTGAAGGAGCACATTGCACAGAAGAAGGCAATCTGGGAGAGATACCAGGAAGGGCTTCAGGAGCTTCCGGTGCAGATGAATCCTATGGACCTGGAGAATTCCGAGCCGAATTACTGGCTCAGCTGTATGATCATTGATCGGGAAGCAATGTGCAGACAGGTACGTAGTGAACAGGAGCCTCTCTACGTAAAAGAACATGGAAAAAGCTGTCCGACAGAGATTCTGGAAGCCATCGTTTCCCTGAACGCAGAAGGGCGTCCCATCTGGAAGCCCATGCATATGCAGCCGATCTATCGGATGAACGCATTTGTAACAAGGGAAGGCAACGGAAGAGCAAAGAGTAATGCGTACATTACAGGCGGTACCCTTGGGAAAGATGGGAAACCGCTGGATGTGGGTATGGATATCTTTGAACGCGGTCTTTGCCTTCCAAGTGATAATAAAATGACCGTAGAGCAGCAGAAGCTTGTGATTGCCGCGATCAGGGCCTGCTTTGAATAACCGTATAGATGAGATGCTGCATGATTGCTTATCCATAGTTGCAGGAGGAGGAAAGTAATGAGGCGGAAAGTAGGTTTTTATGAAAAGTATGTGAAAAGGGGCTTTGATTTTACGCTGAGTCTGATGGCTTTGATTATCTTAAGCCCGTTATTTCTGGTTCTTATCATCGCCGGGACAATTGCCATGAAGGGGAATCCCTTCTACACGCAGCAGCGGCCAGGAAAAAATGAGAAAATCTTCCGATTGATCAAGTTCCGGACTATGAGTAACGAGAAAGATGCTGAGGGAAATCTTCTTCCGGATGAAAAACGTCTGAACAAATATGGGATTTTCCTGCGCAGTACATCTCTGGATGAAATTCCGGAGCTGGTGAATATATTGCGTGGAGAACTGTCCATCATTGGTCCCAGACCTTTGTTGGTATCATATTTACCTTATTACACTGCAAAAGAACACCACCGGCACGATGTTACCCCGGGACTGACAGGCCTGGCACAGGTCTCCGGCAGAAACTATGTAACCTGGGAAGAGAAGTTCCGGCTGGATCTTAAGTATGTAAAGCATCTGTCTTTCTCTCTGGATCTGTATGTGTTTCTTAAGTCCATTTTCGTGGTTTTGAAACGGGACAGTATCGAGACCGCCAGTGTCATTGAACACGATGGCGTTACCTATCAGCCGTTAGATGTTGAAAGAGCAGAATGCATGAAAAGCAAAGGAATAACAAAATGAGAAACGTCATGATTTTTTCCGGAGGTTCTTATCCCGGAATCGAAGTATATTATGCATTAAAAGACAGCGTGGTTTTTCATCCCATTATGGCATCCAGCTATGTGGATCATTCCGCTTTTGTGACAATGGATTATCTGGATGATCTGCCATTTACCTACGAGGAAGATTTCGTAGAAAGGTTGAATAAAATCCTGATCGAAAGAGAAGTGGAATTCATCATTCCCACCCATGACACCATTGCAATGGTTCTTATGGAAAATGCAGAGAAGATAGAGGCGACAGTCGTGTGCTCTCCGAAGGAAACAGCGGAGCTTTGCAGATATAAAAGCAAGACTTACGAGGCTCTGACTGGCAGTGAATTTGTTCCGAAACTATATACGGAGATCCGGGAAGATATCTGTTATCCACTTTTTGCGAAACCGGATGACGGGCAGGGATCCGTGGGTGCAAAGCAGATCCACACCAGGGAAGAGCTGGCGGAAGCACTGGATAATGGGGACAATGTTGTCTGCGAATACCTTCCGGGAGAAGAATATACCATTGATTGCTTCACCAACAAAAATGGAGAACTGCTCTTTATGAATCCGCGAAGACGTTCCCGGATCCAATACGGAATCTCTGCAAATGCCAGCTATGTGGAGAATGAAGAACCATTTCAGAAGCTGGCGCAGGATGTGAACAGCCGGATCCGGTTTCGGGGTTATTGGTTCATTCAGGTCAAGGAAGACGTGAATGGAAATCTGAAACTCCTGGAGCTTTGTACAAGGTTTTCCGGTACCTTTAACCACAGCCAGGGCTATGGCGTGAACCTACCGCTATTGGCCGTCAGCGATTTCGCCGACATGGACGTAACTTTAACAAAGAATAATTACAAAGTCACGACAGACAAGACATTTATTGACCGTTACCGCATTGACTATGCATATGACCGGGTCTACATCGATTATGATGATACTATTACTTCAAATCATGGAGAAACCGTGAATCCTTTTGTGATGGCATACCTCTATCAATGCAAAAATCTTGGGAAGGAAATCGTTCTTCTGACAAGGCATTCCGACTCCAAGAACAATACATTGGCAGAAGATATGATCCGCCTGGCAATTCCGGAAAAGATCTTCGATAAGATTCTGGATTTTCCATGGGGAGAGGACAAGACGGCCTATATTGAGACGGATAAGCCGGGAATTTTCATTGACAATAGCTTTGGCGAACGTAAGAAAGTATTTGACCGGTTCGGAATGCCGGTATTTGATGTAACGCACATTGCCTGTCTGTATGATTGGAGAAAGTAATGCAAAGAGAGATCGGCAGTGAATTCTGGCAGCAAAGCTGCTGCGCAGCGCGCCCGCGAATCCTTTTCGGGAATTGCGATTTAATTGATAATTACAATATCGTTCACGTGTTATCCGGAAGGACGGCTCTGGACTTTATTATCCGGGATATCAAGGCAACCCGTATGTTTGAAACGGTGGCTCTGCCTTCTTACTGCTGCGATAGCATGATCGAGCCTTTTCTGCGAAATGGTGTAAAGGTCCATTTTTACCCAGTGAATGAACACGGAATAGAAGTATTTGATCAGCAGTGTGATGCAATTCTTCTGCTGGATTATTTTGGATATGCGGATGATGCGATCGTGTGTATCGCAGATGCAGCACGAAAAAGAGGTCAGATCGTTATTTATGATGCCACCCATTACCTTGCGGACAGAGAAATCGCTGCAGATTATGTCTTCTGCAGCTATCGGAAATGGCAGTTCTGTAGTTCCGCATATGTAAGAAAGAATAACGATGATTTTCATATTCCAATTCCGAAGAAAAGGAACCAGTTGTACATTGAAATGCGCATGCAGGCGGCTGCGTTGAAAGAGAAATATATGATGGGATTATCCGAAGACAAAGAC
Source organism: Blautia sp. (assembly GCA_021443885.1). Lineage (GTDB taxonomy): Bacteria > Bacillota > Clostridia > Lachnospirales > Lachnospiraceae > Blautia_A. The sequence continues at coordinate 13,281 of JABUSW010000025.1, forward strand.
AGCTTTCTATATCTCTTTTCCCAGGCAGAGGAGCTGCTGGAAGGGGATTATGTCGACTATGCCGGAAGTTATACGCAGATTGAGAAGGAAGAAATTATAGTACGCCGACAGGAGAATGCCGCACAGTTGATAGAGGGAATTCGGGATATTCCGGAAATAAAGCTGTGGAAGAATAAAGTGCACAAAGAAGATACGCCCTTATTTGTTCCGATTTTCCTGTCGGAGGAGCGGAGAAATGAGTTGAGAAAATATCTGATCCATCATAGTATTTACTGCCCGGTTCACTGGCCGTTAACGGAACTTCACGGAACATACAGAGCCATCTTCGGGAATGAGTTAAGTCTTATATGTGATCAGAGATATACAGAAGATGATATTGATCGTGAGATTGAGACGATTCGAAAATTCTTTACTGGGAGGAATGGACAATGAGTTTGCAGGTTTATACAATGGAACAGGCGGAGGAGTGGGATCGCATTGTGCATTCTTTTGCCCGGCATGACGTGTACTGGCTGCGGGGGTATACCAAGGCATTTCAGCTGCACGGTGATGGAGAACCCCACCTGTTCTATTATGAGGATTCGAATATCAGAGGCATCAACGTGGTAATGAAACGAGATATTTCACAGGATTCTCATTTCGCAGGCAGAATACAGGAAAACGCCTGGTTCGACCTGGTAACACCGTATGGATATGGAGGATGGCTGATAGAAGGGGAAGATTCGAGGAATCTCTTTGCTGCCTATGAGAAATGGTGCCAGGAGAATAACGTGGTTTCGGAATTCGTAAGATACCATCCGGTGCTGGATAATCAAAAGGAGTCCGCATCCTTTTATGATCAGACGGCATTGGGCGGAACCATTGCGATGGATCTGGATTCCCCTGAAATAATCTGGGGCAACCTCACCAGCAAGAATCGGAACATGGTAAGAAAAGCCCAGAAATCGGGAGTCGTGATCTACAATGGCCGATATCCGGAAATCTATGAACAATTCCGCAAGATTTACAATGCCACAATGGATAAAGATGACGCTAATGAATACTATTATTTTAAACCGGAATTTTATCAAAGTGTGCTGAACGATCTTTCGGAGGAAGCGCAGGTATTCTACGCAATGTTGGAGGATAAAGTGATTGCAGCTTCCATCATTCTGGCCGAAAACGGAAGATTAAACTACCATTTATCCGGAAGTGTCCGGAAGTATCAGAACCTTGCCCCTACAAATCTGCTGCTTTATAAAGCGGCATTGTGGGGATGCAAAAACGGCTGCAAAACCCTACATCTGGGAGGCGGCGTGGGTAGTTCGCAAGATAATCTATATAAATTCAAAGCAGCTTTCTATCGAGGAGAGCCGTGCAGGTTCTATATTGGCAGAAAGATCTATATGCAGGAAAAATACGAAGAACTGATAGGACTGCGGCAACAGGAAGAAATCGAAGGAAGCGGTTTTTTCCCGAAGTATCGCGCATAATCGGATGGCAGGAAACAAACGTGTCCAGGAGAGTACAGATGAGAGAACAGATAAGAAACAGTAAAGAATACCCATTGATCAGCATCGTGGTTCCGGTATACAACGTGGAGAAATACCTGGATAAATGCGTTCAAAGCTTGATCAACCAGACCTATCAGAATATCGAGATCGTACTGGTGGATGATGGATCCCCGGATCGATGTCCGGCACTTTGTGATGCATGGGCGGAGAAGTGCACCAGAGTTACAACATTCCACAAAGAGAACGGAGGACTTGGCTCTGCAAGAAATTATGGCACAAGGCGGGCATGTGGAGACTGGATCATTTATCTGGACTCCGATGATTATGTGGATCCGGACTATGTGAAGAATATGTGGTGGAAACAGAGGAAAACCGATGCAGATATGGTGGTATGTGGGGTAATGACTGAGAAAGAGGATGGAACTTTGCTGGATGTCTTTGAGCAAAGCAGTGCCGTTGCTTATGACGAAGAGACTGCATTTTTTCGAATGTATCTGCAGGATAGGGCATGTTTTTATGCGGTCTCCAAGATGATCCGAAAGGAGATTCTTCTGAAGGAGCCGTTCCCGGATGGATATTATGAAGATTTTGCTACCGCATATCGTTGGATATCCCATTGCTCGACGATTGTCTTTGGGAAAGGTGCTGCGTATTACCATTATGTAAAGAGAGATGGAAGTATTCTGAAAACAGATTTTTCGGATAAGCATTTATATAGCTATGAAGTATGCAGACAGGTTGCGGACTACTGGCGGAAGAAAAATAGTACGATGGTGAATTATGAATACCTGTTGTACCAGAGAGAAACGATTCAGATTCTGAACTGGCAGTACCTGACGGATCGGAGTTTTGATTACGTATATAACCTATATAAGAAGAAGATCAGGGAAGGATTCTTTAAGAATATTTTCAATCGTAAGATTGGGCTGAAGACCAAAGTGTATTCCGTCATGTTGATCACATCGCCTCGTATTTATCGATTTGTATACAAGATAAGCAAGGGAAATGCTGTATGACATTACCAATATTTTTGACATTTATCTGTCCCGGAGCAGGCTTGCTTTTGGGCTTTATGTCCTTGGAAAACAGAGAGATCTTCGATTGGAAAAGCGCCATTTTATGCTTTGCCATGTTTGTCTCGGCAGTGGCTTATAGTTACCATCCTTCTATTGATTCCGATCTGATTCGCTATATGGCATACGTGGAAGAAGTCCGGGATATGCCGTTGGCAGCGGCGATGCAGGAAGGGATTCATGGGGAGACGCTATGGATGTTCTCGCTTATTTGCTGGGTGATCGGAAAGATTGGAGATCCCCATGTACTGCCTGCATTTACCGTATTTGTGATCTATTATATTGCCATGTACATCACATGCAGGATCGGGGAAGATTTCGATGTTCCAAAAGAGAGGATTCGCAATTATCTTGTGTTCATCCTGCTGGCGGCACCGCTATACAGTATCACTAACAATATTCGAAATGTATTCAGCTTTACGCTGGTAGGCTACGCTGTATTCCGGGATGTTTATGAAGACCGGCTGGATGTAGTGGCGCTTCTGCTATACATACTTCCGTGTTCGATCCATCCATCGTCAGCAGTTATCATTTTTTGTCGCCTGATTATGAGCATGGTAGGGAAGCTGCGTTGGTTTAGTATCGCAATCGTTGTGGCCATCGATCCCTTGCTAAATGCCCTTTATGGGATCACATCTACTATGTCGGCTTCCAATCCGGTTTTCAGTCTGGTGAAGGATACCGTTGCAAAAGCACATAAGTATTATAACGATACCACCTCGGAATGGAGTCAGGTAATTGCAAAGAGCGGAGCCAGTAAATTGACAAAATATATGTGTATCGCACTTGTACTGCTAATGTGTTATTTTGCGATTCGAGAGATTACGTATTTCAACCAATTAAGTAAAACAGATGGTGATTCCAGATATCTAAAGCTACGGAAAATGATAGAATTCTGCTTTCTGGTAGGATTGGTGGCTCTGTCCTGTGCGCCTATGGTAATGCCGGAATATTGGCGATTCTCCACTTTAATGTACCTGTTGGGTGCTCCCATCTATATGTTTTGGGACGTTACGACACAGAATCCCATCTGGCAGCGTTTTTCTGAAATGTTCATAAAGCTGGCAGTGGTATTGATGCTTGGAATCGCGGCGCTTTGGATTCGAAACATGTCTTATTGCAAACTGAACATTCTGTTGACGCAGCCCTTCCTGTGCTGCCCGGTTGCGTGGCTGATTCATAATATATTCAAAGATGTCGTATTTTAATGGAGTGAATGAAGATAATGAACATTAAAACTGTAATCATGAGAAGTGCATATTACTTTTTCGGGTTATTTCCAATCAATAACCGGAAGATTGTGATCTCCAGTTATGCCGGAAGAGGCTATGGCAATGAGGGGGCCAGTATACTGGAGGCGCTGGACAAAATTGAGAAAAACTATGAAGCTGTCTGGATCGTGAAGAACATGGATGAGAAGATGCCGGAGGGGATCCGGAAGGTTAAATATCTGTCCCTGCGTTCGATCTATGATCAATGTACGGCTAGGATATGGATCGACAATCGGCGCAAACCCAGCTATGTGCATAAGCGCAAGAAACAGTATTACATTCAGACCTGGCACGGAAATGTCTGCATCAAGTGGGTGGAAAAAGACGCTGCCGAAATGATGGAAAAGCAGTATGTAGAAAACGCAAAGCATGACGCGCAAATGACAAATCTTATGATCTCCGGTTCTAAGTGGAGAACACAGAATTATCGGAAAGCCTTCTGGTACGATGGGGAAATCTATGAAGGCAACTTATATAAGAGTTATAAAACCGAAGAGAACAAACAGCAGGCCAGAAAGGATGTACAGGCGTATTTTGGATTCAAAGAGGAAAAGCGGACGGTATTGTATGCGCCCACCTTCCGGAACGATGGCAATCTTGAGTGTTATGACATCGATTATTCCAGGATGCTGAAAGCCTTTGAAGAGCGGTTTGGCGGAAAGTGGCGGGTGATCGTTCGTCTGCATCCAAATATTGCCGATAAGAATACAAAGATTTCGTATTCGGAAGATGTGGTGAATGGCTCCATGTATCCCGGAATCGATGATATTATCTGCTTCTCAGACTGCCTGATCACAGACTTTTCCGGCTGCATGTTCACGGCATACCGGCAGGAGAAAAAGGTTTTGATCTATGCCTCAGATATGCAGGATTACCTGGCGAAAGAGCGAGGGGTATACTTTGAGATTCAGAAAATGCCGGCACCACTTGCAACCGACAATGACGAGCTGGAACAGACTATACTTGGCTTTGATGAAGAGAAATATGAAATAGACCGCAAAGCGCTGGTGGATACCCTGGGGTACTGTGAGAATGATGCTAATGCGGAAATTGCAAAAAGAATCAAGATATTGATAAACCGTAAATGAAGCGCATAGAATGGGGAATTCACACCGAGGTACAAGACTGTGCGTGGGAAGCAAATTCGTCCTCAAAGGGGAATAGCGGCGCTTTAAAGATACAGGAGGAAATATTATGGTAATCGGATATACAGCAGGTGTATATGATTTGTTTCACATCGGTCATCTGAACCTTTTGAAAAATGCGAAGGGGATGTGTGACAAGCTGATCGTAGGCGTGACTACAGACGATTTGGTGGAATATAAGGGTAAGCGGTCCATGATCCCTTACGAAGACCGCGCAGAAATCGTACGTTCCATCAAATATGTGGATGCAGTGATCCCGCAATACAACATGGATAAGGTAACTACCTGCAAGAAGATTGGCGCTTCCGTTCTTTTCGTAGGGGATGACTGGTACGGAACCGATAAGTGGAAACAATATGAGGAGGAGCTTGCCCGGGATGGAATCAAGGTGGTGTATTTCCCATATACGAAAGGAATCTCTTCCACGAAGATTACGAAGGCACTGAAGGAAGTCCGGGGATGGACTACCGAAACATCCAGAAGATTCCTGAATGAAGATGAAAATACCTCGGACAATGAGTATTAGATGAATACTGAGAGTAAATAAATGGTAGATAAGAAATATTGCATGAGTTCGTACCTTGCCCTTCGTTATATAGAAAAGGAAGGGGTGGAATTCCGGGAAGATTTTCATCATGAATTGATAAAACCGCTTCCGGAAAATGAGAAAATACAGGTGACCACGGCTAGTGACATTGATCATGAGATTTCTAATATGTTTGATTCGCTGAAGGGTCAGAGATTGGGACTGTTGTTGTCCGGTGGGATGGATTCAGCGTGTCTGGCATCCTACATGTCCGGATGTGATGCTTATACATTTCGCTTCCTTGGGAGAAGCTTTCGGCAGGAAGAACAAGAGCGCGCTTCACAGTATGCGAAGAAGTACCGGCTGCAGCTGCATTATGTGGACATTGACTGGGATACGGTTACGAATTATCTGGAACCTGTCATGCGGTCAAAATGTGCACCGGTACACTCCATTGAACCGCAGCTTCTGCAGGCTGCACTGCAGGCAAAAGGAGACGGAATTGAGCGTCTGATCGTGGGGGAGAGTTCTGATCTTGTTTTTGGAGGAATGGATGGACTTCTGGCCAAGGACTGGACGGTAGAGGAATTCCAAAATCGCTATACATTTTTGAAACCGGAAGAGATTCTTGTGGACTCGGAAGACATATCATATCTGTTTGAAAGATATCGGAAGGAAAATAATTCCATTGACTTTCTGAAGTTTATGGATGAGGTATTCTCCATTGAAAGTTCCAGTTCCTACATGAATGCTTTTCGAGTGGCTGAGATGCCCTATACCGACCCCTATGCATTCCTTCAGATGGCGGATGAATTAGATCTGAACCGTGTGCGAAATGGAGAGCCCAAATATTTGATACGGGAACTGTTTGCTATGAAATATCCGGAGCTCCCGATTCCGGAGAAAATCCCCATGCCAAGACCGGTGGATCAATACTTCAAGGAATGGGGTGGCCCCAGGAGACCGGAGTTTCGAAGGGATATTGATATGAAGCGGTATACTGGAAATCAGAAGTGGCAGATGTATTGCCTGGAGAGTTTCCTAAATATGATGGAGAAGCAGGCTTAGGCCGCAATCTTGAAGAGGATTCGCAGATGAGTGGTGCGGCAGCTTTGGTATAAGCAGGAGATCCATCTCAGAAGGCTGCTACGCATGTTTCCGAACAGGGAGTCTATTTTTATCCAAGAGGTGAAAGAATTGAACGCAGTTCGAAAAAAGATAATGGCTTTATTCAGTATATATACGAATCTGGCGGTGCCGGCGAAAGCGGCTATGTGGTATGTGGTCTGTACCTTCTTTCAGAAAGGAATCGCAACCATTACAACACCGATATTCACCAGGATCCTGGACGTCGGAGAATACGGACGTGCCAGTACGTTTTACTCCTGGGAAGAGTTTGCAACGGTAGTTATTACCTTCGCGCTTTCATCCGTGGTATACACGAAGGGGATTATACAGAGAGAGGAAAATGCAGATGCCTATACATCGGAAATGATGACGCTTTCTTTTGTTACAGCCATCAGCTCTTTTGGAATATGTTCTCTCCTGTATCTGATCAACGGGAAAGTATTTGCCATTGATTTCCGGTATATTTGCCTGATTTATCTAAGTGCTGTATTCACCACCATCATTGATTTCTATAATCAGAAGAATCGTGTCATGTACAAATACATCCCGGTAATTGTCCTGACCATGACCATGGTGCTGATGAAGCCTGTCTTGGCAATAACGGCCATAACGTTGTTCCCGGGAGACAAGGTTCTGGCCCGGGTAACGGCACCGATCCTGCTGATGGCAATGATTGGCTCCGTCTTGGGGTACCGTATGCTTCGGCGGGGAAAGAGCTATGTAAACCTCCCCGTGTGGAAGGAGTCTATGCTGTTTGTATTGCCGTTGATTCCTCATTATCTCTCCCAGAGAGTTCTGAGTCAGTCGGACCGGATTATGATTCAGCAGATGGTAGGAAATGATTCCGCAGGAATCTACAGTCTGGCGTACAGTGTGGGAATGCTGACCAACTTTTTGTCGGTGGCTATCAGCAATGCCTTCAACCCTATGATGTTCCGCAATTTCAAGGAAAAAAACTACCGAAAAGTCGGTGCTTTTAGTGAGAAACTGATGATTTGGTTCGCATTATGTGGTATATTTTTTAGTATGGTATCTCCTGAACTGGTAGGGATCTTTGCAACGAAGGCGTACTATGAGGCAATCTATATTATTCCTATCATTTCTTTGAGTATGTATTTCATATTTGTGTACAGCCAACTGATTCAGGTAGAATATTATAATGGCAAGACCAAATATATTATGGTTGCAACGATATTCAGTGCTGCAGTGAATCTGATCCTGAACTTCATCTTCATACCGAGATTTGGCTATATTGCTGCAGCCTATACCACGTTATTCTGCTACATTCTGTATGCATTGGGACATTATATCATCGCAAGTATAATTTCCAGGGAGTTCTTTCGGATCAAATCAGTGTTCGATGGTAAGAAAATCATTATGATTTCCATCGTGGCATTCATAGGATCTATAGGAGCCATGCTTCTGTATCGATATACCATACCCAGATGGGGTGCAGCGGCAGTTGTGCTGCTATTGATAATCCAGTATACCCTGCGGATACTGAAGGGTTACGAACGATGACATATGGAGGATAAGCAGTATTTATGAGTAACGAGACAATTGTGCTGGTCGCGATTTTACTGGTGGCAGGCTATTTCCTGGTTTTGCTTAGCACATCCAGACGGATGTACAGCAGAAATATGCTGGCTGCACTTGCAATTGCAGAGCTTTTGCTGTATTTTGGTATCATCTGTGGGGTGGGAGCATTGTACGTGTATTGCTCCTATGACCCGATGATCATCTATATTGCATTGATTCTCTTTGCAATGCTGGGGGTGATCTGCATCAGTATTTATTTTATACGAAACAGAGAGACGAACAACCATATTTTCTTTGTGGCGCTGTTCCTGTATCTATGTGCCTTGTTTTATTTCACGTTGTTCCGGCGTTCCATGGCAGGTTCTGTTTCCACCATGATCAAGATGGATGTCTTTCGGAATTTCAAGTATGCCTGGATGACCGGAGATATCCGCTTTCTGCAGCATGACGCGTTGAATACGTTGCTGTTCATGCCCCTGGGGTTTCTGGTTCCTTTGTTGAATCCAGTGAAGCGACTGGGAAGCGGATTTGCCACTTTGACAGGAATCATCATTTCCACCGGAATCGAAACAGTTCAGCTTGTAGCAAGGTGGGGGGAATGTGATATCAATGACATTATCAGTAATTCTCTGGGAGCGTTGCTTGGCTGTGTTCTGTGTAAGCTGTTTCTTTGGATCTATCAGAGCCGGAAAGGGCTCCGTAATCCCCCGGAGGCATTGATGCCGGAAATGAATAAATGCGAGAGCAGATGTAGATATTAATTATAAATAATGAATATATTAAGATGTTTTAATGGAGGTATGAAACACAATGGCAGAGATGAAGAAACCAAATTTTGGAAAAGCAGTTATGAATGGTTACAACAGGGCGGATGTAGATGATTTTATTGCCCGTAAGGAGGAAGAGTTAGATGCTGTTCTGGCCCAGAAGACGAAATTAGAGAAACGCCTGACAGACGAACATAACAAACTGAAGAAAGCAGCTCTGATGATCGAGGAGGAGAGAACCAAAACCAGGAAGCTGACTGAGCAGAATGAATTGCTGAATAAGAGTGTGAAGGAACTTGAGACAGAAGTGGTGAAACTGCGGGACGAAAACGAGAAAGCCCAGAACATTGCCCAGAACCCATTGGAAAAGATGAACGACCCGGACTATGATCCGGAGCTGATCAAAGAAGCCATCATGTCCGCCAGAGCAAAAGGAAAGAGCATCCTGGCAGATGCAGAGCGCAAGGCAGCCGATATCGTACAGCAGGCAGAAGAATCTGTAAAGGAAAGAGAGGAAGCCTCTACGTCCATTTTTGACGAGGCCCAGGAGAAAGCCAACGGTATTCTGGCAGATGCACAGGGACAGGCAGACAGCCTGGTAGAAGAAGCCAAGGGAACTGCAGAGAAAGTCATTGCAGATGCCAAAGAGCTGGCGAAGAAGCTCCTTGCAGAAGCTCAGGAGAAAGAGGAATCCCTGACAAAGAATTATGAAGATATGTTAAGCAATGCCCGTACCTTAAAGGCAGATCTCCTTGCAAAATACAAGCAGCAGGAAGAACTTCTGCAGAATCTCATCGAAGACTGATGTAGGGGATATAAGTGACGGGAGCTGGAAAAATGGAAAGACTATGGAGTAAGGACCCGGACGAGCGGATTGCACAGCTGATTCTGATCGATTCTCTGATTGCGTTGTTTGCGGCGGCATTTGTAATGTTTTTCTACAAATGCTGCCTTGAAATGGCAGACGGTGAGATGGAATTTATATCAGAGCGTATCATGCTGTTCTTCATGTGCAATGTGTTGAGTCGTATATTAATGGGGATATATCGAAGCGTTTGGCGTTATGCGAATATATATTCTTATTCACGACTGGTTGTTGCGGATATTGTTTCGGGAATTGCGTATCTCGTTATCGATCATTTCTGCGGCGAATGGAATATGAACGTCATATATATATGTTCGGTGGTTTTGGTATGCGATCTTGCCACATTGGTGACCCGGTTTCTGTACCAGTCGATGCGTTATGGAAGTTATCTCTTAATGAAACCCAAGGAGGTTCAGGATCGCAGAGAGTTGAATAAGATCAATATTGCCATTGTGGGAGCCGGTGATACCGGGGCAAATCTGGCAGAAGATCTCAGACGAAATCCCCATTCTCTCTACCGTCCGATCTGCTTTATTGATAAAAAATATTCCCAGGATACCAATATCAACGGAATACGTGTTTACCGTGAAGACGGGAACATCGTGGAAACCATCAAGAACCTGCCGGTACAGGAGATTGTGTTCGCATTAAACCTGGATGACACCGATAAGAAGAATGATCTCTTCCAGCTATACAGTCAGACAGGATGTCGTTTAAGAGTCTACGATTATCCGGAGAAAGTTATCGGCAGTGATCCGCAGCAGGAACAGACGAAAACCATTCGGGATATCTCCATTGAGGATGTGCTGTTCCGGGAACCGATTACAGTCAACAATGCGATAACGAAGGAATTCTACCATGATAAAGTGATTCTGATTTCTGGTGGCGGCGGCAGTATTGGATCCGGCTTATGTCGTACCATTGCCGAACTCATGCCAAAGAGACTGATCATTTTGGACATCTATGAGAACAATGCCTATGACATTCAGCAGGAGCTGGTCCGTAAGTACGGGAAATCCTTGCATCTGGACGTGGTGATCGCCTCCGTTCGGGATGCGAAGCGTCTGGACGAAATTTTTGAAGAATATAAGCCGGAGATCGTTTTCCATGCAGCAGCCCATAAACATGTCCCCCTTATGGAGGACTCCGGTTGTGAAGCAATCAAGAATAATGTATTCGGAACCTATAATATGGCAAACGTTGCAGAAAAGCACGGCGTAAAACGCTTCGTGCTGATCAGTACAGACAAAGCAGTGAACCCCACGAATATCATGGGAGCCAGCAAGCGCCTCTGTGAAATGGTGGTTCGTTGTCGAAAAGACAGCAAAACGGATTTTGCAGCGGTTCGATTTGGAAACGTGCTGGGAAGCAATGGCTCGGTAATTCCGCTATTCAAACGGCAGATCGAAAAAGGCGGACCAGTGACGATTACAGACAAGAGAATCATTCGTTACTTCATGACGATTCCGGAAGCCTGCGGTCTGGTCATGGAAGCTGGTGCTATGGCGAAGAAGGGCGATCTCTTTGTATTGGATATGGGTAAACCGGTGAAGATACTGGATCTGGCGGAGAACATGATTCGACTCTGCGGTCTGCGACCTTATCAGGACATTGATATTGTGGAGATTGGTCTTCGCCCGGGTGAGAAATTATACGAAGAATTATTGATGAATTCCGATACTCTGACGAAGACGCCAAACAACCTTATCTTTATTGAGAAAGAGGACTCGCTCACTCGAGAAGAGGTTGAGAAGAAACTGCAGATTCTCAGAACGGTTGTTATGGTGCAGACCTCGGCAGAACCTAAGGAGCTGGCGAAGCGGGGATATCACGACATTGTGCTGAAATCCATCAAAGAGATCGTACCCACTTTCCATGATCCGGAGGAAGTGAACCAAAAGGTTTTGGAGGAAGGAACTATGCCGGTACTGTCGGGAGAAAAACCACAGATTGCTACAGCGAGTTAAGTACCGAACCAAAGGAGCCTGGTTGCTCCTTTGGTTGAATGACCTGAATGGAGGTCTATTATGGACCAGTTCAGACTGATGATTGCGAAGTTAAAGAAGATCGTGATCAGCCCTTCTTTATCATCCATCTGGAATTGGACAGCTGGATATAGAAAAGGGCTTTTTTGGGTGAGTATGGGTAATATAGTGGCGGCACTTTTGGGATTAGGATACTCCCTGGTGATCCGGGGAATGGTGGATAATGCCACTGATATTGATTCGAAAGTTTCCATTACCTATGCCTGCAGTATGATCCTGATCTTTCTTTTGCAATTGCTGCTATCCTATGTGATGGGAATACGGGAGGTGGAGCTCACAGCCCGGATGACCCACGAGATGCGGGAGAAGATCCTTGCGGCAACCCTGAATAAAAAATACGAAGAACTCTCGGGCTATCACAGTGCCGAGATGGCCAGCCGGATGATGCGGGATACCAGTACCGTCACCGCCGGTGTAGTCGAGATCATACCCAGCCTGCTCTGCCTGGCGACCCAGTTCACAGGAGCATTCTTTATC
>JABUSW010000214.1 GCA_021443885.1 Blautia sp.
AATACAACTTCAACGCCGTTTGTGGAATACCATGTATCCATTGCTGCTGTGATATCAGCATCGCCATAGAACTGGTTGCCGTATGCGTATTCTACGGTAACTTCGCTTTCGATTCCCAGTTCAACAGCCGCATCGTTGATACCCTGTACATAGCCATAGCCAAAACGGATAACTGCCGGAACAGACATTCCGCCTAAGAATCCAAGATGTTTGTATCCCATCTTAACTGCTGCATAACCTGCCATGTAACCGGATAATTCTTCCTGATAAATTGCGCAATAGGAGTTTTCTGTGTTGTAAGCGTCTTCAAGAGCGGTTCCTTCTTCTGCTGCTCCAAGGATGTCGCCTTCGGACAAGTCAAGTGCTACGAATTTTACATCCGGGTATACCGGAGATTCTTCTACCAGAGTTGGTCCAAACAGATAACCCGGCATTACAACGATGTTATATCCATCAGCGATTGCCTGGTCACAGCTTGCGATACGAGCTTCATCGGAATCTCCATCTGGTTTGTAGTAGTTGAACTCAATACCGTTTTCTTCGCAGAATGCCTTACAGGATTCATAGGTTGTCTGGTTGAAAGACTGGTCTGTGATGTCACCGGAGTCGGTGATCATAGCTACCTTGTAATCCTCAGCGGATACGGTAGCAGCCATAGCAAGTGTTGCTACGCCTAATAATGCTGCTGTTAAAAGCTTTTTCATTTTGAATTCCTCCTTTTTAATATGAAACAGGGTTGCCCTGATTTCTAACTTCTTTTGCTGCGAGAAGCCTCGCCGCAGCCAGAACCTCGTTCTAAAGGGTCTGAACCAAATGTTTGCATGATTCTCGATAGCACTGTCCAAAAACGCTTTGTACAGTCAAACCCGAATCTGCAGGAACACACCTATTATAAATCATCCAGCACAGAATGTCCAATAGTACCTTTCGGCATTTTAATATGAAAATTATCGGCGATGCTGGCACCGATCACAGCAAAGGTATCAACATCCTCCAGCCTTCCGCCTTCTTTCATAGAAGCGGAATATGCAATCAGCGGGACATATTCCCGGGTGTGATCCGTGCCGGTGTGCACCGGATCATTTCCATGATCGGCAGTCAGGAGCAGCAGATCCGTCTCCGTCAGCTTTTCCAGCAGAAGTGCCAGCTTTTCATCAAACCGCTCAAGCTCTTCTGCGTAACCCTGCGGATCTCTCCGATGGCCCCACAATGCGTCAAAGTCTACCAGATTCGTAAAGCAGATTCCGTGAAAGTCCTTGTCTGCCACAGCGATGGTCTGTTCCATTCCATGAACAGAGCTTTTAGAATGCTCTGCTTCGGTGATTCCTTCATCACAGAAGATATCCTGGATCTTGCCAATGGCGATGACATCCAGTCCTGCGTCCTTCATGGCGTTCAGCACCGTTGGCCCGAATGGCTTGATGGCATAATCGTGACGGTTGGAGGTGCGCTTGAATTCACCTTTTTTCTTTCCCACATAGGGTCGGGCAATCACTCTTCCCACCTTCCATTCGTCTTTCATAGTGATCTCCCGGGCAATTTCACAGCATCGGTACAGATTCGCCAGATCGAAGGTTTCTTCGTTTCCGCATATCTGAAGCACAGAGTCCGCAGAGGTATATACGATCATGGCACCTGTCTCGATCTCTTCCTCAGCAAGCTCCTCCAGAATCGCCGTGCCGCTGCTGCTCTTATTTCCGATAACACGTTTGCCGCAGCGCTTTTCCAGCTCTGCAATCAGCTCCGGAGGGAATCCGGTGTCGGTGAAAGTCTTGAAAGGCTGTTCTACCTTCAGACCCATCATTTCCCAGTGACCCGTCATGGTATCTTTTCCATTGCTGGCCTCCGCCATACGGAAAAACTTCGCCAGTGGTTTTTCGCATTCCGGCACACCGCCTGCGGGATGCAGGTTCACCATGCCAAGCTTCTTAAGATTCGGAATCCGGATTCCGGGAACCGTCTCCAGGATATGACCAAAGGTATCCGCTCCCACATCTCCGTATTTTTCTGCATCCGGGAGTTCTCCGATTCCCAGGGAATCCAGAACGATGACAAATACTCTTTTATATTTCTCCATAGTGTCTCCCTTATATTCCAAAGCTTTCTCTGTGTGAATCGCAAATCTCAAAGAGAATTCACGGATAAGCCGCACAGACGCTTTGCCATTATTCGCCGGCCAGGTTATCTTTGTCCTTTATCGTACGGGATACCTTCTGCCTTTGGAGCCCTGGACTTCTTAGAGGTGAATGCAAGTACGATCAGGGAAATAATATACGGAAGCATATTATAGAAGGTACTCGGAAGATTCAAAGCCATCAGTGTCGGGAATCCTGTGTAAACATTGGACAATGCACGGAACAATCCGAAAAGGAGTGCTGCCAGACCGATGTTCAACGGTTTCCACTGTCCAAAGATCATTACAGCCAGTGCCAGGAAACCAAAGCCTGCTACACCGTTTTCAAACTTCCATTCACTTACACCGGCGGTGATATATACGATTCCGCCCAGGCCGCCCAGCATTCCGGAAAGAAGAACGCCGATGCAGCGCATCCGATATACATTGATACCAACAGAATCTGCTGCCTGTGGGTGTTCGCCGCAGGCCATCAACCGAAGACCGAATTTTGTTTTGTATAAAAGAATATATGTCAGTACCAGTCCTGCCAGAGCGATCACCATAAACCAGTTGAACTCAAAGCCGCCTATGCGGACCAGGAATGCCTTCTTGGTCGCAATATAGGATACCGTTGAAGAAACATTATCCGGGTTCTCTGACATGTTAATGGCACGTACGATAACTACCGCAGAGGCCGTTCCCAGAAGATTCAGTGCCGTTCCTGCCAGTGTCTGATCTGCCTTGAAATTAATGGCCGCAACTGCCAGAAGCATGGAAAAGAGCATCCCGGTCAGGATACTGGCCAGAATAACCAGAACGATGATCACGATGGCCGGCTTCTCCGGGGATATGAACTTCAGCACCAAAGCACCGCCAAGTGCCCCCATAACCATAATGCCTTCCAGACCGATATTGATAACACCGCTATGTTCAGACA
Source organism: Blautia sp. (assembly GCA_021443885.1). Taxonomy (GTDB): domain Bacteria; phylum Bacillota; class Clostridia; order Lachnospirales; family Lachnospiraceae; genus Blautia_A. The sequence continues at coordinate 3,054 of JABUSW010000214.1, forward strand.
GACATCCGCCAAGCGCCACCAGCAATAAAACAGAAGCAAAGATTAAGGTATATTGAATCAGCAATAACATTATGCCTCGCCTCCTTTCTGTTTTGCAGCTTTCTTCTCATCCCTTTTATCCAGTACTCGATTCATCCACAGTTTGAAGAAGAATACAAATCCACAGAGATAAATGATCAAAGCCGTAATAAAATCAGAGATCTGAGAGCAATACATGGACTTATCAACATATGCACCACCACTGGTAATATGCTGAATGAAGAAAGAGGAGAAGACCGTTCCAATGGGGTTTAAGCCTCCCAGGAATGCCGCAGCGATTCCGTTAAATCCCATGGAAGGAACACTGGTCTGGGTAACAGACCACTGCTCCATTCCCGTCAGGTAATAACATGCGGCACCCAGACCTGCCAGACCACCAGCGATCATCATCGTCAGGATAATGTTGTACTTCTCTCTCATACCACAGTATTTTGCGGCATTTTTATTCATACCGGTTGCTCTTAACTCATAACCCAGTTTTGTTTTCTCCAGAATGACCCATACCAGAATGGCTACGATCACCGCCAGCGGAATTGCAAGACCTACGTATTTATTCTTTGCAAAGAGTCCATCCAGTCCAACCGTTGGAAGCAGCGCTGATGGATTTTCGGAAGAAAGTGCCAGCGTATAAGGGCTGGAAGGATCTTTTACTCCCGTCAGAATCATGTTCACAATATACAGAACGATCCAGTTCAGCATGATACAGGAAATAACTTCATTTACATTGCAGTAGGCTTTCAGCATACCGGAGATACCGCCCAGGATGGCGCCCAGAAGGACTGCCCCCAGAATACAGATGTACCATGGCATATGAAGCTTCAAAGCCAGAAACAGGCAGGCACCGGCACCGGCTACATACTGTCCGGCTGCTCCGATATTGAAAAGACCTACCTTATAGGCGAATAAAACCGAAAGGGAACACAGCAGAAGAGGCGCTGTCTTCACCAGAGTACTTCCGAAATACTGCATCACTTTCACGGAGGATGGATAGTACAGGAAGTTTTTCAGGATCGCCACCAGGGCTTTGCCGGCTCCAGCCGGATTGATCAGCAAAAGTGCGATGTAACCAAAAAACAATCCCAGTACAATGCAGATCAGGGATGCCAGGATTGCCTGCACCGCTCCGTTTCGGAGGAAGCTTTTCTTTGTGTTCTTATTCATAGTGCTATACCTCCATTCTCTTGGCACCGGCCATATACAGACCAAGCTCTTCGACGCTTACCTTTTTCGGATCGAACTCACCCACGATCTCGCCCTCATACATTACAAGGATCCGATCCGGCACATTCATTACTTCGTCCAGCTCCAGACTTACCAGGATGACCGCCTTGCCGGCATCCCGCTGTGCCACCAGCTGTTTGTGGATATACTCAATAGCGCCAACGTCCAGACCACGGGTGGGCTGCACTGCGATCAGAAGCTCCGGATTACGATCCAGCTCCCTGGCTATAATGGCCTTCTGCTGGTTTCCTCCGGACATGGCCCGGGAAATGGTAATGGGGCCCTGACCGGATCGAACGTCAAATTTATCGATCAGACCGGTAGCATATTTCCGAATCTCCCCTTTCTTCAGGAATCCGGCTGCTCCGGTGAATCTCGGATCAAAATAAGTCTGCAGGATCATATTGTTTTCCAGTGTATAGTCCAGGACCAATCCGTGTTTGTGACGGTCCTCCGGAATATGGCTCATGCCTTTCACAGACCGGTCACGGATGGATGCATTGGTGATGTCCACGCCGTTCATGATCAGTTTTCCGGATGTGAGCGGTTCCAGTCCGGACAGGCCATACACAAATTCCGTCTGTCCGTTTCCGTCGATTCCGGCGATACATACGATCTCTCCCCTGTGTACCTGGAGCGATACATTGTTAACAGCATTGTTATTATGCCTCCTGGAAGCAACGGTCATTCCCTGTACATCCAGTACCACTTCGCCCGGCGTACATTCCTTCTTTTCCACCACAAAATTAACATCACGTCCTACCATCATGGCAGAAAGCTTTTCTGCTGTGGTATCCTTGATCTCAACCGTTCCGATATATTTTCCTTTCCGAAGTACCGAACAGCGGTCTGCTACCTGCATGATCTCTGCCAGTTTGTGGGTGATGAACAGAATACTCTTGCCTTCTGCAGCAAGATTCTTCATGATCTTCATCAGCTCCTGGATCTCCTGCGGCGTCAGAACGGCCGTTGGTTCATCAAAGATCAGGATCTCGTTATCCCGGTAAAGCATCTTCAGGATCTCGGTTCTCTGCTGCATACCTACCGTAATGTCTTCGATCAATGCATCCGGGTCTACCTGCAGACCATATTTTTCAGACAATGCCAGAACCTTTTTCCGGGCCTCTTCCTTCTGCAGGAAACCGTTCTTCGTCGTCTCCACACCAAGGATGATATTATCCAGAACCGAGAAGCATTCTACCAGCTTAAAATGCTGATGGACCATTCCGATTCCCAGCGCATTGGCATCATTGGGATCCTTGATCTCAACCTTTTTCCCATCCTTGTGAATCTCTCCCTCTTCCGCCTGATACAGACCAAAGAGCACACTCATCAGTGTTGATTTTCCGGCTCCGTTCTCACCCAGCAGCGCATGAATCTCACCTTTCTTTAACTGAATGGTGATATCATCATTTGCAATGATTCCGGGGAATCGCTTCGTGATATGAAGCATCTCAATTGCATAATTATCCAAGCATCCTTCCTCCTGTTCCCTAAACTAATAACTGACATGATTGCGAAAGTCGCCTCGCAGCGAAACAATCCGTAAGTACTTTTGACACCCTGGCCATAATTGATAACCTTGTCTGTCCAAAGATCGCAAGCAGCATGAAAGCATGACGACCCATGGTTCATTCTGACACTGATTATACCATAGCAAAAGAAAATACTGTACGAAAAAAATGCTTTTTTTCTATATTTTCATGCCATCATTCCACACTCTTGAGACTTTCCACCATATCGATCTTCTTCAGCTTAAAGTGCATGACCACATTGACAATGATGGAAAATCCCGCCGTATATGCAGCCGCAATGAAAAAGCTGGGCAGATTGACATTTCTGCCGAACATACAGGCGTCCACCTCCACCGTCTCTATGATAAACCGGTGCAGAAGCTTCCCGATTCCTACTCCCAGAAGAATTCCGAAGATCGTCAGAAGAATGTTCTCCCGATATACGTACATATCCACCTCAGAATTGTAGAAGCCCAATACCTTTATAGTGGCCAGCTCCCGCTTTCTTTCGTTGATATTGATGTTATTCAGATTATACAGAACAACAAAAGCCAGCAGACCTGCCGATACGATCAGCACGATCATGACGTCATCCATGGCCGTCAGCATGCTGTCCAGCTGTGCCATCAGGGATGCTGTGTAGCTGACACTTAAGGCTGCATCATAAGTCATCAGGCTCTCCCCGATATCCATGACCTCCTCTTTTGCAGCATCCTTTGCCTGATACAGGAGTTCATTGTACTGCGGCTTCTCTCCATAATACTGCTCATAGACAGCCGGCGTCATATAGATGTAGTGACTGAGGTAGTTCTCGGTAATGGCCGTCACCGGGATCGATACATCTCCGTAATCCTCATTTTCAATCACAACCGAATCTCCCACCTTCAGATTCATGGCCTTTGCGATCTTCTCCGTCAGAATGGCCCCTCTGTCACCCAGCTCTTTGGATTCCTTGCTGACGCGGTCCCGGAAAACCACAAAATTGCGAAAGCTATCCATATCTTCCGGAACCATCAGATACAGGTCCCATTTCTTCTTGCCGATCTGAACGCTGTCCTTACGCATCATGGTTTTCGTAAAATTCCCGATGCGCTCATCCGCCCCAGCCGCCTGTTCCAGCAGCTCCTTCTCCTGTTCGGATGCATCTGCATCCATGATCACCATACCGTCGTATAGCTGAAGCTCCCGGTACTGAAGTCTTGCCACATCCATAATGGAATCCTGCAGCCCATAGCCCACGATCATCAGGCCCATACATCCACCGATTCCGAAAATGGTCATCAAAAACCGTTTCTTATAACGGAACAGATTCCGGACTGTAGACTTCCAGGAGAAGCTTAAAGGTTTCCAGATAAATGGAAAATACTCCAGGATCACCCGCTTCCCATCCTTCGGTGCCGGCGGCCGCATCATCACAGCCGGTGTCGCCGCCAGTTCCTTATAACAGGAGGAAAAGGTTGCAAACATTGTGGAAAACAATGCTGCCCCCGTTGCAATCAGACCGTATTTCAGGTTGTAAGGCAATACAATATTGGGCATATGATGATACATGATCTTGTATGCGGTTACGATCACAAAAGGAATGATCCGTTCTCCTGCCAGAATTCCGATAATACTTCCTGCCAGCGTCGCAAATAATGCATATAGGAGATACTTGGATGCAATTGCCATCTTACCGTAGCCCAATGCCTTCAAGGTTCCGATCTGTGTACGCTGCTCTTCCACCATACGGGTCATAGTGGTCAGGCTGATCAATGCTGCCACCAGGAAAAACAGCACCGGAAATACCCGTCCGATATTTCGCATACGATCCGCATTTTCCCCGTATCCGATATTATCCGGCAGATCGCTGCGGTCACTGACGATCCATTCCGGCGTCTTCAGATCTGCAAGCTCTTCTTCGGCATCAGTGATCTTCTTTTCTGCATCCGTGATTTCTTCCTCGAACTCTTTCCTACCGTCTTCATATTCCTTCCAGCCATCGGATAACTCCTTCTCGGCATCCGCGATTTCTTTCTCTCCGTCTTCTATTTCTTTTCTGCCGTCTTCCAGCTCCTTCTTTCCATCTTCGTATTCCTTCCAGCCATCTGCGATTTTCTCCTCTGCTTCTGCGATCTGCTTTCTGGCATCGGCCAGCTGCGCTTCCCCGCTGGTGATCTGCGCCTGGGAATCCACCAGCTTTTGTTCATTTACAGCAATGGTATTTTTCGCCTGATCGATCTGATTTTTGCCGTCCTCCAGTTGTTTGCGGCCTTCTTTCAGTTTTTTTTCATTGGCTGCGATCTCTTTCTCTCCGGCTTCAATTTCCTTCCTGGCTGCATCCAGCTTCGCCGGCGTTGCTTCCAGCTCTGCCTTGGCCGCATCCAGCTGCGTCCGGCTGTCCGCCAGCTTTGTTCTGCCGTTTTCCAACTCCGTCTCTGCCTGGGTAATACCGGCATCGATCTGTCCGATTCCGGCCTTCACCTTCTCCAGATTTCCGGTTTGTGTGGAAATCTCTGTCTGCAATGTCTGCATACCGGCATCGATCTGCCCCAATCCTGCATCTGCCTGTCCGATTCCTTCCTGCAAGGCTATGATCCCCTGCTGACAGGCTGCGAGACCGTTTTGTGCCTCTGCAAGCTGTGCCGGAATGGTTTCCAGATTTTGCTGCGCCTCCGTCAGCTCTCCGGTAAGCGCTGCCATCTGTCCCTCCAAAGCTGCAAGCTGTGCCTGGTATTCTGCATACTCTTCACTTTCCGGGTCTGTCGCACCGGCCTTTATATGCAGTTCATCGATCTGTCCTTGCAGCTCCTGAATCCGGGACTGCAGAGTCGGAATCACGTTGTTCTGAAGATTCTGACTGTTTTCATTCAATACCGTTATGACCTGCTGCAGCTGGGACTCCTGTGCCGTTGTCTGCTCCAGCTGTTTCTGCAGCCCATCTCTCTGTGTCTGGACTTCTTCCCGTTGTGCCTGGAACTGCTGCAGCTGTTCTGTCATCATCGGCAAGGCTGCTTCTAACTGACTCTGGTTACCGACAAGCTCCTCTCTTTGAACGGTCAGTTCCTGTTTCTTCGTCTTCCATCCGGATTCCTGCTTCTGGAATTCTTTCAGACCGCTCTGGTATTGTTCCTCCCCGGCCTTATATTCTTTCTTGCCTGCTTTGTACTTTGCAAGCCCGTCTTTGTATTGCTTCTTTCCCTGTGCAAGCTGTTCCTTTGCCTGACGAAGCTGTTCCTCTCCGGACGTGATCTCCTGCATGGCAGTCTGATACTGACGGTTAAACTCGGCTTCTTTTGCTGCAAACTCCTGCTTTCCACTGTTTAGCTTTGCCCATCCATCTGCCAGCTGCGCTTTGCCGTCAGACAATTCCTGTTCCTTCTCTTCGATGGTTTTGCGATTATCCGCAATTTCCTTTTCGCCATCTTCCAGCTCTTTTTTTGCATCGATCAGCTCTTTTTCGCCATCTTTTACCTTCTGCTTCGCATCTTCCAGCTCTTTCTTACCGTCTTCCAGCTCCTTTTCGCCGTCTTCCAGCTTTTTTCTGGCATCAAAAAGCTCTTCCTCACCCTCTTTTTTACCGTCTTCCAGCTCCTGTCTGGCATCGGAAAGCTTCTTCTGCCCTTCCTCCAGAACCTCCCGGTAGCGGGCTTCACACTGCACGTCTTCGATTCCCTTGACCCGCTCCATCACGTTGGCGATCAACGTATCGTAGGCATCGGTATAAGCTGTCAGATCTCTTGCCCCATAGACCTCCATATAGATCTGGGTATATACTTCCGAATCAAAATCCTCTTTCTGCAGATAACCAACACCGGAAATCTCTCCATTCCCGAGAGTCGTATTTCCCCTGCTGAAGGAAATATACAAAGGAGTGCTTCCGGCACCGACAATCGTATACGTATCCTGTTTCAGGGGCAGTTCTTCTTCCGGATCATCGAGATAAAACCGGATCTCATCTCCCAGTTCATACCCTGATTTGTCGAAAAACTCAATATCCACAAAACATTCCCCGGACTTTTCCGGCAGCCGTCCCTCTATGGGCGTCAGCTGGTTCAGTGAATCACTGATGGACTCCAGATGCAGTGTCTTCTGCGTTTCTTCTCCGCAAAGGGCATCTGTCATATATCCCGGCTCTGCTTTCGCAACGCCTTCCACATCCAGGACTGCCTCCACATCGCGTTCTGTCAGTCCCAGGGTACCGATGACCTTTAAGTCCATCAGTTTATGCTCATCAAAATAAGCATCTCCGGAATATCGCATGTCCGGAGCTGCTGACTGAATTCCTGAATAAAAAGCCACACCGAGTGCCACGATCAGTAAAATAGACAGGAAGCGATTGCGGCTTTTTCGGATTTCCATGAAGAAATCTTTTCTTAATGCCTTCTTTTCCATATATTCACCGTCGCCCTCTACCATTCTATGTCCGTTACAGACATGGGCGTTTCATTAATTTTCATCTTTGCGACCTTGCCGTTTTTGATATGAATGACACGGTCTGCCATCGGTGCAATGGCCGAATTATGTGTAATGACGATCACCGTCATTCCCTTTTCTCTGCAGGTATCCTGCAGAAGCTTCAGAATCGCTTTCCCGGTCTGATAATCCAATGCGCCGGTAGGTTCATCACACAGAAGCAGCTTCGGATTTTTGGCAAGTGCACGGGCAATCGCCACTCGCTGCTGCTCCCCGCCGGATAACTGAGCCGGAAAATTCTTCAGCCGCTGTCCCAGGCCGACTTCTTCCAGAACCGTTTGCGCCTTTAAAGGATTTTTACAGATCTGCAGAGCAAGCTCTACGTTTTCCAGCGCTGTCAGATTCGGAATCAGATTATAAAACTGAAACACAAACCCGATATCATCCCTTCGATAACCTGTCAGCTTGCGGGCGGAATACCTGGCAATATCTTCTCCATCCACCAGAACCTGTCCCTTCGTGGCAGTATCCATTCCGCCAAGAATGTTTAAAACCGTGGTTTTTCCGGCCCCACTGGGTCCTACGATCACCACGAATTCGCCTTTTGCAATCGAAAACTCGATTCCGTCAACGGCTCGAATCTCTACCTCTCCCATCTGATATACCTTCGAAACATTCTTCAGATGTACAAAGTTATCCATGTAAAACAAATCCCTCCCTTTGCTTCTTGCTTACAGCGGCAAAGCAATCCGTAAACGCATTTAACACCCGAACCATTTTTTCATGCAGAACATCGCGGCCAGATCATGTCCCGTCCATGGGCCTTTGCCTGATAGAGATTCTCATCCGCAACCCCGATCAGATCGGTGTAACTCATTCCTTCCCTGGCAAGTGCATATCCGATACTCACCGTCAGAAAAAACTCATGGCCCTCCCTCTTCATAGGTGTCTTCCCAAGGATGCTCTGCAATTTCTGTGCTGTCATAATGACCTTATACTCCGAGATCCGATTGAAAAACAGCAGAAATTCTTCGCCGCCATAGCGCACAGCATAACCAGAATGATCATCCATGATATCACGGATAAGATTCCCCATTAATGTAAGGCACTCATCCCCCATCTGGTGCCCGCAGGTATCGTTGATACGTTTAAAACTGTCAATATCGATCATCATCAGCCCCGAAGGGTAAACTCCCGTATTCAATGGCTCATCAATATGTGCCGTCAGGTAGCGGCGGTTGTAAAGACCGGTTAAGGCATCCATAACGGCATCATTCTGAAGCTTCACATTCAGTTCCCGGATCTCTTCGAGATCGTCCATATGTTCATATTCCAGACGAACACGGTTCAGCCTTCGATTATACGCGATAATCGAAACCACCACTGCCAGGGCAAAAATAGACATCATCTGAATGATAGTACCAAAATCCGCTTCCAGCGCAGGGTTTGAGAACAGAATCACCCCCAGGCATGCTGTACTGATGCTTAACACAAGAATGATCCTCCAGGGCTCGATCAATACAATCGCGCAGGTCGTGATAGTAACATACGCAAAAGTGGAAAGGTCCTCGTTGGAAGCAAACCCCACGTATGTGATACCGATGGCCCAGATAAAAAGAGCCAGCACATATCCCCACATCACCAGGTAAAACTGTGTGACCATCTGCTCCTGTCTCTTAAACACATACAGCAGAAGCTCCGCCACAAGGGTTGCGGCGATCAGCAGAATATAGTGCCATCGGTAATAAATAACCTTCCTGCTGACGGAATCCGAACATAAATTGCCAATCAGCATCAGCACCTGAAAAACAGCGATGGCAAATCCACACATCCGCCAGGTAGCATAATTCTCATTCAACAGATGTAATTGTAGTTTCTTTCTCTCTTCCTTTTGCAGAGATAGTACAAGATAATTCATTATCCGCCTTTCCGACCGGTGCCGCTCCGGTTTCCGGATGCCGCCTTTCCTTTCCAAACAGATGATCGATTACACCAGGACTACATTTCCATTTTCATCCACTTCAAAGCAGATCGGCTCTGAGTAGTAGGTCTTTCCATAGATGTCTGTAATATCAAAGCAATAGATATAGTATCCCTTGCGTAAAGTCATCTCTGTGATTTCCATATCCTCCGTCGCAACATAGACAGACCCGCTTACTTCTTCCAGATTTCCTTCCTGATCATACCGGTAATACAGCGGGCTGATCTCGTCTCCCACATACAGATCCCATTCGCATCTTCCGGCAATGCCGGTCCCCTCGTCCAAACCGGACCAAAGTCCCAGCATACAAAAGGAACCGCCGCTTTCCGGCGCAGAAGGATCATCCCATTCCCAGCAGAATCGCAGGAATTTCTCCTCACCGTTCACGATAACCGGCGCTGAAAACAAAGTGTATTCCTCTGCTTCATCGATCATAAAAAACATCAGCTCCTGCCCATCCGGAAGGGATGGCCAGGTCCCGTTAAAGGCATCCACACCCCGTCCGGTATCCCAGTCCATGGAAACATTATTATCATAGCCCAGATAATAGCTGCCATCCGGATCCTCTTCCACAACCTGGAACAAGTCAAATCCTACGGACTTGATGGTATCAAGGGAATCCTCTGCGATGGTAAATTCATACAGGCCATCTTCGTTGATAAATGGCTCCTGGACAAAATGTATCTCCAACTCCGATTCATCTCCCTGAAGTGCATTTCCCACATCACTTTGTGCGTCCAGACCGGTAGAAGGGGCAATACCGGCATCATAGTTTGCCATCAATGTGTCGAAGGCATTGGAGCTGTAGCCTTCCATCGTCTCCATGAAAGAAGCATAGACCAGGCGTTTTACAAAATCCACATAATTCGAACATGGATTAACCGCTTCCAGGATCGCGATTTCAACCGAACTCTGAATCCCGTAAGGATAGAAGATCGACAGACCTTTGGCCTTCTTACGCCCTTCCCCATGAATCTCATAGGACACCATTTCCTGCAAAGCCCTGATCGTCTCCGATACCTCCGGCACATAATCCGAAAAAACTTTCAGGATTCCGGTCATATCAGCCATGTTGGTATAGCCTTCCGCCGCATTATTACCACCGTAGTTCTCAACACGTCCCGTATCACGTGCTGTCTGCACCAGTATATCCGGATCCTGCAGGCACTCCACCATCTTTCCTGCCGTCGTTTCCAGAGATTCCTGAAGGCTTTGGAATTTCCCAAGATCCAGCACCGACATGGTCGTTTCACGTTCAATTCCATACTCCAGGCAGCAGTCATAATAACTGTCGCAGATTACTTTACCAATCACGGCTCCATCCGTTTCACCGGATCCCAGGCAATCCCCAATGCTCTTATAATCAAATCCCACGCCCTGCACCAGTTCTTCCGAGCCAATCATATAGTCTGCATAATTACGGACTGCAGCCGCAGACTCAAAGCCGCCCATCAGGCAGCAGTCAAAGCCGATAAAATCAAAATGTCTTCCCGCTGTTTCCAACGCTTCTGTGACTTCCGAAAGAGACAATGCATCATATTCATGACGCTCATCCATACAAACCCCTGAGATGCTTCCGCCGCCATGATTCCAGATGACCAGACCATAGTGCTCTGCCTCCAGATCACCAGCGGTATCCGTCAGAAATGTGGCCAGCGTTTCCGGAGCCCCCATACTTTGATCTTCACAACGTTCCAGCACTGCCGCCTTTTGGTTGACCACCATAAACTTGTTCTGCCGCTCCGGATCACAGAGGTTGTTATTCCAGCTGTTGCTTCCGGCTGCATCAACAATAAATGCACACCGTTCCCCCAGATTTCCATCCAGCATTTCCTGGATATCCATGGTTGCCTGTCCGCCTTCACTTTCCAGATCCGATCCGCACATATAGACATAGACCAGCCAGTCAGCTTTCCCTGCTTCTTCCCCCATGAAAAGAGAGGACGCATCCGCCTCTTCGATATACACCGGTTCTTCTTCATAGGATCCTGTCTGCCCTGCTGCCAGTTCCCCAACCGTCAGAGGATGATTCCCGCCTGTTTCGGCTGCCAGCTCTCCGATCGTCAGCGTATGGTGCTCACCTGCATATCCCTGCTGAGCCGCCAGCTCACCCACCGTCAGCGGATGATCTTCGCCGGCTCCTGTCTCTCCGGCTGCCAGCTCTCCGATCGTCATTTTTTCGTTCATTTCTGCGTTTGCGCTTCCATTCAGGCATAACACCATACTAAGGCACACACATAAACCGGAAAGACTTTTCTTCATATGATCTCATCTCCTATTCTGTCAGGTCTCATCCTGTTTGATCCATCTTTTCTCAACCTGTTCCTGCCGGACAAGTCGTATAAACAGTTCTGCAATCCTCGCATCAAACTGTTTCCCTTTCTGCGCATCCAGTTCCTGCAGAGCATCCTCCAGAGGCATTCCTTTTTTGTAGCTCCTTTTGGAAACCATTGCGTCAAAGGAGTCTGCAACACAAAGCATTCTGCCCATCAACGGGATGTTTTCACCGGCGATTCCCCGGGGATATCCTTTTCCATCATATCGTTCATGATGGGAAAGAACCGCAGGGATTACATAATCCATAGACGGAAGGTGCCGTATGATATCGGTGGAGTTCTCCACGTGGGTCTTCATGATCCGGTATTCCTCCGCCGTAAGCTTACCCGGTTTGTTCAGGATTTCCTCACTGATGCCGATCTTTCCAATGTCATGAAGAAGCCCTGCCTCCTTGATTATATCTACAAATTCCTGATTCATACCATAAGCTCCCGCCAGCTGCGATGCATAATACGCAACATTCTGTGAGTGATTAAAGGTATAATGGTCCTTTGTGTCTATGGCTGCCGTCAAAGCATATATAGTGGAAGCATAGTCTTCATAATAACTGATGTGCTCCCGCTGCTTCTTCCGGTTGGCAATATCATTCTGGGAATAAATGACAACCGTATTTTTGCCCGAACGTTTCGCACTGTACACGGCCATGTCCGCCTCGGACACCAGCTCCTCCGGTCCGGCTGCCAGATAAGGCGAAACGCTGATCCCGCAGCTAAGCGTCAGGGACTTCAGGCGATAATGGATGTTTCCTTCGTTCATCGACAGAACCTGATCGGATATGGATACCGCCAGCGTTTTGGCAGAATAAGCATCATAAGAAGGAAGCAAAACGGCAAACTCTTTTCCCACCATTCGAAAAGCCATTCCCAGATCTGCCGTCGTTGCCTGAATGATCTGTGCGACCTTTGTCAGGGCAATATCCCCTTCCTGTATACCATACAGCTGATTATATAGCTTGAAATCATCCACATTCAGCATAATCAGTGCAATCTGACATTGTGGATTCCGTTCAAAACTTTCATTCAATACCTCGTAAAAACGTTTCCGGTTATATAAACCGGTCAGCTCATCCTTTCGGGCCTCGTCATACGCCTGTTCATACATTTTAGCGTTTCTGACCGCCATGGAGCATACCGAGCTTACGGACATCAGAAAACTGAAATCGTCATAATTATATGGTTTCCCGTTCCGTTTCCCGCTTAACATGATCATTCCAACGAGTTCATCCTTGTCCTTCATGGGAACCATACAGGTGATCCCCAGCTTCCGGAACTGTTCCTTCTCCTTATCCCACATGCAGCGATAGCTGTTGGTACGCTGGAAATCCTGCATCAGAAGACATACATCCCGGATTTTCAGGCATGAGACCACCGGATGATCTGCCGACATTACATAACCGGTACCATCCAGTGAGCTGGCCGTCATTTCCAATATATAGTCCCCCGCTGTATTTTGTATAAAAACATATGCCTTTTCCACTTTGATCAATTTGCGGATCACATCGATCAGACTGGAAAGGATCTTATCCTTCTCCAGTGTCTTGGAAACCTCATGGCTGAATTCCTTGATGGTTTCCGCCTGTACCTCTTCATCGTTGATAAATAGTGTATTCAGGAACATCCGCATGACCAATACCCACAGATATACCGAGATCACCATCATCAAAGCAATCATGAGCATTGAAACGGCTTCGCTTACATGAAGCTTATCCAGGATCCAGCTTTGAATCGGAGAATACAGATTGTAAAACAAAAGTGCACTGATCAGAAACGAGACAGCATAACAATTGGTGGGAGCCACCAGCACCGTCAGCTTGAAAAGATTCTTTTTGCTAAGAGCATAAAACGTAAGATACGCAAATACAGCACTTGAAATAATATCGATGGGGATTCCGGAAAAAAGATGTGTAGTAGATAAATAGTTCCCCAGGGATAACAGCACGATTCCAATTACCATGGGCCGCAGCTGACGCAGCATCAGAACATCCCCCTTGCCGTATCGGAAAAACAGCAGAATAATATCCGCCAGAATAAAAAGTGTGGGAATGATCATAATATAGATCGCCCAGCTATACCTATATATAAAGGTCGCTTTCCCCAGACTGTCCGTCACGACTTCCGGTGTGGGGATCAGAAATCCGGTCACAAAATTTGCCGCATAAAGAATTAAAAAAAACACCAGACAGACAACACGACCTCTTTTTTGCCGTTCCTCCAGAAAATCCAGATAGAAACGATAAAAGCTATAGGGAAGCATCATAACCCCAAAGACGGATACGTGATGCCAGAAATTCACGGATGGCCAGAATCGGATCCGCATGAAAAAAGAACCCCCGCTGAAAAAAATCAGTGCAAGTATCAAAAGCATAAAGGAATAAATCACCTTTGACTTTTTGGCCGAAGCAAACGCAATGAACAAAAAAAGATATCCCAATAAGGCGATTACGGAAATCCAGCTATAGCTTACCATAATTCGCCTCCTCTCTGCGGCCTGTTCTCCGCATGCTGCAATGCAAGAAAATCCGACACCTCCATGGCAGGAGGATTGATTTTCTGCATCCGTTTCCCATAGATCTTTTCATATTCCAGGAAGGTATCACATCGGACCACTGTAATGTTCAGAGGATCTACCCCCAGAATCTTCTCCAGATCTTTGTAATCACCATCCACGTATTTAAAATAAATACTGAGATGTTCTTTTAAGATCGCCACACTGACCGCCGTACTTGCCAGGGTTTCCTTATCCAGTTCCAGATACAGATGCAGCTGCGGCCGGTTGTTTTCCGTATATTCCTTCAGTGCAAACCATTTTTCCACCTTCAGGCCGGACAAGGAAATTGCACGATCAATAGAATTCTCCGTAATCCTGGTAAATCCTGCAATATCAATCACCCAGGGCACACGGTCAATGTACCGGAAGCGCGGAATCTTCGTACCATCCTCCCCACTGCCGATCCCCAGACAGCGATAAACATCTCCGACCCGGTAGCGGACAAACGCACCGCCTTTCAGCACAGTAACGACAATCTCATATTTTTCTCCCGGAATGACTTCATCCATCAGAAATGTCCTGGGCTGATAGGATGGATCCTCGTGGTTTCTAAGCATCTCTGCCTCCGGTATAAACTCATAGAAACACGCATCCGGAAAAAAATACATACCGTTTCTTGACCAGAGCTCGGTTCCCATACACCCCGGCTCGGTTCCTGCAAAGATCTCCATGGGGCGGACTCCCCACATTTTCTCCAGGTCATCTTTGTAGCACCAGTTATCCGTACCGGCACACATAAATCCCTTCAAGGAAAACAAATCCTTCGGGAGAAGCCCTCTGTTTTCCTCCTTGCACTTCTTCTTTGCTGCCAGATAGCGCATCATCATTTTCGGCGAGATGTCCTTCAGCTTGCGCAATCCCGAGCCACCCTTGGCGCTGTCCAGAGAAGCCACACTTTTACTTACAAAGTACGTCACGCTCCCCAGACCGAAGAAGTACTCGATCCCCTTCTTCATCCCCATCTTAAAGCCTCTTTTATTCCGTTCACCGAAGCTCATATTCACAGCCTCTTTCACCGGGGGAAGATATTCGATGTCGATCTCATCGTTGATCAGAATCGGCAGCAGACCGGTGGCGTAAGGGAGCGGTGCCAGGGCGTAAAGCATGTGATCCGTAACTGCGATATCAAAGTCGCCCTTTTCCTTGCCGGTGGCCAGAATAAAGCAGGCCATCACATTCCGTTTGTAGGTGTCAAGCATACTTTTCGTATAAGGCGCAACCTTAACCGGATGCATTCCGCCCTCCCAGGTGGTCTGTATCCAGAGAACCGGCACTCCCGGAAGAAGTGCCGCGTCCTTTCGCAAAAGAACGTCTGCATAATCATCATATGTTGTCAGCGGAATCATTCTGCGAAAATCTTCGATGTTTTTGGGGACTTCCCCTTCCAGAATCTTCCGTCCAAGACCGGATCTGCTCCAAAGCTCGATCTCCTCCAGAACGAGCCGTTTCTGCATGGTCATGTATTCCTCAAGCGACATGTTTAAGAAACCACAATACTCATCCCAGATCTCTTGTTTTGAATACACGCGAAGTTTTTCCTGAAAACGCATAATTTACCTCTTACAACGGAATTTTCCGGTTATTGCTTTCTTCGTATTGCCATCCGTTCCCGGATGTCAGAAAGACAGGAACGGATACTCTCTTTGTCAGGCAACAAAAAAGGTGTCTCCCTTTTGTATTGCCCGTACCCGTTCAAGGTTTCCGGAAATGTCCAGACATCCTGCAAAACCACATATCCCACATTTAACGCACTGTAAAACAGGCCCGGATATAAAAAGGCCGCCGGATACAGCGCAATTCCCATGAAAAAATAAAAAAGAAAAAACCACAGAACACCAGGGTGACGACACAACGCATACATTCCCCTGTTATACACCTCTGGTTTTCTCTCTTTCTCTGCATGTCTATGAGCGTAGAGCTTTCCTTGGGCATCTCCCTCTTTCGCCAGATACGTTTCCCCAAAAGGAAGTGCAAAAAAAAGCGTATAAATCAGCAGCACGACGAAGACAACTGCTGCAAGAAAGAAAACCCAGAAGCGCACACCGTGATCCACAGTCGCACTTCCGGAAATCAACATATACAAAGTCATCCCCAACAAAAGGATACAGCCTGTCAGAAAACAGGAATGCAAAGCTCTCTTTTTCCACAGAACGCTGTTCAGATCATACAACACAAAGCAGCCAAAGGCTGCAATACCACCAACAAACCAGATCACTGCGGATGTCCTTTCGTCTCATATAGTTGAATGTGCCTATACACAACATCGATTCGTACTTTCTTCAGTATAATACAAAAGAACTATCTGGTAAAGCAAAATCTTAACCTGCGGACAGCGCCTACGGCATTGCCTGATAATGAAATAGCGGCCAGAAAAAAGCCAGAAAAAGCAGGCGCCCTGCCCCATAATGCCTGACTTCCTGCTTTTTCTGTGAATTTATCGTATTGTAAAGTTCGGTTGTCTTATTAATCGCGCTTCCCTGCAGACTATACAAAGGGGGCACACGGCAGCATGACTGCTTTTCTTAAGCTCTACCGAATCGTCTCCAGTCGAATCGTATTCGTATTGCCGGATTTTCCGTTGATACGTCCGCCGGTCAGCACCACATTGCTGCCCGGCTCCAGATTCAGAACCTTTTTCGCATGACGGATCGCATAGTAGAACATAACATCTGCGGAATCAAATTCTTCACTCAACACCGGTGTTACGCCCCAGCTCAGATTCAGTTTTCTCCATTCCTTCTCATATGTTGTCAGGCCAAGGATATCAACCGGGCATCGGAAACGGCTGACCATTCTTACCGTCACACCGGAACGGGAATTGATCACAATGCCTTTTGCCTTGGTATCGATAGCCATGTTGCAGGTGGCGTGGGAGATTGCATCCAGGTTATTCGTCAAAGCGTAATCCTCCACCCGGAAACGTGCGATATAATCAATATCATTCTCGGTATACTCTGCAATCTCGGCCATATTTCTTACAGCATCTACCGGATATTTTCCGGCAGCGGATTCCCCGGACAGCATGACTGCAGAGGAACCATCATAAACAGCATTGGCAACATCCGAGATCTCTGCCCTGGTAGGACGGGGATTGTAGATCATGGATTCCAGCATTTCCGTTGCTGTGATAACACGTTTTCCAAGAAGACGGCACTTCCGGATCAGATACTTCTGAATTGCCGGCACTTCCACAAAGGGAATCTCCACACCCAGGTCGCCTCTGGCTACCATAATGCCGTCTGCGATCTCACAGATCTCATCGATATGATCCACACCGGAACGGTTCTCGATCTTTGCGATAATATCAATATCCTTTCCGCCATTATCATTCAGGAAATCACGCAATGCTTTGATGTCTGCCTTTGTGGACACGAAAGAAGCTGCCACGAAATCCACATCATTTTTGATGCCGAACAGCAGGTCAGCCTTATCCTGTTCACTGAGATAGTCTCCTTTTAAGACATGATTCGGGAAATTCATACTCTTACGGTCGGAAATCACGCCTCCGGTAATAACCTTGCTGATGACATCATTTCCTTCCAGAGCCGTCACCTCAAATACCAGGAGTCCATTGTTTACCAGAATGCGATCCCCGATCTCCAGCTCGTTTACCAGATCCTTATAATTGACAGAAACCTTTGCGGCATCTCCTTGTACATCATCTACGGTAAAGACAAAGGTATCGCCCTCTTTTACTTCCGCCTTATGATCTGCAAAGGTCTTGATCCGGTACTCCGGTCCTTTTGTATCCAGCATGATGGGGATCGGCATGTCCATCTCTTCTCTGACCTTCTTGATCAGATCGATCTTTTCCTGATGCTCCTCGTGTGTCCCGTGGGAAAAATTCAGTCTGGCCACATTCATACCGGCCTTGATCATCTCTTTTAATACCTTTTCGTCCGAACTTGACGGCCCGATGGTACAGATAATTTTCGTTTTTCTCATAATCGTCACAAACCCTTTCTAAATATCATATCCTCATTATCTATGAAATCGGACAAATTGTCCAGTAAATCATGTGAAATAACCCCTTTATTTATACAATTTTCATGTAATTATTCTTACGTAACACAAAAGAACCCTGCCGACAGCAGAGTCCTTCTGTGTAAGTTGTATGGATAATCCTTTTAAGAAGAGAAAACCGTTATTTCTGCTCTATTTCACAGCTCCCGTAATACCTTCTGCAAAGTTCTTCTGCAAGATGAAAAAAATCAATGCGGTAGGCAAGGTCGTGAGCAATACGGCAAGCATCAGCATACCGTAGTCCGTTACATAACCGGATGTCAGAGAGGACACCATCATCGGCATGGTCTGGGATTCGCTCTGTGTCATGATTACCTTTGGCCATAGATAGTTGTTCCATGCATTCATGAAGGTAATGGTCATCGCCGCTGCATACGTGGATTTCATGGTGGGAACAAACATCCGGAAGAAGATCATGATTTCAGACAGGCCATCAATTCTGGCCGCCTCGATAATATCAATGGGGAAGGACTTTGCCGCTGTCCGGAACATCATGATCATCAAAGGCGTCGCAATAGAGGGAAGCAAAAATCCCACGGTGGAATTCAGAATTCCAACCTTCGAAAACATCTGGAACAACGGAACCATCAATGCAACAAAAGGAAGCATCATGGTCATGAGAACCAGCATAAACAGAACATTCTTGATTTTATCGGAATAAATCTCAAAGGCATATCCCGCAAGGGAACATACCAGCAAAGAGATAGCCGTCGTCAGCACAGAATACTTCATGGAATTCAGGAAGTACCTGCCTACATCCTGTGTTGCCATCAGATTGGAAAGATTCTCCAAAAGTCTTGTTCCAATGGTCAGCTTTCCGGATACTACGTCCACACTGCGGTTTGTGGCTGCAATGGCCATCCACAGCAACGGAAAAGCGGACACGATAGTGGCAATGATCAAAAATCCATATGCCAGAATTTTCGTACTTTTCTTAGTCATCACTGTCACCTACTTTCATCTGAATAAGAGCCAGAATCGCAACCATGATCAGGATCACGAAGGACATCGCCGTTGTGTAACCGAAGTTTGGCACCCCATTGAAGGACTTATTGAAAATATAATGTGACATGGTGATACTTGCGTTTGCAGGTCCGCCCATAGTCAGGTTCACCGATTCATCAAAGAGCTGAAGAGTTCCGTTGGTGGACATGATCACCGTCATCAGAATCGTAGGCTTCAGCAGCGGAACGGTAATACGGAAGAATGTCTGTAATGGCGTTGCGCCGTCGATCTTGGCAGCCTCGTACACCGACTTCTCAATATTCTGTAATCCCGATAGATAGAACACCATATTATAACCCGTCCAGCGCCAAATCAGCGCCAGAATAATGACGATCTTTGCACTTGTGGGATGGTTCAGAAAATTATAAGCCTGGTCCAGGATTCCCAGCTTTACCAGAAGCAGATTGATAAATCCGTCTTCTGAAAAAAGCGAACGGAAAATAATGGCATATCCTACCAGGGAAGTGGCACATGGCAGGAAGATCATAGTACGGAAAAAGCCTTTTCCCCGCAGATACGGGCTGTTCAAAAGACTGGCAAGAACCATTCCAAGAATCAGCATCACCGGCACCTGAATGATCAGATAGAAGAAACAATTCTTGATGGACTGCAGGAATACGGTATCCTTGAAGATTCTCAGATAATTGTCAATTCCGCACCATTTCATATTAACGCCGGTTCCTGTTTTAAAGGATGTCAGCAGCGCCTTGATGGTCGGATAAAAGCTTAAGGATGCAATCAGAACTACTGCCGGGATCAGGAACAGCCATCCTGTCAGCTTCTGTTTTTGTTGTAAACTTAGTCCCTTTTTCATAGAAAGACTCCTTTCTATCTATGAGTCTTACATACCCATATCGAACTTGATGGTCTCTTCTGCATTCTGCAGTTCGAATTCCAGATCTCCCCCTGCGCAGATATTGGTCAGAGCCGTGGCAAGCGCATTGTTTGCCTCCACGTAATAGATCCCAGTATCAAAAGGAATTACATTTGCAGCGAACTGCGTAATGCTTTCGTATACCGGCTGACCGCCATAGAAATCCTGTGGTTCCGAATATACGTCGCTGTCTGCTGCCGGAATCCAGGTGGACAATGCACCGCATCCCGGAAGAATCGTTTCGTATAATTCCACGCTTCCGGCAAATGTAGCACTCAGGAAATCCTGTGCAAGCTCAAGATTGGAACAGTTGCTGGTAATTCCCCAGGAGGAACCGCCCTGATTGCTGTAATTGGTAGCACCGTCAAGGCCCGTCAGCTTCGGCATATTGGTAACCCGCCAGTTCCCGGCGGTATCCTCTGCTGTCTCAATGCTTGCCATGATCCAGCATCCATTGATAACGCCGCAGGTTTTACCCGTTGTAAAAGTAGATACATATTCATCCCAGCTGTTAGTAGTTGCCATAACACCTGTCTCAAACAGTTCCTTATAGGTTTCAATACTCTTTAACATAATCTCATTTCCGACAAAGAATGGCATCCCTTCTTCATTCCAGATGGTTCCGCCTGCCGACTGTACCATCTGCATAACCAGATCCGATGATTTTGCCAGGGTAGAAAACAGGGAATAGCCTGTTTTTTCTTTTACATCCTTACCGATCTCAATGAAACGTTCCCAGTCGATATCTGTAAGATCCGCTTCTGTATAACCCGCCTGCTCCAGAATATCTGCACGATATACTGCAACATCCGCTCCATTGTCAAAAGGCACGCCGTAATTCTTGCCATCTACCACCGATGCTCCCGTCTTACCTGCTGCAAACTGCGTAAAGTCGATCCCGCTGTCCGCAAAATCCACAAAAAGATCCGGGAAGGTCATAACATATTTCTGGAATGCAAAATCCTGCATCAGCAAAATGTCCGGCAGCTCCGAATAATTCCCGGAAGAGAGGATCGTTCCAAGCTTGGTCTGGGTATCATCCCAGGATACCTCCACAATGTCAAGGCTGAAATCCGGATGATCCTTCTGATAGATCTTTTCCGCTTCCTGCATGGAATAGATGTTAAAACCGGGATCCCATGTCCATACCGTCAGCTTTTCCTCTGCAAGTACCGGAACACATGCCATTGCAGCTGTCATTGCTGCAGCCGTCAACGCCAAAGAAAGTTTTCTGTTGTTCATCATAACGTCCTCCAAAACACATTAAGTAAAAAACACTGACTGGTAACTGTGCACACGATACCTTCCATGATTTTTCTAATGAAAATTATAACAAAAAGCATTTCTCGAATGTTGTCATATTCGACCCGTATCAAGGCACATTCGACCCAATCGAGCAGGAGAGGGCTTCCCTCCACTCGATGAATGCAGTTCCATGCATCTCGCAGCCTGGCCCTCGTGCAAGCACGGCGGCCTTATCGCACAAAAAGAGCCGCTTCCCACAACGGAAAGCAGCTCCTTCATCACCTGCGAATCCTCTTCGATATTCGCAATTCAAAGCAAAACGATTCAGTTTCAGTAAAACACATTCACTCAAGGAAATCATTCCTTTACCGCACCCGAGGTCATTCCTCCTACAATGTATTTCTGTCCGATCATATAGACAATGATAACCGGCAGACAGGTCAGTACAATATCCGCAAAAATATAGTTCCAGTAATTCTTATTCTTTCCAAAGAACTGATACACCGACATTGTCATTGG
>JABUSW010000329.1 GCA_021443885.1 Blautia sp.
TTTGGAGGAACCTACGGATGGTGAGATTATTTTTGAAGGAATCGATATCACCAAGAAAAAATATACGGATCCGAATGGGAACCGAAAGAAACTGAACATTGATATTCACAGGCAGAAAATGGGAATGGTGTTCCAGCATTTTAATCTGTTCCCGCATATGACCATTTTAGACAATATGACGCTGGCGCCTGTTAAGGTAAAAGGAGTCAGTAAAGAGGCTGCGGAAAAGAAAGCTTTGGAGCTTCTGGATCGTGTAGGGCTTCGTGATCGTGCCGATGCGTATCCCATCCAGCTTTCCGGCGGACAGAAGCAGCGTGTCGCAATTGTTCGCGCTCTGGCAATGGAGCCAGAGGTAATGCTCTTCGATGAACCGACATCTGCTCTTGACCCGGAAATGGTAGGGGAGGTTCTGGATGTTATGAAGGAGCTTGCCAATGAAGGAATGACCATGGTCTGTGTAACACATGAGATGGGATTTGCCCGGGAAGTGGGAAATCGCGTATTGTTTATGGCAGATGGAATGCTGATCGAAGAAGGCACTCCAACGCAGATTTTCGAACAACCGAACAGCCCAAGACTCAAAGACTTTTTATCTAAGGTATTGTAAAGAAGCTGCCGGAGGTCTCCTCCGGCAGTGCGTTTGTGCGGTAAGGATGCTATGCGGCTGCCGGGCCTGCATGAGCGTAAAGCGAATGACCGGAAGCCGGGGCGGCAGCAAGACATGTGCGATTGCACAAACAGACGCATGATGATCTGTTATAACGGATACCTTTGGAAAGAGAGGAATGAAAGGTTTATGACACAAGAGAAACAGCGTGCCATCGAGGCAATCGATGACAGACGCGACCTTATCACGCAGATTGCAGATTCCATCTGGGATTATGCTGAATTATCCTTGCAGGAATTTAGATCCGCTGCACTATACTGCAGGATACTGGAAGAGGAGGGGTTCCAGGTCACTCCCGGAATCAGCGGCATTGAAACAGCATTTTCCGCCAGCTTCGGAGAAGGACGTCCCTTTATCGGAATTCTGGCAGAGTACGATGCGTTGGACAGCTTGTCGCAGAAACCCGGGTCAGCCGTCCGGGAAGAACTATGTGCCGGCGGAAACGGTCATGGCTGTGGACATAACATCCTGGGAGCCGGTGCTTTCGCAGCAGTCCTCGGCATCAAGCACTACCTTCAGAAAACCATGCAGCCAGGTACCGTAATCCTGTATGGCTGTCCCGGTGAAGAAGGCGGTGCTTCCAAAGCATTTATGGCCAGAGATCACATCTGGGAAGGTCTTGACGCTGCCCTTACATGGCATCCGGAAGACACCAATGAGGTGCGGACCGGATCTTCGAATTCCTGCATACAGGTACAGTATAAATTCAAGGGAATTGCTTCTCATGCAGCAGGAGAGCCTGAGATGGGGCGCAGTGCTTTGGACGCCGTGGAATTAATGAATATCGGCGTTCAGTTTCTTCGGGAACATATGGGAAGCCGTGCCAGAATACATTATGCCATTACAGATGCCGGCGGAGTCAGTCCAAATGTAGTTCAGCCAAGAGCCTCTGTATTGTATATGGTGCGTTCCAACCACGTTGCGGAAGCTGTAGAACTCCAGAAACGTGTGGATAAAATCGCAGAGGGTGCCGCGCTTATGACAGAAACAACTTTTGAACGGAAATTTATCGATGGATTGGCAGATACCATAACGAACCATACTCTGGAAAAAGTACTGTACGATAATTTCGTCGAACTGGGAGTTCCCACTTATACGAAAGAGGAACTGGAGTATGCTGACCGGCTTGCCGATACCTACCCTTTATCGGATTACGTTCCGGGTATTGCCGGGAAAAATGATTCTTTTTTCCGTGATGCCGTTCTGGAGCAGCAATCTCTGCAAGGGCATGCGATGAACGCGTTTCTTGCTCCATTATATACTAAGGATGCTTTTAACGCAGGCTCCACAGATGTGGGAGATGTCAGCTGGCTGACCCCGACTGCCCAGATCCACGTGGCCTCCTGGCCAAATGGCTGTCCGGGTCACAGCTGGCAGAACGTATCCTGCGTGCGTACAGAGATTGGTCATAAAGCCGCCATTCATGCCGGAAAAGTACTTGCTGCTGCAGCCATTGATTTATTTGCCCATCCGGAATTATTAATGGAAGCCAGAAAAGAATTCGAGAAACGGACCGCTTCCGGTTACGTTTGCCCGATTCCAAAAGATGCTGTTCCGGTAATACCGGACTAGGTTCAGGAGGTTTTTTATTATGAGTATGAATCAAACACCTGCTTCGGAGCGGGTACATATTGGATTTTTCGGACGCAGAAATGCCGGCAAATCCAGTCTGATCAACGCTGTTACCGGGCAGAATCTTTCCATCGTTTCCGATGTCAAAGGAACCACGACGGATCCTGTGTACAAAACCATGGAGCTGCTTCCGTTAGGCCCCGTCATGATCATCGATACACCGGGGATCGACGATTCCGGTGAGCTGGGTACACTTCGTGTGAAGAAAAGCTACCAGGTATTAAATAAAACAGACATCGGAATCTTAGTGGTAGACGGCACCTTGGGTCTGTCCCGGGAAGACAGGGAGTTATTGAAGAAGTTCCGGGAGAAAGGCCTTCCTCATCTGCTGGTGTTCAATAAAGCAGATCAGGTGGAGGATGCTTCCTTACAATACAGCGAAGAGCTTTTGAAAGAAGCCATAACAGAATCCGGAGACACAGAAGAATCCTGTCTGTGGGTGAGCTCATCCACAGGGCAGAACATACATGAATTGAAAGAACGTATTGCTGCTTTGAAGCCGGAGGATACGCATGAGTTTCCGTTAATCGGAGATCTGATCTCTCCCATGGACCTGATTCTTCTGGTAGTTCCCATTGACAAAGCAGCGCCAAAAGGGCGTCTGATTCTGCCGCAGCAGCAGACGATCCGGGCGATTCTGGAAGAGCGTGCGTCCTGCCTTGTTGTACAGGACACGGAATTGAAAGCAACCTTGGACAAACTGCTGATCGGCGGGGTTCGTCCGGCACTGGTGGTTACCGACAGTCAGGCTTTTGCGAGAGTATCGCAGGATGTTCCGGAAGATATCCCGCTTACTTCTTTTTCCATTCTGTTTGCCAGATACAAAGGGAACCTGAAATCTGCTGTGGAAGGCATTGCTGCTTTGCAAACCGTTACGGACGGAGATAAGGTGCTGATTGCAGAGGGATGCACACATCATCGTCAGTGCAACGACATCGGAACCGTAAAGCTTCCTGGATGGATCCGGGAATACACCCATGCTGAACCGGAGTTTTTCTTCACATCCGGGACGGAATTTCCGGAAGATCTGACGCCATATAAGCTCGTAGTTCACTGCGGCGCCTGTATGCTGAATGAACGGGAAATGCGTTATCGGGCGGCCTGTTGTAAAGATCAGAATGTCTCTGTTACCAACTATGGAATTCTGATTGCAGAGGTGACCGGAATTCTGAAACGAAGCCTTGAGGTATTCCCGGATATTCTGAGCTTGCTTGATTAATCAACACTGGTTTGGGCGTCAAAAGTGTTACAGATTGTTTCGCTGGTGTGCAGCTTTCGCAATCTTGCCCAAAATTCGGATTTCTGAGGAAAGAAGGAGTTAGACGATATTATGAAATTTACGAAAATGCATGGAATCGGAAACGATTATGTCTATGTGAATTGCTTTCAGGAGACGGTTGAGAATCCGTCCGAGACAGCCAGAATCGTCAGTGACCGGCACTTTGGTATCGGCGGTGATGGCATGATTCTTATCAAACCTTCTGCCATTGCAGACTGCGAGATGGATATGTATAATATGGACGGCTCGCAGGGAGCCATGTGTGGAAATGGCATCCGTTGTGTTGCAAAATATGCATACGATTACGGTATCGTGGATAAAACAAGTATCTCCATTGCAACCAAAAGCGGAATCAAGTATCTGGATCTTACGGTGGAAAACGGAAAAGTAAGACGTGTAAAGGTCAATATGGGAGCGCCGATTCTTGATACGGATAGAATACCGGTTTTATCCAGGCAGACTCCCATGATCAATGTCCCTGTTCTGGTGGAGGGACAGGAATACTGTGTCACCGCTGTGTCCATGGGGAACCCCCATGCAATCGTGTATATGGAGGATGTGGATCATCTGGATATCGAAAAGATCGGGCCGGGGTTTGAACATCATGAGATTTTTCCGGATCGTGTCAATACGGAGTTTGTAAAGGTTGTCGATAGACATACACTGCAGATGCGGGTGTGGGAACGTGGTTCCGGGGAAACTTTGGCTTGTGGAACCGGTGCATGTGCTGTTGCCGTTGCTTCTATATTAAACGGATATGTGGATGGGACGGAGCCTGTTACAGTAAAACTGTTGGGGGGAGATCTGGAGATATTCTGGGATCGGGATGCAGATCTGGTTTATATGACAGGCCCCGCAACTACCGTGTTTGATGGAGAGATTCACCTGTAGAGTCTGCTCGCGGATCGCAAAGTGAAATTGCGATTTCGCAGAAAACATCTGCAGGGAGCTCAAAATGGTAAAAGAAAAAGCTCGGGGCACGCAGCTCCGGGCTTTTCTTTGATGCTTTAAACCTTAATATACTTAAAAAAACACACACATAATTAACTACACCAACATTTTATCATGTGAATTACAAAAAGTAAAGACTGTATTTTTAACCTGTCGGATTGACAGATATGTGATGCGCAATTATGTTGATTTCTCTGGCGCGACTCTGCGGCTGTTTTTGAGAAAGAGTATTGAAAGAAATGATGGGATTGGGTAAAATCCATAATATAGGTAAGGTTAAGGATTGATAGTGGAAAGAAGGAAATATTATGAGCAGATGCCAGATTTGTGATAGCGTTATTGTAAATGATAGATGTCCGGTATGTGGTATGCCTTATCGGAAAGATGAAAAATTATATCATTTGAATGAAAGCAGGGATGATCACTATATGCACGCCAGTTCAAAGGCGCGTGCCGAGATGCGCGATAATGAAATTCCATTAGGGGATAAAGAGGTGCCATCTCTTTTGAAAGAGATGACAGATACATTCGAATCCAGGCGAAAGAAACAGATGCCGAAACCGGAAAATTCCCAGCGCCCAAACGCTGGTACCCCGAATAAGACAGGCCAGACCAGGACTGTGATAGTGATAATCTACATTGTAGTTATCGTCTTGTACATAATACTATCAAGAATGCTTTTATAGTTGCCTCTTTGTTATCAGCATATTCCCATATGTTCCTTCCTGAGATGCACGTAGAAAAACGATCGGGGATTTTGCCTGTTATGTGGAATTTGTAAAGGGAATCTGTGCGAGATAGGATATAAACAGATAGGAGGAAAGGTATGTCGGATTTATTTCATGCAGAGAAGGTGCAGGAGGGGTTGGCCGCAATATATAGTCCTTCCGGAGAGATTATGTATCTCATTGAGGGAAACGATCGGGCGATTCTGGTGGACACTACGGTGGGACTATACGGGTTGAGAGCTTATGTTGAAGAGCTTACTGACAAACCCGTCACGGTGTTGCTGACGCATGGACACATCGATCATGCTATGGGTGCTCCGGAATTTGAGGAGGTGTACATGAACCTGGCGGATCAGGAAGTCTACCGTTCTATGTGGAAAGTTGAAGATCGCATAGATTATGTCAAGGGAGCGCTGCGTGGAGAGTTGCCTGCCGGGCTGTCAGAAGCCGGCTTTATTCCGCCAACAGAGTATCCCTTCCGGGACCTGCAGGAAGGCGCAGTGTTCGACCTTGGCGGGATCCATGTGGATGTCTATTCCTTCCCGGGACACACCCATGGCAGTATGATCTTTCTTCTACGGGAAATGAGAATCCTGATCGTGGGGGATGCCTGCAACAGCTTTACGTTCCTGTTTGATAACAATTCTCTGTTTGTTGAGGATTACCAAAAGGAAGTGCTTCGTGTTCAGAAAATGATGCAGGGAAAATACGATCACATTTTCCTGTCCCACGTGACTATGGAGATCGGACTGGAGCTATTTGACCACATCATTCAGGTATGCGATGACATTATGAAGGGAAAGACGGCAGACATTCCTTTTGAATTTATGGGAACGCAGGCCTTTATTGCCAAAGGGATGAAGCTGAATGCGGATGGCTTCTTTGAGAGAACCGATGGCAGCTACGGAAATATTGTCTATAGCAAAGACAGGGTTTTTCGTTTATGATACAAACAGCAAAGGAGGCTGCCCTATATGTGAGAGCAAACCCTCTGAGGTCACCGGCACTTAAGGAATTCGAGCGTAAGCGAAGAATGAATTTAGTGCCGCTTTGAGACGAAGGGAGCAAGAGCGTGTTTGCGATACATATAGGGCAGCCTCCGTGCGTCTGTGTCTCCGTGCGTCTGTGCATTATGCGTCGTACGTTGATCCGTCATCCTTGTGTACGCGATCCCCGTCATGTATTCCGTTGAAAAATCCCCATCCTTATGCTATGCTATCTATTATATGGATAAAAGAGTAAAATTGCCTGCAGTGTGTTCTGCAGTTATAAAACAGGAGGAAACATTCATGAAGTTATCAGGTTTACTGGAGCGTCTGAATTATAAATGTATTCAGGGAAGTGTTGATACAGAAGTAACAGCAGTCGTATACGATTCCCGCGGCGTGCAGGAAGGTTCGTTGTTCATCTGCATCCGGGGTGCAGTGGTAGACGGACATAAATTTGTTCCGGATGTCATTGCCAAAGGTGCAAAAACCATCGTAGTGGAAGAACCGGTGAAGGCACCGGATAATGTAACCATTGTTCTGGTAGAGGATACACGCTATGCCATGGCCTTTATCAGCGCAGCATATTTCGGATATCCTGCAGAAAAGCTGACAACCATCGGCATCACCGGAACGAAAGGAAAAACCACAACGACCTATATGGTAAAATCCATTCTGGAGAACGCCGGACACAAGGTTGGCCTCATCGGAACGATCGAAACGATTATCGGGGAGCGAGTAATCCCGTCTGCCAATACGACACCGGAATCCTATATCATTCAGAAATATTTCCGCGAGATGGTGGAAGCAGGCTGTGACAGCGTGGTCATGGAAGTGTCCTCTCAGGGCCTGATGCTCCATCGTACGCAGGGATTTGTATTTGATTTTGGAATCTTCACAAACATTGAACCGGACCATATCGGACCCAACGAACATCGGGATTTTGAACACTATCTGTCCTGTAAAGCGATGCTTTTGAAGCAGTGCAGGGTAGGCATTGTTAATCGTGACGATTCCCATTATGAACAGGTGACAGATGGTCATACCTGTGCACTGGAAAGCTATGGCTTTTCCAAGGAGGCAGATCTGCGGGCAGAGGATGCGAAGCTCATCGGCGGTAAAGGATATCTTGGCATTTCCTACCATGTGAAAGGCCTGATGGATTTTCCGGTGGAGATCGATATTCCGGGAAAATTCAGCATATATAATTCTTTGACAGCCATCGCGATCTGCAGACATTTTCAGGTATCGGAAGAAAATATCATAAAGGCTTTGAAGGTGGCAAAGGTAAAGGGCCGTATCGAAATGATCAAGGTGTCTGATGAGTTTACGCTGATGATCGACTACGCCCACAATGCCATGGCACTGGAAAGCCTGCTGACAACGTTGCGTGAGTATGATCCGCATCGCCTGGTATGTCTGTTCGGATGCGGCGGAAACCGTTCCCGGCTTCGTCGCTTTGAAATGGGAGAAGTGTCCGGGAATCTCGCAGATCTTACTATCATTACATCGGACAATCCCAGAAATGAAGAACCACAGGCAATCATTGACGATATTAAGACAGGCATTGCCAAAACAAAGGGAGAATATGTAGAAATCATTGATCGTAAAGAAGCAATTGCATACGCTATTCATCATGGAGAACCGGGGGATATTATCATTCTGGCCGGTAAGGGACACGAGGATTATCAGGAGATCTGCGGCAAGAAGTACCCTATGGATGAGAGGGTGCTGATCGCAGAGATCCTGCAGGCAGATTTATCGGGGGATATGTGATTCGAAAAGGTAATATGATTTATGCGGATATTATAATTGATATATCACACGAAAAACTGGATCGCACTTTCCAATATAAAGTTCCGGATTCATTGCAGGATGCGCTTCGCCCGGGGATGGTGGTTGAGGTGCCATTTGGCAGCGGGAACCACATTCGTAAAGGGTATGTGATCGGTTTTTCCAATGAAACAGATTATGAACCGGAGAGAATCAAGGAAATCAAAGGCTTATCAAATGACGGGGAGACGACGGAGGGCAGGCTGATCGGGCTTGCCGCATGGATGAAAGAGTATTGTGGTTCCACCATGATACAGGCATTGAAGACAGTCCTTCCGGTGCAGGAGAAAATCAAGGCAAAAGAGAAACGTCTGATCATACTTACTGCGGATAGAGAAGCGGCGCAGACGGAATTACAGATGCTGCAGAAAGGACGTACGAAAGCCAGAGCTCGTTTTCTGGAAGCGCTGCTGAATGCAGACGGAGTACTTCCTTATGAGGAAGCCGGGAAAATCGGAGCTGCAAAAGCCGTTTTGGACTATTTTGTACAGGCAGGATATGTAGAGATCGGCAGCGAAGAAGTTGTGCGTACCGGTATGACGTCAGGAATGGAACAGCCTTTGGAACGACATGAGCTGACAAAAGAACAGTACGCAGCCGCGTGCGCGATTCAGGAGGAATGGAGTCAGGAACAGCCAAGGCCGGTTTTGATCCATGGCGTTACCGGCAGCGGAAAGACAGAAGTCTACATGGAGCTGATCCGCCAGGTTTTAGAACAGGGAAGACAGGTAATCGTGCTGATTCCGGAAATAGCGCTGACTTACCAGACGGTCCGCCGCTTTCACAGCCGTTTTGCGGATAAGGTATCTGTGCTGAATTCCAGAATGTCCCCGGCAGTTCGTTATGATCAGTTCAAATTAGCTGCACAGGGCAATATCCAGGTCATGGTTGGCCCGCGTTCTGCGCTGTTTACACCTTTTCCGGATCTGGGTTTGATCATCATTGATGAGGAGCATGAAGCATCCTATAAAAGTGAGAACAGTCCCAGATACCATGCCAGAGAGACTGCTGTGAAAAGAGCGGAACTGGAAGGAGCAAATGTGGTCCTGGGCTCTGCGACGCCTTCCATGGAAGCATATAGCAGAGCAAAAAGCGGAGAGTACCGCCTGGTGAAGCTGGAGAGCCGCTTCGCAGGGCGCAATCTGCCTACGGTGGAAATCGTGGATCTCCGGGAAGAACTGAAACAGGGCAATCGTTCCATGTTCAGCCGGAAGCTTCGTGAGGAGATGGATCGATGTCTGGAAAACCAGGAACAGGTCATGCTGTTTCTGAATCGACGGGGCTATGCCGGTTTTGTCTCCTGCAGGGCATGCGGTACGGTAATGAAATGCCCCCATTGTGATGTATCGCTTTCCGAGCATAACAACGGAAAGCTGATCTGCCATTATTGCGGATATACCATTCCTAAGCCTAAGAGCTGTCCGGAATGCGGCTCACCGTATATCGGAGGCTTTAAGGCAGGAACCCAGCAGATCGAGCAGGCGATTCAGAGAATCTATCCAAAAGCAAGAGTGAAACGGATGGACTTTGACACCACACGAAAGAAGGGAAGCTACGAAGAGATACTCTCTTCTTTTGCGGCCCATGAGGCGGACATTTTGATTGGAACACAAATGATCGTAAAGGGACATGATTTCCCGGATGTGACCCTGGTTGGGGTAATTGCTGCGGACATGTCTTTGAATGCAGATGATTACAGATGTGCCGAGAGGACTTTCCAGCTTCTGACCCAGGCAGTGGGCAGATCCGGCAGAGGGGAGAAATGCGGGAAAGCACTTATTCAGACATATCATCCTGCGCACTACAGCATTCAGACGGCAGCTGTACAGGATTATGAGGCTTTTTATCAGGAAGAGATGGGGTATCGGATGCTGATGGATTATCCGCCGGCAGCTCGCTTAATGGCCATTTTGGGTGCTGGGGAAGACGAGGAGCTATTAGAACAGGGAATGCAGTATATTGCAGGATTCATCCATACCTTCAACAAGGATGCATCTTTGAAAATGATCGGACCGGCGCCGGCATCTGTGGGAAAGGTAAAGGATGTTTACAGAAGAGTGCTGTACATAAAGCATAATAATACAAGCGTATTGGTATCGTTGAAAAACAAGGTCGAAAAATACATAGAGATCAATCCGGGATTTCGCAATATGCGTATCCAGTTTGATTTCAGCTGAAGGAAAAGGAGAGATACTATGGCACTTAGAACAATTCGGATCGAAGGGGACCCTATATTAAATAAAACCAGCAAAGAGGTTACAAAAATGACGCTTCGGACGGAAGCTTTGATCGATGATATGCTGGATACCATGTATGAAGCTATGGGCGTTGGGCTTGCAGCTCCACAGGTAGGCATTCTTAAGAGAATCGTGGTGGTGGATGTAGGAGACGGCCCCATTATTCTCATCAATCCGGTGATTCTGGAGGCTTCCGGAGAACAGAGTGGAGATGAGGGCTGCCTAAGCGTGCCGGGAAAAGCAGGGCTGGTAACAAGACCGGAATATGTAAAGGTAAAAGCATTGGACGAGAACATGAAAGAAGTGGTTTATGAGGGAGAAGGCCTTCTTGCACGTGCTTTCTGTCACGAAATCGATCATCTGGACGGGCATCTGTATACAGAGCTTGTAGAGGGGGAGCTTCATGATGTGAACTACGACGAAGAGGATGATGAAGAATGAAGGTAGTATATATGGGAACACCGGATTTTGCAGTTCTTCCGTTAAGAGAACTGGTGAATGCGGGGTATGAAGTGACTGGCGTGGTCACGCAGCCGGATAAGCCGAAGGGAAGAGGGAAAGCTTTGATGCCGACGCCGGTGAAGGAAGAAGCCTTGAAATATGGGCTGCCGGTATATCAGCCGGACAAGGTAAAAGATCCGGCGTTTTTTGAAGTGCTGAAGGGACTGGAACCGGATATCATTGTAGTGGCAGCGTTTGGTCAGATCATTCCGAAAACCATTCTGGATCTCCCGGAATTTGGCTGTATCAACATTCATGCCTCATTGCTTCCGAAGTATCGTGGGGCGGCACCGATTCAGCAGGCCGTGATCGACGGAGAAAAAGAATCCGGTGTCACGATCATGAAAATGAGCATAGGACTGGATACCGGAGACATGATTTCAAAGGTAGTGATTCCGCTTGCAAAGGATGAGACCGGAGGCAGTCTGTTTGATAAACTGGCACAGGCCGGCGCAAAGCTGCTCATCGATACATTGCCGGATATTTTTGCGGGAACAGCAGTGTATGAAAAACAACCGGAAGAGAGCCCGACACCGTATGCTTCTATGATAACAAAACAGATGGGGCTGATGGATTTTTCCAGAAAGGCAGAAGAGCTGGAACGATTGGTGCGTGGCTTATCGCCATGGCCCAGTGCATATACCTTTCTGAAGGGAAAGAATCTGAAGGTGTGGAATTGTGAGGTCGGAGAGCCGGTATCCGGACAGGAACCCGGAACGGTAATTCGTTCCGGAAAGGACGGAATCTGTGTCGCCTGCTGTGACAGAGAACTGATTTTGAAGGAAGTGCAGCTGGAAGGGAAGAAGCGAATGGATGCGGACGCTTTTCTGAGGGGGTATCAGATGGAAGATGGAACCCGATTAGAAAGTCACAGACCATAGGAACAGAACACAGGCGGAGGATCGTGAAAATGATGAGTGGGGTTAATACAAGAGAACTGATCATGGAAATATTGCTGCAGATCAACGAAGATGGAGAACACAGCCATATTGCCATTCGAAATGCGTTAGCAAAGTATCAGTTTCTTCCGAAGCAGGACAGAGCATTTGTGACCAGAGTGTGCGAGGGAACACTGGAGTATCGGATATTACTGGACTATATCATTAATGCCTATTCCAAGGTCACAGTTGATAAAATGAAACCGGTGATTCGTGAGATTTTGCGAAGTGCCGTATACCAGCTGAAATTTATGGACAGCGTACCGGACAGTGCGGTATGCAATGAAGCTGTCAAGCTGGCACAGAAGAAAGGTTTTTACAATCTCAAAGCATTTGTAAACGGCGTGCTTCGCACTGCCGCCAGAGAAATGGAGCAGCTGGAATATCCTGAGAAGGAGCTGGAACCGGTGCGTTATCTTTCAGTCCGGTATTCCATGCCGGAATTTCTTGTGAGTAAGTGGCTGGCAGATTACGGATTTGAGAAGGTGGAGTGTATCCTGAAGGATTTCCTCATAGAGAAACCCATCACAGTGCGCTGCCGCACATATCCCTTTACGCCTGCTATCGTGCGCTCCGGAATGGAACAGCAAGGGGTGAAGGTGGAAGATGCACCATATCTTCCCTATGCTTGTAATATTTCCGGATTTGATCATATCCTGTTATTGGATGCTTTTGTAAAAGGCAAGATTCAGGTGCAGGATGTCAGTTCTATGCTGGTGGCGGAGGTGGCAAATCCTCAAAAAGGGGACTACATCATTGATGTGTGTGCGGCTCCCGGTGGAAAGAGCCTGCATCTTGGGGATAAGATGGAAGGTTTTGGAACGGTCGAAGCAAGGGACATCAGTTCGTATAAGGCTGGTCTTATTGAAGAAAATATTCAGCGTCTGAACTCCATCAATGTGCAGGCGAAGGTAATGGACGCCACGGTTTTTGATGTGGAGTCCGAATGCAAGGCGGATATTGTTATCGCAGATGTCCCATGTTCCGGTTACGGTGTGATTGGAAAAAAACCGGAGATCAAATATCGTGCGACATCCCAGAAAGAGGAGGAACTGGTTTTGCTGCAGCGATCCATCCTTACACGTGCGGCGGAGTATGTGAAATCAAAGGGATTGCTGATCTATAGTACCTGTACCATTTCAAAAGAAGAAAATGAAGAAAACATGATGTGGTTCATGAATAACTTTCCCTTCAAACTGGAAAGTATGGATGAGCAGATGCCGGAAGAACTGAAAGGGGAAACAACAGCCCTTGGCTATCTTCAGCTTTTGCCGGGAATTCATAAAACAGATGGTTTCTTTATAGCAAAATTCAGAAGGAAAACCTGATCATGGCGGAGAAACAAACGAGCAACAGTGGACAATTCAATCGTCGTATCGTTGAAGATAGAAGGAAAACTGCAGATCACCCGGATATTAAATCCATGACATTGGAGGAGCTGACAGAATGGGTGACCGGTATCGGTGAAAAACCTTTCCGGGCGAAACAGCTGTACAGCTGGCTGCATGAACATCTCGCAGGGGCATGGGAAGAGATGACAAATCTGCCGAAAAGTCTCCGGGAAAGCGGAAAGGCCCACCCCATTGTCTGCCTTGAGAAGGTGGATGAACAGATCTCAGCCATTGACGGAACCCGGAAATATCTGTTCCGGTTGGAAGATGGAAATGTTATTGAGAGTGTTCTGATGCGTTACAAACATGGCAATTCGGTCTGTATTTCCTCACAGGTGGGGTGCCGTATGGGATGTCGTTTCTGTGCGTCTGCGCTGGGAGGGCTTACCCGAAGCCTTCGGGCATCGGAGATGCTGGATCAGATATATCGGATTCAGTCGATTACCGGAGAGCGGGTCTCCAATGTTGTGGTAATGGGAACCGGAGAGCCCCTGGACAATTATGACAATCTTCTTCGATTCATTCATATTCTGACCGGAGAAGGTGGTCTGCATATCAGCCAGCGAAATCTGACGGTGTCTACCTGCGGTCTTGCAGAGAGGATATACGACCTGGCAAAAGAGAATCTTCAGATAACACTTGCATTGTCTCTCCATGCACCCAATGACGTGAAGCGACGGGAACTGATGCCTATCGCAAACCGCTATTCCATGGATGAAGTACTGGAGGCCTGCAGACACTATTTTATCGAAACCGGAAGGCGTATAACTTTTGAGTATAGTCTGGTTGCGGGAGTGAACGATTCTGATGAAGATGCAGAGGAATTATCGTCCCGGATCAAGGGGATCAACTGCCATGTTAACCTGATTCCGGTGAACCCGATCAAGGAAAGATCCTATGTACGCTCAACCCGCCAGGCAGTGGTTAATTTCAAAAATAAACTTGAAAAATATGGAATAAATGTTACTATTAGAAGAGAAATGGGCAGCGATATTGACGGTGCCTGCGGACAGTTGAGAAAGAGCTATATCGATAAAAAAGAAAGCGAGATATAACATGAAGATATTTTCAGCCACTGATGTGGGTCAGAAACGGAAGATGAACCAGGATTACGTGTTTGTCTCCCGAGAACCGGTTGGGAATCTTCCGAATCTTTTTGCAGTAGCAGATGGTATGGGAGGACATAACGCCGGAGAATATGCATCCAGTCATGCGGTTCAGGTTCTTGTAAATGAAGTAAAAAAGGACTGTGATTATAATCCGGTCAAAGTGCTTCGCCATGCAATTGAAGTGGCCAATACAGAACTGCGTCATCGAGCAAAAGATGAAGAAATGCTTCGCGGTATGGGGACTACGCTGGTTGTTGCAACGATCGTCGGACATTATGCATATGTGGCAAATGTTGGGGATAGCCGTCTGTATTTGATACAGAACAAGATAAAGCAGGTAACAAAAGACCATTCACTTGTTCAGGAAATGGTTCGAATGGGTGAATTAAGCGCGGAGGAAGCCAGAAATCATCCGGATAAAAATATTATAACCCGGGCACTGGGCGCTGAAGAAACGGTAAATATCGACTTTTTTGATTTCAAGCTTGAATTCGATAGCACGATCCTTATGTGTTCTGATGGTTTGAGCAATATGGTTGAAGATAACGTGATCCAGGAAATCATCACAAAATCAGACGTTGAATTAGAGAAGAAGGGTGCCTTGCTGATTGAGGAGGCAAATCGAAACGGCGGAAAGGATAATATTGCAATCGTATTAGTCGAACCGTTTACAAATGAGGTGGAAGTATGGTAAGGACAGGAATGGTTATCGCAGAGCGATATGAGATATTACAGAAGATCGGTACCGGCGGAATGGCGGATGTATTTAAAGCAAAGGACCATAAACTGAACCGATGTGTTGCTGTAAAGGTATTGAAAGCAGAATTCCGAGAGGATCCGGCTTTTATCCGGAAGTTTAAAAGTGAAGCTCAGGCGGCAGCAGGGCTGACACATCCCAATGTTGTCAATGTGTTCGATGTAGGAGATGATGAAGGCGTATCCTACATTGTTATGGAACTGATCGAAGGTATTACGTTAAAGGAGTACATTTCCAAGAAGGGAAGACTTTCTACAAAAGAAGCCACCAGTATTGCGATACAGGTATCCATGGGACTGGAAGCAGCCCATAGCCATGGTATTGTGCACAGAGATGTAAAACCGCAGAATATCATCATCTCTACGGATGGAAAGGTGAAGGTTACAGACTTTGGAATTGCCAGAGCTGCTTCTTCGAATACCATCAGTTCCAATGTAATGGGTTCCGTTCATTACAGCTCTCCGGAACAGGTTCGCGGCGGATACAGCGATGAAAAAAGTGATATTTACTCTCTGGGAATAACCTTGTATGAAATGGTTGCCGGGAAAGTACCCTTTGACGGGGACACAACCGTTGCCATTGCGATCAAACATCTGCAGGAGGAAATGATCAGTCCCAGCACATATGCGGACGAGCTGCCATACAGTCTGGAGCAGATCATTTACAAATGTACCCAAAAGAGCATCGATAGACGGTATTCTAAGATGGAGGATGTCATCGCAGACCTGAAGCATTCATTGATAGATCCCCAGGGAGATTTTGTGAAGCTGAATGTAGTGGACAGTGTTTCTCCCACCAAGGTGATCTCGGAGGAAGAGCTTGGTGAGATCAAGCAGGCGCCAAAGATCGCTTCAAAGCAGGAAGCACTGGAGCTGATGAAACAGCTAAGCGAAGCGGAAGAGGAATACGAGAATCGTAAGAAAGACCGCCTGGAGAAAAAGACCAGAACAGCTTCTGCAAAAGAATCCCGACAGACAAAGGAATCCCGGCAGACAAAAGAGCCACGTCAGTCGAAAGAGGCCAAGGATACAAAGGCTTCAAAGAATAAAAAAGAAAGTAAGAATACAAAGAGCAAGAATTCCGGAAAGATAAAGAGAAAACATCGGGCAGTAAGCCGCGTGTTTGTTATTCTCGCCTTTTTGATCGGTACCGGTCTCTTATGTGGAGCGGTTTATCATCTGGGTAAGATTACAGGGCTCATTGGTGAGAAGGAACCGGATACACAGGTGGTGGAACAGCCACAGGAACCAAAGGATGATGGAATGACAGTGGTTCCGGATATTGTTGGTAAGTCAGAGACAGAAGCCCGTGACATTGCCAATGCAGCAAATCTTGGAATTCAGATGATGGGAGACCAGATTTCTCCTTATGAGAAAGGAAAAATTGCCGCCCAGGACATTCCTGCCGGCAACAGGGTTGAAAAATATACGACCTTAAAGTATTACGTAAGTAAGGGTGCACAAGACTATCAGATACCGGAAACTTATGGACAGACAGGCATCGCTATACAGAAGTTATTTGAAACAGCAGGGCTGAAGGTTGATGTACAGAAGGAATACAGCGAATTGGATTCGGATGGTTATCCAATGGTAGAACCGGGCTATGTTTTGTATACTTCTCCCGGTTCCGGAGAAATGGTAAAGACCGGGGATACAGTGACTCTTGTGGTAAGCCGTGGTACCAACTATTACGGGGATGCGGTTGAGATGCCAAATGTAGTAGGCATGAATCAGGAGGATGCACTTACGACATTAGGAAAGTTTATTAATGTCAAGATTCAGAATACTTCGGATCCGGGGTATCCGGATGGAGAGGTTATGATCCAGAATCCGGAAGCATATTCCTATGCAGATCCGGATGGGGAGGTTATCCTTACGGTTAATTCTACAACAGGAACATCCGACGTGAATGGTGGTTCTGCGTCCGCAGCGGAAGAACAGAAGACAGCACAGGAAGCACCTGCTGTTACCGGAAACGGTGTGATGAAGTGCACACAGGCACTGGAATCTCCAAGCGGTTACAATGGTGGAAAAGTGCGTCTGGAATTATTGCAGACGGTGAATGGACAGCCTACTTCTACGGTGGTGCTGGAAGGAGAAAAAATCCAGTTCCCGTACCCGCTGGATCTGACCGGTGCGCCCGGAATCACGGAAGGTGTGCTGTATATTTATGAGAAGAAGGACGGGGAATATACCGGACTTGGTAATTATAACATTACATTCCATGAGGTTATGTAATACATGCGTGGAAAAATAGTGAAAGGGATTGCTGGTTTTTATTATATATTTGCAGAAAATCAGGAATTATATGAATGTAAGGCAAAGGGCATCTTCCGGAAGGATAATCAGAAACCCCTTCCGGGAGATGATGTGGAAATTACGGTTCTGGACGAAAAGGAGAAAAAAGGAAATATCACGGATATTCTGCAAAGAAAAAATTCTCTGATTCGTCCGGCAGTTGCCAATGTCGATCAGGCATTTGTGATATTTGCTGCAGAAAGTCCGAAGCCCAATTTTATGCTGCTGGATCGTTTCCTCATTATGATGGAAAAACAAAATGTTCCGGCAGTTATTTGTTTCAATAAAACAGACCTTGCTTCAAAAGAAGAAACGGAACAGTACCGTGATGTGTACCAGAGCTGCGGCTATTCTGTGGTGCTGGCCAGTATGAAAACCGGTGAGGGTGTGCAGGAGATCCGGGAAATATTAAGGGGAAAGACAACCGTAACAGCGGGCCCCTCCGGCGTGGGGAAATCTTCTATTACCAATACCATGCAGCAGGATATCACCATGGAGACAGGAGAGATCAGCAGAAAGCTGAAAAGAGGACGCCATACCACCCGGCACTCTCAGATTATTCCCGTTTCACGGAATACGTTTATTGTGGATACGCCCGGCTTTTCTTCGCTGTTTCTTCCGGAAGATCTGGAAGCGGAAGACCTGCGTTTTTATTTCCATGAGTTTGCACAATACGAGGGAAAGTGCAGATTTCCGGGCTGCAGTCACACCCACGAGCCGGATTGTGTTGTGAAGGAAGCTCTGCACAACAGAAAGCTCGATGCCCTGCGCTATGAGAATTACAGGCTTTTGTATCAGGAATTGAAGGATAAAAGGAGGTATTGAGATGAAGTATCTGCTATGCCCGTCGATGCTTGCGGCAGATTTCAATCGATTAGGAGAGCAGTTTCGCATGCTGGAAGCTGCAGGAGTGAAATATCTTCATATTGATGTGATGGATGGAGACTTTGTGCCGAATATTTCATTTGGAATACCTGTAATTCAGTCGATTCGAAAAGAATCCAATCTGTTTTTCGATGTGCATATGATGGTAAGAGAGCCGATCCGGTACCTTTCGAAGATCGTGGGCAGCGGTGCTGATTCCATCACGGTCCATGTGGAAGCCTGTGAAGATCCGGTGATGACATTAAGAAAGATCCGTGAGCTGGGCGTACAGGCCGGGATCTCTATTAAGCCGGCTACGCCGGTTGCAGTAATCGAGCCGCTGCTGGATCTGGTGGATATGGTTCTTGTCATGACGGTGGAACCGGGGATGGGTGGACAGAAATATATGTATGACTGCGGTGACAAGGTGGCCGAGCTGAAGACTCTGGCAAAGGAGAAGGGATATCTTTTCGACATTCAGGTAGACGGAGGCATCAAAGAGGATACGATCCGGTCTGCCATGACATCCGGTGCAAACCTTCTGGTTGCAGGCTCCGCAGTGTTTGAGGGGAATCTTGAAGAGAATCTGAAGCATTATTCTGCCCTGATTGAAGAAATTGCCAAGGAACTCGAAGCATAAAGGATAGAATACAGAATGAAAAGAGCATTGATCATCAGCGGGGGCAGTATCGATTACGATTTTGCCCTCGATTTTTTAATAGAAGAAAACTATATTACGGAAGAGTATCGCAAAGCGAAGGCGTGCTGCTGGATCGCGGCAGATCGTGGACTGGAGTTCTGCCGCAGAGCCGGATTGATTCCGGATATTGTCGTAGGAGATTTTGACAGCATGCCGAAAGCGTGCGCACTGTTTCTGGAGGAACAGCCGGATTTGCGGGTGATCCGCCTGGTGCCGGAAAAGGATGATTCCGATACACAGTCTGCCTTGAACCATGCGATTCTGGAAGGAGCAGAGGAGGTATTGATTCTGGGGGCTACCGGAAGCAGACTGGACCATGTGTTTGCGAATCTGGAATTGCTGGTTTATGGAAAAACAAGGAATGTCAGGGTGTCTATTGTGGATAAATACAATCGTATATCCCTTGCGGAAAACAGAATGACCATCACAGATCAGAGCCGGTTTGGAAAGTATCTCTCTTTTTTCCCTATGGGAGGAGATGTGACAGGGCTGACCCTGACCGGATTCAAATATCCGTTATATAACCATACTTTAAGGACCATTGACACGGGATTAACTGTCAGCAATGAGCTCCTGGAGGAGACGGCAGTCGTGGAATTTTCTGCCGGTGTTCTGCTTATGATCGAGTCCAGAGACTGACCGAAAGACGACGGGAAAGGGGAAGGATTGAGACCGGCAGTTGCAAGGGACATTTTAAACAAATTTTCACGACAAAACATTTGCGGCAATGTCAGAAAAGTAGTTTTTTCAGAATAGGAATTGACAGCCTTCCTGTACAGGGGTTATCCTTGAACATGGCAGCGTATCTCCTGTATCATTTTATGAACAGGCGGGTGCATATGGTACGTCTCCTGCGAGGGACGATAATTACACACATTGTACGGTTATAGAAAGGAATTCTTTTATATGTGCATTCAGGAATTTAAACCAGTGAAAGAGGGAAAAGTACGAGAGGTTTATGATATCGGTGAGAACCTGATCATTACAGCTACGGACAGGATATCTGCATTTGACGTTATTTTAAAAAATGACGTGACGGATAAAGGAAAAGTGTTGACGCAGATGTCAAAGTTCTGGTTTGAATTTACTTCGGATATTATTTCCAATCACATGATTTCCGTAGACGTTAACGATATGCCGGAATTTTTCCGCCAGCCAAAATATGATGGCAGAAGCATGTTGTGCAGAAAACTGGAGATGCTTCCGGTGGAATGCATTGTCCGGGGGTATATTACCGGAAGCGGCTGGGCCAGCTACCAGGAAAACGGGACTGTATGCGGTATCGAGCTGCCGGAAGGGCTGCGCGAGTCGGATCAGCTGCCGGAGCCAATCTATACACCTTCCACAAAAGCGGAAATCGGCGATCACGACGAGAATATTTCTTTTGAACAGAGTATTGAATACCTGGAAAAACGTTATCCGGGAAAAGGAGAAGAATACGCAGCAAAGCTTCGGGACTATACCATCGCATTGTATAAAAAATGCGCAGACTACGCATTGAGCCGTGGAATTATCATTGCAGATACAAAATTTGAGTTCGGCCTTGATGAGAATGGGAATATTGTTCTCGGCGATGAAATGCTGACTCCGGATAGCTCACGTTTCTGGCCGGCTTATCTATACGAAGCAGGGCATGGGCAGCCATCCTTTGATAAGCAGTTTGCCCGGGACTGGCTGAAGACAAACGAACATGACTGGCGGCTTCCCCGGGATGTTGTGGATAAGACAATTGCGAAATACAAAGAAGCATATGAAATGTTGACCGGGAAAGCGTTGTAAAAGGAGTGACATTATGGCAAATGACAGATATGTAAGCCCTCTTTCTGAGCGTTATGCAAGTAAAGAAATGCAGTATATCTTTTCGCCGGAGAAGAAGTTCCGCACATGGAGACGTCTTTGGATTGCTTTGGCCGAAACAGAAAGAGAACTTGGTCTGACACAGATCACAGAAGAAATGATCGAGGAGCTGAAGGCGCATCAGGATGATATTAATTTTGAAGTGGCAAAAGAACGGGAAAAGATAGTGCGTCATGACGTTATGTCTCATGTATATGCGTATGGCGTTCAGTGCCCAAAAGCAAAAGGAATCATTCATCTTGGAGCCACCTCCTGCTATGTTGGAGATAATACAGACATTATTATTATGTCAGAAGCTTTGAAGCTGGTTCGCACGAAGCTGGTGAATGTGATTGCGGAGCTGGCGAAATTTGCAGACCGGTATAAGAGTCTTCCGACACTTGCCTTTACGCATTTTCAGCCTGCACAGCCAACAACGGTCGGAAAGCGCGCAACGCTGTGGCTGCAGGAATTTATGATGGATCTGGAGGATCTGGATTATGTTCTCGGTTCCCTGAAACTGCTGGGCTCCAAAGGAACCACCGGCACACAGGCCAGCTTTCTGGAGCTGTTCGAAGGGGATGAAGAGACCATAGATAAGATCGATCCTATGATTGCTGAAAAGATGGGATTTAAAGCATGTTATCCGGTTTCCGGACAGACCTATTCCCGAAAGGTGGATACCAGAGTGATGAATGTGGCAGCCGGGATTGCAGCCAGCGCGCATAAGATGTCAAATGACATTCGTCTTCTTCAGCATCTGAAGGAAGTGGAGGAGCCATTTGAAAAAACACAGATCGGTTCTTCTGCTATGGCATATAAGAGAAATCCCATGAGAAGCGAACGGATCGCATCTATTTCCAGATATGTTATGATTGATGCGCTGAATCCGGCAATTACCTCCGCAACACAGTGGTTTGAGAGAACACTGGACGATTCCGCAAATAAACGTTTGTCCATTGCGGAAGGTTTCCTTGCTATTGATGGAGTCCTGGATCTCTGCCTGAATGTTGTGGATGGACTGGTCGTTTATGATAAGGTTATTACCAAACGGCTGATGAGCGAGCTTCCGTTTATGGCAACGGAGAATATTATGATGGACGCCGTAAAGAAAGGAGGAGACCGTCAGGCTCTTCATGAGAGCATTCGTCAGCTCTCTATGGAAGCAGGTGCGAATGTGAAGCAGAATGGTCTCGACAACAACCTTCTGGAGCTTATTGCAGCGGAAGAAAGCTTTGGATTATCTTTGGAAGAATTGAAAGAAACCATGGACCCGTCCAGGTATGTTGGCCGATCTGAGATCCAGGTTGCCAATTACCTGAAAAATGTGGTGAATCCTGTGCTTGAGGCAAATAAAGAGTGTCTTGGAGTGAAAGCAGAGATTCTTGTATAGGCAGGTGTTAGCAGGAATGATAAATGTTACTACGAAATTCTCGATAAATGCGGCGATTACGCTGCGTGATTCGGTGTCCTATTGGAGCAGCAGTGTGTCTTCGCCAAGATACATTTTTCTGATTTTTGCGATTGCGTGCATTGCCATGCTGGTTATAATCGGTCTTGGCATAAAAAAGATCAAAGATACCAATGCGCTGTTATTGGAAACGGAGGAAGAAGCTGAGAGATCTCAAAAAGAGATGAAAGATCGCTGCGATAAGCAGATCCTGAAGCTGAAGGAATATGCAACTTCCAAAGTGAGATCGGTTCGTGCGGATTGTGCAAGGGAAATCGAAGCAGAGAGACAGCGCAGTAAAAGTGAACTTCGCAGAACGAAGGAGAATATCGAAAACCGCAGAGATGTTTTGCGAAAGAGAGCAGATAAAGAACTGCTGATCGATGTGATCGTATCTCTGGATGGTTATGCAACCCGGATTGACCGGATCGAAGATGGCTTGAAAGCGGATCAGGTCGAAATGAAGTATGATGCTATGATGGACATGATGAATGCGCAGTTTGATGTACTGGCGAATAACTATAAAAATGGCATCGATCAGCTGGGGGAAGCTTTGGCAGATGGGATTGAACAGCTGGAAGATTCCTATACATATGGAGACAATGTGGAAATCG
Organism: Blautia sp.; assembly: GCA_021443885.1. Lineage (GTDB taxonomy): Bacteria > Bacillota > Clostridia > Lachnospirales > Lachnospiraceae > Blautia_A. The sequence goes on from JABUSW010000329.1 coordinate 22,771, forward strand.
GTATCGGCAAGATGCTGAACAACCAGGAATTGCTTCTGCAGTCTCTGCAGGATGAAATTATAAAAGTTACGGATCAGCTGAGAGATGATTATGATTCTCTGAGCAGCGATGTGCGGGATATTGATAATAAAATCAGCGAGATCAGCATCTCTTCGCTGTGATCGTGCATCCGGTGCAGCTCGCCCTCGAATCTTCTTCGAGATTTGCGATCTGATGGTGAAATTTATACTTAAGGAGATTGAGATTAATGAAATTAGGCATAATCGGACTTCCGAATGTAGGGAAGAGCACATTGTTTAATTCTCTTACAAAGGCGGGAGCGGAATCAGCAAACTACCCTTTTTGTACCATTGACCCGAATGTGGGTGTGGTACCGGTTCCGGATGACCGGATCGTGAAACTGGGTGAACTTTATCATACGAAGAAAGTAACTCCTGCAGTGGTGGAGTTCGTAGACATTGCCGGACTGGTAAAAGGAGCATCCAGGGGCGAAGGTCTTGGCAACCAGTTTCTTTCCAATATTCGGGAAGTGGATGCCATTGTGCATGTAGTGCGTTGCTTTGAGGATTCAAACGTTATTCATGTAGATGGATCCATCGATCCGCTTCGCGATATTGAGACCATCAATCTGGAATTGATCTTTGCGGATATCGAAGTGCTGGAGCGTCGTGTTGCAAAACAGGCCAGAGCGGCTCATAATGATAAAAAGGCTGCCAAGGAAGTGGATATGCTGAAGCGTCTGATCGCACATCTGGAAGATGGGAACATGGCAAAATCCTTTTCATTGGCAGACGAAGAGGAAGAAGAATTGTATGCCATCAACAATCTTCTGACAGACAAACCGGTAATCTATGCAGCAAACGTTGCGGAGGATGACCTGTCGGATGATGGAGCGAATAATGCTTATGTACAGTCTGTCCGTCAATTTGCAGAAGATGATGGAAGTGGTGTCTTTGTGATCTGCGCCCAGATTGAACAGGAAATTGCAGAATTGGATGACGAGGAGAAGGCAATGTTTCTGGAGGACCTTGGATTGTCACAGTCCGGTCTGGATAAACTGATCGCTGAACTGGCCA
>JABUSW010000323.1 GCA_021443885.1 Blautia sp.
CCCAGCGTAATGGCTTCCTGTGCATATTGAAAGTCTGCGTGACACGTCAAAAAGATACAGCTTATGTTTTCGTTAAAATCTCTTACCTCACGAAGAAGATCGATACCGGTTCCGCCTGGCATTTCAATATCGCACAACATAATGTCAACAGGTTGTGCCTTCAATATCTGCAAAGCACTTCGAAGGCTGTACGCCGTCCAGACGTTTCCATCGATTCCACATTTTTTCCAGTCAATTCCATTCATCATCCCTTTGATGGCAATCATTTCATCATCAACGATCAGCAGATTCATCTTCGTTCCCCCTTGGTAATACAATTGTAAAGCATGTTCCTTCGCCAAGCTGCGAATCAACTGACAGATTGCCTTTTCCATCATAGAAATAACGGATCCTGCGATACGAATTTGCAATTCCTACGTGTACTCTTCCTTCATTTTCGTATGGGAAAACACCACTGTTTATATTATCCGCCATTTCCTGCGACATGCCAGGTCCATCATCCGCAATCATAAATACCGCTTCTTTATCTGTTACATATGCTTCCAGATGAATATGTATTTTCTGTTCGTAGCTTACAACATGTTTGAAAATATTCTCAATAAAATTATGAATCAAAAGAGGCGGAATCTCAATATCCAAAACTTCCTCATCGATGTCGTACATGATCTCATACCATTCCGGATAGCGCATGGAGGAAATCTCGAGATATTGCTGTATCAGATCATATTCCAGCCGGAAGGGCTGCAGGTCTTTGCCGCTTTGGAAAATATACCGAAAATAATCAGACAAATACAAGGCCAGCTTCTGAATACTCTGATAGTCCGTAATCTGCGCAGAACTATAAAGAAGATTGAACATATTCATCAAAAAATGGGGTCGAATCTGCAGCTGCAGATTACGAAGCTCCATCTTTTTCCCGGAAAGCTCCTTCTCATAATTCTCGATTTTCAGGCTCTTTATATTATCCGCCATCTCGTTAAACGTTTCATCGATTACCTCGAATTCCTCCGAGCTTTTTTTCAGCGTAATACGGTAATCCTGTTCACCGTTTTTCAAATGGGACATTGCGTTCCGGATCCTTCGTAACGGCGCTACCACCAGACGATGCATATTGAAAATCAGAATCGGTATCAGCAAAAGGTATAGGACAGCCATTCCCAGACTGATCAACTGGATACGTGGTAATTTCTCATATACCTCTTTCTTAGGAATAGAAAGAAGCAATTGTAAATCGGCTTTTTCAGAAGCTCTGTCTACCATTATGCTTTTATCATCAAAGCCAGCGATTTCTTCGTTTTTTGAACATAACCAAACTTCCAGATAACGCAGCGATGCTTTTTCCTTTAATATAGAGGCAACCTTATCAAGGGAAAACAGTCCGCCATAATAGAGATTTTCATGCTTACAGACTCGTATCAGCCACTGTTTTCCATTGATATCGGCATACGTCCATTGCGCATATTCTGATGAAAGATTATTCTTTAACCACTGAAGCATTTCAAGCTTTAAGGTATATAGATTGGTACCTGTTTCGGAATTGGATGTCAGAATAATATATTGTTCGTCGCTGTCTTCACGAAACCAGAAGAAGCCATCGGTGATCGTATTGGTGTTCACATTATTGCTTAAGTATGTAGAAACTCTGTTTTGTGCAAGATAATAATTCCCATCTCTTTCATCACTTTCGGAAATGGTTATAAAATCCTTATTGTCTTCCTCCAGATAGTATATAAAATTATTGGAAGCTTCAATTCGGTCATCTAATTGCTGCATAGATAGACCTGCCAGACTATCTAAATTCAATTCCGCCTGTCTCTTGGCATTTTCAATGGCCTGACGAGCAGTATAGATGGACGTCAGGTTAAACGGCAGAATCAGCATTACAAGCAAAAGAACCAGTTTAATGGTAATTGACGAACTTCTTTTCACGGACCGCATCTCCTTTCCGGTTTGTTATAAGAAATACAGCTATTATATAAATAACATATTTTGTTTCAGAAAGCAAAAAAGAAAGAACATTCCATATCAGATGAAATGCTCTTTCTTTTCAGTTTTACTACGGCTTAAGCAGACGTATTTTCCGTGCCATTATTTGATTGCACCGTCAACCATACCGGACATGATCTGTTTCTGTCCAACCAGGAAGATAATGATCATAGGAATCATAGCCAGCAACGCTGCTGTCAGAATCAGATCCCATTGTTTCACATAAGAACCAACGAACGCCTGTACTGCAACCGGCAGTGTCTTCACTTTACCATTTTGTCCAAGCATCAAAGATGGAAGAAGGTAATCGTTCCAGATCCACATACCATTCAGAATGGTAACCGTCATGATAACCGGTTTCAAAAGCGGGAAAATAATGCGGAAGAAAGTACCTTCCGGAGTGCATCCATCAATTGCCGCTGCTTCTTCCAGTTCATATGGAATGCCCTTGATGAAACCGGTAAGAATAAATACTGTCATGGCTCCGCCAAATCCACAGTATGCAAAAATGATACCCGGGAAAGACTGCAGCATTGGAATTCCAAGGAATTTTCCAACATCTCGAAACGTCGAGATCAGTGGAAGCATAACTACCTGGAAAGGAATTGTCATAGATGCAATAAATGTCATATAAATTGCCGTTGACCATTTTGTCTTATTTCTGGAAATAACCCATGCAGCCATTCCTCCAAGGAGTGCCAACAAAGCAAGAGAAATGACGGTAATCAGTGCAGATGTTCCAAAGGCATACCAGAAATTAAAGTTTGAGTTATTGACTACGTTTGAGATATTCTCTTTAAACTGTGCAAAGCTCATACCTGCTAGTCCTACCGGATTCGAGACGATGCTGTTTGCATTTTTAAACGTATTCGTTAATACCAGATAAAATGGAGATAATACCAGAATCGCAATAAGCGTTCCAACAATCAGCAAGATTGCTTTTTTTGATTTGCTCATCATAATTACATTTCAACCTCCTTCTTATTTGATATACTAACCTGAATGATCGATACGATCGCCAGCATGATAAAGAACAGAATCGCTTTTGCCTGTCCAAGTGCATAACTGTTCTTGGAGATCGCGGTATTATAAATATTCAGTGCCAGCATCTGGGTACCGTTTGTCAGGAACTGTCCCATAAATCCGGTTACAACACCGGTACCATTTGTCAATGCCATGTTAACATCAAACTGTTTAAATGCAGATGTCAGAGTAAGGAATGTACAGATCGTAATGGTGGCTGCAATCATAGGAATCTTGATTTTAAACAGCGTAGTCACTGCATTTGCACCATCGATCTGAGAAGCCTCCAATACATCTCTTGGCACCTGCGTAAGACCTGTTACATAAATCAGCATAATATAGCCTGCATACTGCCAGATATATACAAATATAATACATGCAAAAGCCGTTTTTGTATTCGCCAGCAATGAAATATTATTGGTAAAACCAATCAATACGTTGTTGAATACGAACTGCCATACATAACCCAATACGATACCACCGATCAGGTTTGGCAGGAAATAGGACGCTCTGAAGAAAGAGATTCCCTTCATTCTCTGCGTACAAAGCAGGGCAAGGAGAAATGCCACTACATTTACCAGCACCATATTAAGAACAACGAACAAAACAGTAAGAATCACGGACCAGAGGAAAGCCGGATCTTTAAACATAGACGTATAATTCTCAAATCCGACCATTCTTGTCATCTGAACCCCATTCCAATCACTAAAGGAGTAGAAAACACCCAGACACAAAGGAATAATAACTGTTACTGCGAATGTAAACAGAAGTGGAAATACAAAAATAATGTTAATGATCTTTCTATGATGTTTTAAAGTCGGGAAGAGGTATAATCCAATGAGTATTCCAACAACTCCAATAATCAATGCAGGACCTCTCCAGCTTACTTCCGCTCCGCGTATATCCTGAATCAACGCAATCACTGTCAAAGCAATTCCACCGAACAGGCATACAAATGAGAGCAATTTTTTTGCAGTGCTATTTGTATTCATATTGCTTTCATCCTCGCCTTTCTTTCACCTAAATTCTCTAAAACATAAGAAACTTTAGACAACAACAGGCGGCAACATAATATCGCCGCCCATCATTCATAAATCGTTCAATCGCCTCCGATTGATCGTGTCGTCCAAATTATCCAGCGTAGTACTGAGAAATAACGCCTGCCAGTGTCTGAGCAAATGTTTCAGCATCTGCAATCTGTCCCTGCGCATAAGCACCGAATACTGCACCTGTTGCGTTCTGAGCAAGACCTTCTTTCATTCCCAGCCAGTGCCATGCAGAAGTCTTACCAGCTGCTACATAATCAGAAATCGTCTGTGCAAACGGATCGTTTGCAACAAATGTACAGGACTTGTACGGGCTTACGAAGCCAGCTTCCATAACAAGAACCTCCTGTGCAGGTTCTGTAGTCAGCCACTGAAGGAATGCTTCTGCTGCTTCAACATTGCCATCTTTGTATACTGCCCACCAGGACGGGGAATTTGTAAGGATCGTGTCAATACCATCTAAGAATGCATATGGAACCATACCGCATTTAAAGCTGCCAGCTGCTTCATAAGCGTCCTTGTCATCGGATGTCATTGTTGCACCGATCCAGGATCCCTGTGTAACAAATGCATACTTGCCGGATGCAAAGTTCAGGATCTGCTGATCATATGTTCCGGAAACCAGAAGAGCCGGATCGGAATACTGATTCAGAAGACCAACGAATTCAGCAAATTTTGTAAGACGATCCATATCTACCTGTCCGCCATCATCCAGGAGATCCATGTATGTTGTGTCATCACGGCTAAGTCCTGCATCAATATAGTTTGCAAATACATGGTTACCGGTTGACCAGTAAAGGTTAACAACCTCTGCACAGTACCCAACAACTGCGTCAAGGCCAAGCTCTTCTTTCATGCCATCAATTGTCTCGAAAGCAGCTTTGATTGCATCCGGGCTTGTAAGTGTTGCAGGATCAACGCCGGCTTTTTCAAGAATGTCCGCATTGTAAGCAAGACCGATCGCTTCTGTTGTATATGGGAAGCCAATGGTTCCTTCTTCGTTAATATAAGCAGCATCTGTATCGGATGCCCAGGCCTGATCGCTCATGTCTACCAGAAGTCCTGTCCAGTTAGCGAAGTCTGTAGAACCACCATTTACAAAGATATCCGGCATGTTGTCGCCCTGATAGTAGCCTTTAATTGTTCCCTGAATGTCGATTCCACCACCCATGGATTCGATTTCAACTTTCACGCCAGTTTCAGCTTCATACATTTCTGCAAGTTTTTTCAGCTGTGCATCGATCTCGATTTTTCCGTTTACCAGACGAATGCTGTCAGCTGCGAATACACTGCTGGTAAGTGCTGCTGTCATAGCACCAACGATTGCTGCTGATGTTAACACTTTTAAAACTTTGTTCTTCATAAATTTTCCCTTCTTTCTTTTGATTTAGGCTTTCGCCCGTTTTATGTTAAGTTCTTATAACATACTGAATGTTTGGCTTACAGTTCATATACCACTGCCTGCCATGCTTCCATTTCCATATCTTCTCTCAATTCCGGTACATTCTCTGTATTCTGAATCAGAATCTCCGGTTGAGCTGAGATCAGCTCACAAGGAAGGCGGAACTTTTCCTTTTCCTGCGAAAAATTACACAGAATCAACAGTTTCCTGTCCTCCAGCGTCCGGATATAAGCAAAGATCTTCTCATCCTCCGGAAGGATCAGATCATACCTTCCGTATACGATAACATCAGACCATTTGCTGTTCCTGCGAAGCGTGATCAGTTTCTTATAGAAGCAGAATACGGAATCCGGATCATCCAGTTGCTTCTTTGCATTTATTTCCGTATAATTCGGATTCACCATGATCCAGGGGTTACCTGTGGTAAAACCTGCGTTTTCTTCATCTGACCATTGCATCGGTGTTCTGGCATTGTCCCGGCTCTTGTATTCAATGCAGGACAGAAGTTCTTCCGGCTGCCGCAGACCCGCTTCTGTCAGCTCGTAATATGCATTGATGCTCTCGATATCCCGGAAATTATCAATGGATCCGAAAGAACAGTTCGTCATACCCAGTTCTTCTCCCTGATAGATATATGGAGTTCCCTGCATGAAGTGAAGCATCGTTGCAATACACTTCGCAGAAACAGCGGAATCATCCCCTAACCGGGATACCACTCTGGGCTGATCATGGTTGCAGAAGAAAATCGAATTCCAGGCAACTTCGTCCAGTTCTTTCTGCCATTTTGTCAGATTCTCTTTTAAAGCCGGCAGTGACATGGGTGTTTTGTCCCATTTATCAACGGTTCCTGCATCCAGTCCGACGTGTTCAAACTGAAAGACCATATTCAATTCCGAACCTTGCGCATTCGCATACTTCTTTGCTTCTTCGACGGTAACTCCTGCACATTCCCCTACCGTTACGAGATCGTATCTGGAAAGAACCTCCCGGTTCATTTCCTGCAGATACTCATGCACATGGGGGCCATTGCAGGTGATGGCATTATCGCCGTACAGCATTCCTTCTTTTTTCGGTGCGTCCGGAAAGCCTTCCGGTTTGGATATCATGGAAATAACGTCCATACGGAAACCATCGATCCCTTTTTCGCACCACCAGGTCATCATCTCAAAGACCTTTTCCCGAACAACCGGATTTGCCCAATTCAGATCCGGCTGTTTCTTCGAAAAGAAGTGCAGATAATACATCTGTGTGGTTTTGTCCCACTCCCAGGCCGAACCGGAAAAATAACTCCCCCAATTGTTGGGTTCCTTTCCGTCTTTCGCTTCGCGCCAGATATAGTAATCTCTCTTCTCATTCTCTCTTGAAGACCGGCTCTCCACAAACCAGGCATGTTCATCGGAAGTATGATTAACCACAAGATCCATCACGATCCGAAGCCCTCTTGCATGTGCCTCCAAAAGCAATTCGTCAAAATCCGACATCGTGCCAAACTCATCCATAATCGCCTGATAATCAGATATATCATATCCGTTGTCGTCATTTGGTGATTTATACACCGGGCTGAGCCAGATTACATTGATCCCAAGTCTTTTCAGGTAATCCAGCTTACGGATAATCCCCCTGATATCGCCAATCCCGTCACCGTTGGTATCACAGAATGATCTTGGATAAATCTGATAAACAACACTTTCCTTCCACCACGTCTTATTCATCGAATTCCTCCGTTAATCGGTTATTTCATTCAGAGAGATACGTATCATCATCTATACTTTAATTATACTGATTTTTTCCGGTTACACAATACGTTTCGTGCGAAACTAAAAATATAACCAAATTATTCATCCCGATTTTGTGCACCACTAACAAATTTTATATCCCCGTCCGTTTCCGGACCGAGTCTCGAATCACCAGCTTGACAGGTTCTTTTACATACATTTCCGTCAGAATTTCGCCATTGATCATACGAATCAACCGCCTCATCGCTGTCTGTCCTTTTTTGGCAACCGACTGGTGTACGGTAGTCAATCTTGGTCTTATGTACTCTGCGTACATACAATCATCAAATCCTACGATCGATACCTGTTCCGGCACCTTTATCCCATTGTCGTGCAGAAAATTGATCAATTCGATGGCATTGTAGTCAGATCCCATAAACAATGCCCCTACCTTTAAGAAGGTCGGAATCAGCTGCTGGTACTGTCTTTTTCTGATTTCCCATTTTCCGTTGACAACGACAAGCCGTCGGATGCTGCAAAAATCTCCATCCTCTTCCATGGCTTTCTTAAAACCATTCCAGCGGTATTCGTTGCACAAACCGTGAAATGGTCTGTCAGAGTCCAGTCTTTTCTCCGCCTCATTGACCTTTATACGTGTTTCTTCTGCGATAAAGATCGCATCAGGATATCCCATACGCTTAAGGTATCGCCCCACCTGATAACCGCCGTCATAATCATCAATTCCAACGTTTTGGTAATCAAATTCTTCTTTTATCGTATAAGTATCAACCAGAACTGCTTTCTGATTCAGTTTTTTACATAAGGAGCGATAACGTTCTTCGGAATATCCGATCAGAATCAAACCTTCCACATTCCATTTTGAGGCAATTTCCACTACTTTCTTCTCGGCGCTTCCGCCGATCAGCATTACATAATATCCCTGTTCTTCCGCCTCTTGCCATATTGCAGCCATCAGTTCTCCGATAAAAGGATCCATGGTAGAAGAATATCCATGAACATTTTCATATCCCATTACAAACCCGATAATCCTGGAGCCTTTGCCCGTCAGGATCATAGAACCTATATTTGGCTCATATTCATTTTCCTGCAGTATTTTTCGTATCTTATCGATCGTCTCCTGGGACACACGTTTTGTCTTCCCGTTCAGAACGTTGGAAACCGTCGTGCGGCTTACGCCTGCCATATCTGCAATGTCCTGCATTCGAATCATAGCTTATTACCTCTCCCGTCTTGTCAGGCAAAATTCATCGTTTCGCCTGTTTGCAGCTCATGGATAACAATTTTTTTCTATTTCCCTAAAATAATTTTAGCACAAAAACATTTTGATTTCACCTTAAAACATGCACTTTTTATCAAAACTCGTTATGCCTTGCATTTTCATAATCATTTTTATATAATCATCTCAGATTGTTTTTTTATATCAGAAAGGTATTTTTTATGAAAGATAACTTGATTCATCAGGCGATCGATGAGAACAGCCTTTACGATCTCGCCGAATTATTCAAAGTCTTCGGAGACTCGACCCGCATACGGATATTGTATACCCTTACACACTCGGAATTGTGTGTTCAGGAGATTGCCGACGAACTGAATATGACGCAAAGTGCAATATCGCACCAGCTTCGGATCCTGAAGCAAATGTCACTTGTCCGTTTTCGAAGAGAAGGCAAAACCATCTACTATTCTCTGGCCGATGACCATGTTGCTACAATAATGAATCAGGGATTGGAACATGTGTGCGAATAAAACAATCACTTAGTTCCAATCCCTGTTTTGTCTATTACTTATGATACAGCACCATTGCCCCGAAAGAAGGCAGATGCACATTCAGGATCCCGGCCTTTACCTTATAGGATACCGGCTCTTTCGAATATCCATTCTGATGAGAAAGAATCAGACAATCCATTTTACTATCGTCCATCCGGCTGATTCCGGTTTTCCACGCCTCTATCTCCACATCCCGTTCAGATTCCTGGTTGTTGATCAGCACGATCATCTGATCTTCACAGGAAAACCTCCCATAACATAATCCATTCCTGTCGTTCCACAAAAACTTAACAGACCCGTCCTTCAGCATCGGATATTTTTTATGAATTCCAATCATCTCTTTGTAGAATCCAATCATCTGATGATCTTCCCTTCCCCAGGGATATGTACGGCGATTGTCCGGATCAGTGAAACCACAGACTCCTGCTTCGTCTCCATAATACAGTGTCGGAGCACCCGGCCACGTCATCTGCATTACAATTGCCTCCCTCATAACAGCACTGTTGATGCCTTCGGAAGCAGCTTCCGGACTCATATATGACACTCTTCCCACCGTATGATTCGTCCTTGTAAGGAATCGGGAATGATCATGATTGGACAGCTGATTCATCGCCCCGTGCAGAGCCGCCATGTGCAGGCTCTTCATGTGAAGCGTCATTGACTGGATAAAAACCTCGCTGTTTCCCAGAAGATCCGGTCTGAATTCATCACTGTGCTTCTCCATACCGGTCAGAAACCAGGTAAGAGGCTCCATAAACGCATCATAATTCATAACCGTATCCCATTCGTCACCGTGAAGCCAGCCCTCCGGATTCCCATAATGCTCTGCCAGAATGACTGCTTCCGGATTGGCCTCTTTTACTGCTTTCCGGAATCGTTTCCAAAACTGATGATTGAATTCATTGCTGTGGCCAAGGTCCGCTGCCACATCCAGCCTCCATCCATCCACATTGTATGGCGGAGACACCCATTTTCTGCCAACCTCCAGAATATGTCTGCAAAGCTCCTCCGATCCCTCATAATTCAGCTTTGGCAGCGTGTCATGTCCCCACCATCCAGAATAAGAACTGTTGTAAGGCCATGCCTGTTGATCCTGAAAATCAAAATAGGATCTATAGGGACTGTTTTCCGAAACATAAGCCCCTTTCGGATACCCTTCCTGGTTTTCATAGATCCGTTCCCTGTCCATCCACTTGTTAAATGAACCGCAATGATTAAACACCCCATCCAGGATAATCTTCATTCCGCGTCTGTGAACTTCATTTACAAACTGCGCAAACATATCATTGCTGGCTTCCAGGTTTTCCTTATCCGTAACACGTTTTATGTATTTGTAAGCATGTGAATTATCAAGATCCCCTGGCTGCAGAATACCTTCACAGTCGTTAACCACACGTCCGATATGAGGATCAATGTATTCATAATCCTGGCAATCATATTTATGATTGCTTGGAGATACAAATACCGGATTCAGATATAATACTTCAACCCCCAGATCCTGAAGATAGTCAAGTTTTTGCCAGATTCCCTGAATATCTCCTCCGTAAAATTCCCGGACCCCCATTGCTGCAGGCGTTTTTTTCCATTCCGTTACCCTTACACTGGTGTCCTCAATGTAAGCATACTCTCCGGTTTCCACGTCATTTGTAGGGTCACCGTTATAGAACCGATCCACATAAATCTGGTACATAACCGCCCCTTTGAGCCACTGCGGCGTATCATAATCCGGATAGAGTTCAAACATCCAGCGGTCATTTGGTTCTGTTGTCATGCCCCTGAAATCATAGAAACAGGTAACCAACCCATATTTTATCTCGAAATAATATCGCAAGACATCATTTCCCATGGTCAATGTTGCTTCAAAGTAATCAAATCCGTTTGCTGACTTATAAACCGACATCAACTGCTTACGATCATCACACACAAGATAGACCGCATCCACATTGTTTCGCTGCGTACGAAAACGAATCGTCACTTCCTCCCCTGCTTTCGGTTCCGAAGGAATTCTGTAATAAGGAGTCTCATCACTGTGCAATGCATCTTTATTCAAAACCGGTCGCATATTCAGTACATACTGAAATTGTTTCTCTATATCCACAAATAAATCCTCGTCTTTCGTAATTTATCCATATGAAGTAAAAAAGACAGCGATTCAAGCTGTCTTTTTTGGAGAAGGTATTTCTTCTTATGGGGTGTAGCAAAAACTATATAATGTATTGGGGGTTTTACGGATTAATGATAACATCCCACATCCCTTAAGTGTGCACAAATTTCACAAATTCGCAAATCGATTTTTATGCACATTATATACAAATGATTCACCCATAATCTCTTCAGAAACAACTATGCGGAGGCAGTTCTGTCCTTGAAAAGAGCTTCAAATTCTTCCCTGCTGATCTTTTCCTTTTCCAAAAGCAATTCCGCACAGGCATCTAACACCTCACGATGCCCCTGAATAATCTCTGTTGCCTTCTCATGACAGTCTTGAATAATTTCATGTATTTCGTTATCGATATTCTTCGCAACTTCCTCACTGTACCCTCTGGCATGTGCCAGATCTCGTCCAATAAAAACTGCGTCGTCGTCATCTCCGTATGAGATCAGTCCGATCTTTTCTGACATTCCATATTTCATGACCATAGCCTTCGCCGTTGCAGTTGCTCTCTTAATGTCATTCGATGCACCGGTTGTAATATCTCCAAACACGATTTCCTCTGCAATGCGCCCGCCAAGGAGTGTCATAATATCCTGAAGCATTTTTCCTTTTGTATTAAACACCTCATCGCTTTCCGGAAGCGGCATCGTATATCCTGCTGCTCCCATCCCGGTAGGGATGATGGAAATGGTATAAACCGGATCCATATCCGGAAGCACATGAAACAGAATCGCATGCCCGGCTTCATGATATGCCGTAATTCGTTTTTCCTTCTCAGATATCACTTTGCTTCGCTTTTCTGCACCAATTCCCACTTTTATAAAAGCATTCTTAATATCCTGCTGTTTAATAAAGGCTCTTCCTTCTTTTGCAGCAGTTATCGCTGATTCATTCAGAAGATTCTCAAGATCCGCACCGGTAAAACCAGATGTTGTCCTCGCCACCTGTGCAAGGTCAACATCCTCCGATAGCGGCTTGTCTTTTGCATGTACCTGAAGAATTTCCTCTCTTCCTTTCACATCCGGACGGCCAACGGCTACTTTTCTGTCAAACCGGCCCGGACGGAGAATTGCCGGATCCAGAATATCCACACGGTTCGTGGCAGCCATCACAATGATTCCTTCGTTGATTCCGAAGCCGTCCATCTCCACAAGTAGCTGATTCAGTGTCTGTTCTCTTTCATCATGGCCACCGCCCATGCCAGTTCCACGCTGTCTCGCTACGGCATCAATTTCATCAATAAAAATGATACATGGCGCATGCTGTTTTCCCTCTTCGAACAGATCCCGCACACGAGATGCTCCCACGCCGACAAACATTTCCACAAAATCAGAACCCGAAATAGAGAAGAACGGAACTCCGGCTTCCCCTGCAACTGCCTTTGCCAAAAGTGTCTTACCGGTTCCTGGAGGTCCTACCAGCAGTACTCCCTTAGGAATTCTTGCTCCAACCTTGGTATATTTCCCGGGATCTTTTAAAAAATCTACAACCTCCACAAGGTCTTCTTTTTCTTCCTGAAGACCTGCAACACTGCGAAAAGTGATTTTGTTGTTTTCACTTGGCAAAGACATGCGAGCACGACTTTTTCCAAAATTCATCATTTTGGAATTTCCGCCGCCACCCATCTGACGGTTCATAAACAGAATAAGGACAAAAACCAAAACCACATTGAGAAGCAGCGGCACAATCATAGTGGATAACATACCGTTTTTCGGGACGTCATTGACCCTGGTTGGAACCTGATACGTTCCAAGCAGTTCCTTCGCTTCTTTCACATCCGTTACGTTTACCGTCTTTCTCTCTTCCCCGTTAATACTCAGTATAACATTTCCTGTCGGAACCTGCGCATTCTGATTAATGACTGCTGATGTCACGCTGCCATCTTCCAGTGCTTTTTCCATCTGCTCATAAGAATATTGATCCTGTATTTCCATCTGGTTATTCAGATACAGGTATCCTACGATCATTGCCATTATCAGAACCAGATACATGCCTATTTTGCCTGGTTGTTTCTTCACTTAATCGTATCTCCTTTCAGTCTTCCATAAATTCAATCACACCAATATACGGAAGATTACGATAATGCTGCATATAATCCAGACCATAACCAACCACAAATTCATCGGGGATCTCAAAGCATACATAATCCACTTTTACATCCTTCACTCGACGATCCGGTTTGTCAAGAAGTGTGCAAAGACGAAGACTCTCCGGGTTTCGTCCTTTCAGCATTTCCATCAGATAACTCAAGGTTCTTCCGGAATCAATGATATCCTCAACCACAAGAACATCTTTGCCTTCCAGAGGCTGGTCGAGGTCCTTCACAATTCTGACAACACCGCTGGATTTCGTATCGTCTCCGTAACTGGACACAGACATAAAATCAAAGGAAACCTTGCCTGTCAGTTTCTTCGCCAGTTCACAGGTAAAGAACACTCCGCCCTTTAACACGCAGATCAGGTGAATGTTTTTTCCCGCATAATCACGATTGATCATGTCCGCTATTTCCTGGATTCGATTTGAAACCTCCTGTTCAGATATAAGCACCTTCACTCTTTCGCTCATTCTTCATTTCCTCCTTGATATTTTATCTGAATGATCCTCTTTGTTTCCGATGTCACTTTGTATTTTTCATTGATCCTGCCTCCCGGAAACCATATCACTTCCGATCCCAACGCCAATACAGGTAATTTCTCACGCAATTCACGCGGCACCTTGTCATCGATCATAATACGCGTCAGTTTCTTCTTCATTCCAAAAGAATCAACGATCATATAATCGCCTGTTTTTCTCTTTCGTACCTCCAAAGCACCCTTCATTTTATCACAGTCAAACCATTTCGTGTACTTTTTTTCACAAATCTTCTGGTTTACATATGGAAAATAACACATTTCAAAACCATAGGATTCCATCATCTCCTTGTTATTTAGGTTCTTTATGGTAATTCCTTCGTAATCCCGAAAAGCTGCCAGATTGTACGGAAGCGTCTGTCTTTTTCCGGTCTCTTTTGTTGCCAGTTCCAGAATTTCTTCTATGTGCTTAGCTGTAAAATCTTTTCGGCTTTTCGACAGCCTCTCAAGCCCGATCTGCACTGCGTAGATCTGACAGATTCTATGTTCTGCAAAAAAAGCATCCGGAAAATGAATCCCCTCCTGATCCATCGTACATTGCTCCAGTAGTTTCTCTCCCTGCTGCATAAGATAATCCTCTGCCAGGGATGCCATCCCAGCCAAACCTGAAATATGCTCTACTGCACGGTGATTGACTTCTCTCTGCAGCATCGGAAGAACATTCATCCGAATGCGATTCCTGGTGTACTGCAGACTTTGGTTGCTGCTGTCCGTGATATGGTTCACGCCGCATTCTTTCAGAAAGGCTTCGATCTGCTCCCGTTTTACATCCAGCAAAGGCCGGATAATATGTTCTGAAACAGGAGACATCGTCCCCAGTCCCCGGATTCCGGTACCTCTGGAAATATTATGGATCACAGTTTCCGCGCGATCTTCCATATTATGGGCCAGTGCGATCCGAACGAAAGAATCCGGCCCCGCCTTGTCCATTTCTTTTGAAAACGCTTCTTTTCTTACGATTCTTCCAGTCTCTTCTTCTCCCAGTTTCCATTTTACGCAAAGTCCGGGCACATCAAACCGATAGACTGAGCATGGGATATCATAATTCTTACAAAGCTTCTCCACGAATTCCTGATCCCGATCCGCCTCTTCTCCACGAATCCCATGGTTAACGTGAACTGCACACAGGTTTGCTTTGATTTCCTTACAATATCTATGCAGCACCAGCAGCATCGCTGTAGAATCTGCGCCTCCGGAAACTCCAGCCAACACCAGCATCCCCGGTTCGATCATATGATGTTTTTCCATTGTGTGCTTTACTCGTTCATACATATTAATGACCCATCTGACTCACAGCTTCGCGGCATCGGATAAATAGAGGATGCCATGCATTGACCAGCATCAGCCGTCATATAAGCATGGCATTCCAGACTCTATTCTCTATATTCAGATTCTTTAAATACAATTTCATTTTCTTTGACCAGACCGAGCCGCTCTCTTGCAACTTCCTCTGCATACTCGTCCGTCAGCATATATTCCTTCAATTCATCAATCTTGATCGTACGTGCAAGCTCTTCATCAATCTGCTCCTGAAGCACCTGTTTTCGCAAATCATATTGCACCAGACGGGTCTTCAACATGTGGCTCTCCCTCAACATTAACACCAACAGTATTGTCACCACAAATGCAATGGCGAACATCCCCATCCGGTTATACCCTATTTTGTTTTGTTTCATTTTGTATGTGACTCCCCTGTTTTCCCCTATTAAGTATAGCCATAATGGATCGCAAAGCAAACCATTCCCCTTCTATGGCACACCTACTATACGATTTTACCTCTTTTCCCTGAAAAAGGCAACCCGATATTCACAATTAAATGTACTTAAACAGATTTTCCGCTTCTTCTTTCCGCACGGTTTCCTTTACATCCAATACCTCAACCTTTACGTTTCTCGTTCCAAACTGAATCTCAATAATGTCTCCGGCCTTCACATTCACGGATGCTTTCGCAGGCTTTCCGTTCACAAGTACACGTCCGGCATCACATGCTTCGTTTGCAACGGTCCTCCGCTTGATCAATCTGGATACCTTCAAATATTTGTCCAGTCTCATTTATTACTCCTTGCTTCCAGCTGCGTTCGCTCGGCTCACGGATCCAGGTCATTCGATGTACTTGCACCGCTTAATGTCTGTTCCGGTAAGCTTGCAGCCACATGTCGCCTGATTGTGCAAAAAGAGAGGAACAATGCGTTCCTCTCCCTAATATACATGCATAAATAATCTCAAAGCTTAAGCATTAACCATATCTTTCAAAGCTTTTCCTGCTTTAAATTTCGGAGATTTCGAAGCCTCAATTGTCATCGTATCGCCAGTCTGCGGATTTCTTCCGGTTCTGGCTGCTCTCTCAGATACTTCAAATGTTCCAAATCCAACGAGCTGTACTTTTCCGCCGTTTTTCAGTTCTTCTGATACAACATCAATAAAAGATTTCAATACTGCTTCTACATCTTTCTTAGACAGCTGTGTTTCCTTTGCCATAGCTGCGATCAATTCTGTCTTATTCATGGTTTTCCTCCTAAAAAAGTCAAATTCAATTTTGACGATATCACACTTATTTATACCGCAGAACGAAATCCATGTCAAGGATTTTCCCACGAAATTAAGAGAAAACAGTCAACTTATCTGCATATCCGGCAACATAGCCAGCAGTTCCTCTTTCCGGTTAAGTGCCGGATTCTCCAATACAACATCCAGCAGATGCTGCAGTGCCGCTCCGATCTCCTTTCCCGGTTTCATTCCATAGTCAATTAAGTCCTTTCCGGTAACAGCTAATGTCTTCAGAGAAACACATTGCCTGCTGTCCATAATCTCCTGATAAGCTGTTATCACCCGGTTCAGGCGGTCCTGCTTTGCTTCTCGTTTATACGTGCTTTGCGCAAGCATATCTGCCTGCTGCACCTGCAAATAATATGGAAAAAGTTCTTCACCAATTTTGTTTACTGCACGGCGAACACTTTTCTGATTCCCTTCCGGTCTTTCGTCATGATAACGAATCAGAAGAGAAACCTTTCGAATGGTTTCATTATCCATCTTCAGCCGCCGCATAATGCTTCGTGCCAGCTCCTCCCCCATGGCTGCATGTCCCTGAAAGTGATCTCTTCCATTTTCATCCGTCGTTTTCGCAAGAGGTTTGGCAATATCATGAAGCAGCATTGTAAAGCGAAGGATTTTATCCGGCTCCACCAGCTGCATCCCTTTCAGAATATGCTCGCCAACGGTATAACAATGGTGGGGAGTATTCTGCATGGTTTCCATACACCGGTCAAATTCCGGCAGGAATTCCCTGGTAATTCCGGTTTCATAAGCGGTACGAAGAAACTGTGGATTCGGAGAAAGAATCAGTTTCTGTAATTCCGCCTGGATACGTTCTTCACTGATATATCGCAGATTCTGTGCCAGATCCGTAATCGCCGCCTTGGTATCCGGTTCGATCTCATACCCAAGCTGTGCAGAAAACCGAATGGCCCGCATGATGCGAAGTGCATCTTCCGTAAAACGTTCTGTCGGGTTTCCTACACACCGGATAATTCTCAACTGAATATCCTTCATACCGCCGTATAGATCCACCAGACCGGTTTTCTCATTATAAGCCATGGCATTGATGGTAAAATCTCTTCTCTTAAGGTCTTCCTCCAGGCTTCCGGTAAATGTCACCTCTTTCGGATGTCTGGCATCTTCATACTCGCCATCCACCCGATACGTGGTAACTTCATAACCGGTTTTGTCAACCAGTACGGTAACCGTTCCATGCTGTAATCCGGTATCTACTGTGCGGTAAAAAACAGCTTTCATCTCCATAGGCTTTGCCGAAGTCGTGATATCCCAGTCACTGGGATTTCTTCCCAACAGCGAATCCCGGACACAACCCCCGACTGCAAAAGCCTCATAGCCGGCATTTTCAAGTTTTTCAATGATCCATCTTACATGATCCGGCAATTTGATCCGCATCGATCCATCCCCTTACATTTTCATGCAAAAAGTATATATCAATATGCTCTTCCCCAGTAAACCATCTTTTTCGCCGGCTTACCACAACATACACAGACCTCACTTAAGACCTTCTGTTCAAAAGGCATACATCTGGATGTTGCCTGAACATCCTCTTTGATCTTATCTTCGCATTCCTGAGACCCGCACCACATGGCTTTTACAAATCCCGGCTTATTTACAATAGTGTCCTTAAAGGTGTCATAGTCTGTTGCCGTATAAGTGTGCTCCTCGCGATGTATGCGTGCCCGTTCCAGCATTTCCTTCTGCATACAGTCCAGAACTTCCTGAACCTTCTGCGCAAGCTCTTCAAAGCTTACAACGTACTTTTCTCTTGTGTCCCTGCGGCAGATTACAGCCTGTCCGTTTTCAATATCCTTTGGACCGCATTCAATGCGAACCGGTATACCGCGCATTTCCTGTTCTGCGAACTTGAATCCCGGACTCTTGTCCGCATCGTCCAGCTTTACACGAATCCCGGCGGATTTTAACGCTGCATAGAGTTCCTCCGCCTTCTCGAGAACCCCCTCTTTTCTCTGCTGGATCGGGATGATCACAGCCTGAACCGGGGAGATTCTTGGCGGCAGAACAAGACCGCTGTTATCTCCATGAACCATGATGATCGCTCCGATCATGCGGGTCGTCATTCCCCAGGATGTCTGATGAACATACTGAAGCTTATTCTCTTTGTCGGTATACTGGATACCAAATGCTTTTGCAAAACCATCCCCAAAGTTGTGGCTTGTTCCGGATTGAAGTGCTTTTCCATCGTGCATCAACGCTTCAATAGTATAGGTAGCTTCTGCACCGGCAAACTTTTCCTTATCTGTCTTCTGTCCTTTCACAACCGGAATCGCCAGAACCTCTTCACAGAAATCCGCGTACACATTCAGCATCTGAATGGTTCTTTCTTCTGCCTCTTCCGCCGTCGCATGTGCGGTATGCCCCTCCTGCCACAGGAATTCTCTGGAGCGCAGGAACGGGCGAGTCGTCTTCTCCCAACGCACTACAGAGCACCACTGGTTATATACCTTTGGAAGATCTCTGTGGGACTGAATGTCTTTTGCATAAAAATCACAGAATAACGTTTCCGATGTAGGACGTACACACATCCGTTCCTGAAGGGGTTCCAGACCGCCGTGTGTCACCCATGCCACTTCCGGCGCGAATCCTTCTACATGGTCTTTTTCTCTCTGCAGGAGTGATTCCGGAATAAACATCGGCATGTACACATTCTGCACTCCTGTCTTCTTGAATCGCTTATCCAGCTCATTCTGGATATTTTCCCAGATTGCATAACCTGCCGGTTTGATCACCATACAGCCTTTTACACTGGTATAGTCACACAGTTCTGCCTTTTTAACAACGTCTGTATACCATTGTGCAAAATCCTCCTCCATGGAAGTGATCGCTTCAACAAGCTTTTTGTCTTTCGCCATCTCAATACTCTCCTATCCTTAAAGTCTGTCGCCTTACCCGCGCAGCTACATCAGAGTTCACTATATCGGGAATTGGTATTCATGTCAAGTACTGACCGGTCTACACAGTAAACCGAATCTCCCTCCCCGTATTGTTATAACGATAGTAGCGAACACCGGCAGTATCCAGCATCCGTTTTGATGCGATCACCGAAGGGGTATCCGGATACTTGTCGACTCCGTATACGACAGTGCGGATTCCTGCCTGAATGATCGCCTTTGCACATTCATTACACGGAAACATGGAAACATACAGCTTCGCCCCTTCCAGACTTCCTCCGCGATAATTCAGAATTGCATTTAATTCACTATGTGTTACATACAGGTACTTCGTATCCAGGGGCTCTCCTTCTCTTCCCCACGGGAATTCATCATCCGAACAGCCCTTGGGAAATCCATTGTATCCCATTGACAGAATCTTATTGTCGCTGCTTACGATACAACATCCCACCTGTGAATTCGGATCCTTGGAACGCATTCCGGATAGCAAAGCCACGCCCATAAAGTATTCGTCCCATGAAAGATATCCGTCCCTTTTACGATCCTTTCTTTCCATCTTAACCGCACCATTGTCATGGTTTCGAACCATTCCGTTCTGCATTATTCTGTCTCCATCTGTTCGATTCTGTGAATATGTCTTTCATCATTGGAAAACGGGGTGTTCAAAAATGTATCTACGATCTTAACTGCCAATCCGGGTCCTACAACTCTTCCTCCCAGCGCAAGAATATTGGAATCGTTATGTAATCTGGTTGCTTCAGCTGTAAAGCAATCCGTACAAAGGGCCGCGCGGATTCCTCTTATTTTGTTAGCTGTGATGGATATCCCGATTCCCGTTCCACAGATCAGAATTCCCTTCTCACATTCCCCGTCAAGAATTGCGTGAGCAACCTTCTTCGCATAAATCGGATAATCCGTAGATGCCGGAGAATCACAGCCATAATCCTTATAAGCAATACCGTTCTTCTCCAGATGTTTTTTGATCTCCTGTTTCAGTTCAAACCCGCCATGGTCACATCCTAATGCTATCATCCCAAAACCTCCTGTGCTTTTATTATTTTATGTCCGGCTGCCTTTAACAGCCTGTTCATGATTGCCTGTCCCATTTGCGGCGTATAAAATGCTTCAGAAAGAATAATATCTGCCTCACATTTATCAAACTCCCGCAATACTTCATATAAATGCTGCGCAATCGTTTCCTCATTCCGGCGGCTGCCGATGCATTTTACAATGCCACTATGATAACTCATTTTCGTTTCTTCTGCGGCAATGATTCCTACAAGCCGACCGCTTTTCCGGTATTCCTCCGAAAGCCGGTTCATTGCCTGCACCACTTCCATCTGATTCCCTTCAACGATGATCATCTCTGCTTTCGGCGCATAATGGCGATATTTCATTCCGGGTGCCTTGGGCCGGATCTTTGCATCCGTGATCAACAGTCCCGGATCCATTCTTACTTCTCCCAATACTTCCTTAAGCATTTCGAGACTGATGTAACCCGGTCTTAACACCACCGGGATTTCTTCTGTAAAATCAACTATGGTGGATTCGAGTCCGATTCCTACCGGTCCTCCGTCAATGATCATGTCAATCGTTTCTCCCAGATCCTCTTCCACATGATCCGCAGTTGTCGGGCTGGGGCGCCCGGATGTATTCGCACTTGGTGCGGCCACATATCCTCCGGCCTCTTTGATCAGCACCTGTGCGATCCGGTCACTGGGATAGCGAACTGCCACGCTGTCCAGCCCACCGGTGGTCTCCTTCGGTACAATAACTGATTTTGGAAAGATCATCGTAAGTGGTCCGGGCCAGAAACGCTCTGCCAGTACCTTCGCTTTCTCCGGTACCTCCCGTACGATTACGGATAACTTTGATATATCCGCAATATGCACGATCAGCGGATTATCCGACGGTCTTCCTTTTGCCGCATATATTTTCTTAGATGCCTCCGGGTCTAATGCATTTCCTCCCAGACCGTAAACAGTTTCCGTGGGAAACGCTACCAGTCCTCCGTTTCTTAAAACATTCCCCGCTTTTTTCAGTGCTTCCGGATTCATGTCTGTTTCCGTCATGACGATTCTCTGCGCTTTATTCTTTACTGCCATAAAACTTATTCTCTTTTCTTTATCATTCACCTCTTACAGATCAAATGGATCTGTTTCTCACGATACCTCAAGAATGTAGGTATCACTCTGCTCTGATTTGTATACAACCCTTCCCATTTGTCCGATGACATTGTGCTGTAATCTGTCTGCATACTTCTCTCGTTCCTGTGCACCTACAAATATATACTTCACATTATATTGTTCCAGAAGCTCCTGAACCAATGTCGGATCCGCAGATGTATAAATCAGTTCGATATCCGAAGCTTTTTGATTCAGATCAGCCGTATCTTTTCTCCAAAGCCACTCATGGACATACCAGCCAAGAACCGTCGGCAGTCCTGTAGATGCAGATACACGACCATATCCTGTATAACTATCCCCATTCGCCTCCAGCACCACCGGAGATCCCTGGATATTCTCTTTCAGCCAATAGATCGCATCCGCATCCTCCGGAAAGTCTGTTTCCAAATAGCCCAAAGCATATAGCCCTCGATAATACGAGGGTGTCTGCCAGCCGCCAAACCACGCATTTGAACTGTTCACAAAGAACCCCAGCGTAGATAACAAGAGCAGAAGTCCCAATATATAGAAGCCTTTTGTGATCCTTTTCCTTGTGCACGAAATCATCCGGAAAATCACATATCCCATTGCTATTCCAAACATGATATAGGCTTCATAGGTCAGCTTGAACATGGTGTTCGCACGGGCATTTCCATTTTCGTAGATATCCCGGACATACACGATCTCCGGTATCAGAACCAGTCCCATTGCACACAAAGCAATAATCACCGCAAACAGATCCGGCGTCCGAATCGCCTTTAAGAATAGACTCCATTTTCGTTTTGCCAGAAGATTCTTTTTCTCAATCAGCAGCGACAGGATAAGTCCTAAACACAGTATAGTCGGCAAGCCCCAAAGAATCAACAGCTGATACAAAAGAGAATGATCTTTCGCCAAAGCTACTCCGTCAACCATAGACTTGAACCTTAAAGTAAACGGCAGAATCACGATGTAAGAAACCGCATACATAAACACTGCCTGCAGAATTGTCGTTACAAATACTTTTTTCACTTTGCCGCTGTAACGGATGATATTCGAAAACAAGATCACACCACCCATAACTACAAAATAAATGATGAAATCCCAGAAATTTGTCCAGCGGAACATTCCCAGCAAAAAGGACCCTAAGACCAGGTACCCACTGATGATCTTCTCGTTCTCTTGTCTCTTCAAAGACTGCATCCATGCGTAAAGCATTCCAAGCATCAGGAGGACAAACATAATGTTAACGACGTGTGCGTGCAAGTCTCCTAACACAAATGAATAACAGGGAAACTCATGAATCGTCTTATCCGGTACATCCGGGCGAAAACCGATATAGCGCGTAGAATCCGGAAACCAATAGGAATAATCCCAGTCGATTCCTCTGAGCTTGTATATCAGGGGTAAGACTTTGGAATATATGACATAGTGCATATTCCCTGCAAAGCATACTGCAAGACCGGCCGAAATACCCGCCAAAGTCCGCATTTTATGATATCCACTGCTTTTCTCCGGCAACCGGTCACTGATCATCTGATACACCAGTGAAAAAGGAAGAACAAACGCTAACGCAGCCACGAAGGTTCTCATCAGATTATAGGTCTGTTCAACATGCGTTCCGGATAATTTTGTAAGAAAAACAGCAAAATACTGGCCGCCATAGTAATAATTGATATATCCCTCGCTGTACCAGAGATCCTTTGCGGGTAAAATATCACTTCGCATCATGGCTTCCATAAAACCATAATCCATGAATTTTTCCGTTCCATAAGCTTCCGGATGAAAGCCTGCCAGATACGTCCATATCAGAAATGCCGCAGCAAAAAGGATTTCCTCCCAGAATACCAGCTTCCAGTTTTTTGCAGGAAATGTATCTATCCCTTTCTTTGTATTCCTGACAAATAAACCAAAGGACACAACCATACACACACCGGATACAATCCAGCAAACCGGCATTGTAAAAGGAAGAAACCCCACCGCAACCAAAAACCATGTGACAAACCCGGTGACAGCAATCCCGAAAACCTTCGAAAACATCCAGCCTTTATCCTGGAAACCAGAAAAAAGAAGTCCCGCTGCCGGCATGGCAATCATTCCCGCCAACATCAATCAC